>DAOUHP010000051.1:0-15179 GCA_034428575.1 Dehalococcoidia bacterium | reverse complement strand
GCTGCTCTGTACAAGAAGCCCCCTGGGCTGGAATGAATCCTACAAGGCGCCTTACCGTACCTGCCCCTGCGGGCCAGGACGGCGGCATTCTACCCCAAAGCAGAGAGGCTGGCGGCATCCAAGCCGCCAGCCTCTCCTTCACTCTCTCTTAGCGCACGTACTTGTCGAAAACGTCCTGCGTGATCTGATCGATGAGATCCTTGTTGGCGATGAAGTCCTCAACGGTCCGGTCGAGCTCGATGTCCGCCTGGTCACCGTGCGTGAAGTTGTTCTTGATGCCGGTGAACCGCTGCATGGACGCTGCGAACTCCTCGTCCGCCATCGCGTCGGCCAGCGCCTGCCGCAGCACCGCTACGACGTCATCCGGTATGCCTGCCGGGCCGACGATGTTCTTCGACGCGTATACCTGCGGGCCTCGCATGGCGTTGTAGATGGACGTCTGTTCCTCGTTGAGGTGGGCGTCGGCGACGTTCGGGCAGTCGAAGTCCGCCTCGCCATTGTGGCCCAGCTCGAATCCGGGTATAGAGAGGTCGGCGAACGGGCGGATGAAGCCACTCGCGGTCCAGCCCGGACGTGTCCTTGGGAACTGGTCCCAAATGGTGCCCGATATCCAGGAGTTGGTGTCCCCACGTTCTATGTAGAGGTACTGCTCTGCGGAGCCGGCGGCTGCGAGGTTCCTGATCTCCAGCGGCACGTTGAAGAGGTCCGACAGCCATCCGAGGACGACGTCGGCGCCGAGGTCAGCAGGCGTGGGCACCGATGTCGCAATGGTTAGAGTGGGCCCGGGCGAGTTCCAGGCAGTCTCGAAGCAGCCGTAGGGCAGGGTGCCGCGTATCACCCAGAGACCCTCCTTGCCGGAGGTGATGCCGATCATCGTGGACTCCCGCATGTCGAACTGCGCCTGCGGGGTGAACTGGTCGAAGATACCGGCGGTTGCCTCGAGGCCAAGGGTGAAGCCGTCCGGTTTGGAGTTCCAGACGAAGTTCCGCTCGGTCACCACCGGGGTCATGTTCGTGACGATGATGCGAGGCTCACCCGGGATGTACTTCGGCCATTCGCGGGACATGAAGCGCGCCTGGGCGTCGGTTCCCCCACCGGGGTTGAAGCCGACCATCATGCGGATGGTCTTGCCACTGAAGTAGCCCTCAGCGTCAAAGCCGGGGTCCGGGGGGATGGGAGTTGGCGTCGCCGCGGGTACGGGCGTTGCTGTGGGCGCGGGCGGCGCGGTGGCGCCGGGAGGGAGCGGCGTGGGCGTCGCGGTGGGCTCCGCCTCAGGCATGGCCTCCGGCATCGCTGTCGGCGTTGCCTCCGGGGCCGCCGTTTCCGTTCTTGGTGTGGCAGTAGGCTCTGCCTCTCCGCCACAGGCGGTAAGGACGAAAACGAGCAGGAGGCTGAGCGCTCCCACTGCGACGGACATCTTCAGGGTCTTCACCGTAACCTCCCCTTGCAGTTCATCGCTGCCGATACATACAAGAAAGCCTCGTGGGCATGAAGGGCTCTCACAAGGCTAGCTGCGGAATCCTATCCAGCCAGAAATGTGTTGTCAAACCTCGCTGGGAAGGCAAAGAGGAGTGCCAAAATAGAACAGTCCCGCCGAACCCGGCGGGACTGTTCCTGACGTTGCGTGATGACCTCGAAGCGCTTTCCGCTTCCTTACCTCACGTACTTCTGGTACATCGCCTCCTGGATCTCACCGATGAGAGCCCGGTTGTCGATGAACTGTTGCGTCGCGTCGTACAACTCCTGCTGCGCCACCTCGCCGTGGGTGAAGTTGTTGGGGATACCCGTGAACTTCTCCATGCTGGCAGCGAACCCGGGGTCGGCCATGGCGTTCGCAAGCGCGTCGCGCAGGGCGGTGAGCGGACCGGCGGGTATGCCGGGCGGGCCGATGATGTTCTTGGACGCGTAGGTCCGGGGCGCGTTCATGGCAAGCCAGACGGGTTTCTGGTCGTCCGACAGCAGGTCGTTCACGTTGGGACAGTCGAACGGGCCTTCATCGTTGGGTCCCAGGATGTATCCCGGGAATGACATGTCGATGAACGGCTTGATGAAGCGGTCCCTGGTCCACCCGGGGCGGGTGACCGGCAACTGGTACCAGACCGTGGAGGAGGTCCAGGAGTTGACATCGCCGCGTTCGAGCATCAGGTACTGCTCGGCAGAGCCGGCAGCTGCAACGTTCTTGATCTCCAAGGGGATGTTGAACTGGTCTGCCATGTAGGGAATCATGACCGTGGAGCCAAGGTCCGCGGGGGTCGGGGCGCTCGTGCCGATGGTCAGCGTCACCGGGCCGTCGATGGCGGTCTCCAAGCACTCGTACGGGGTGGAGTGGTGGGTGACCCAGAAGGCGTCTTTGCCAGACGTGACGCCGATCATGGAGACATCCCGCATGTCGAACTGGGCCTGCGGCGTCACCTGGTCGAAGATGCCCGGCGTCGCCTCCACCGCGATGGTGTAGCCGTCCGGCTCCGAGTTCCAGACGAAGTTCCGTTGGGTGATCACGGGGGTCATGTTGGTGACGACGAGGCGCGGGTTGCCCGGGATGTATTCGGACCAAGCGCGTGACATGAAGCGGGCTTGGGCGTCGGTGCCGCCGCCGGGGTTGAAGCCGACCATGATGCGAACCGTCCGGCCCCTGAAGTAGGACTCGGCGTCGAAGCCGGGGTCAACCGGCAACGGCGTGGCGGTCGGGCGGGGGACGGGGGTCGCGGTAGGTGCAGGGCCTGTGTCGCCGCCCGTGTCAGGGGCTGGCTCTGCGGTGGCTTCCATCATCGTGTCCGGGGTAGCCGTCGGCTCAGCCTCATCCATCATCGCGTCGGCGGGGGTAGGCGTCGCTGCGGGACGCGGGGTGGCCGTCGGGTCTTCGCCGCCGCAGGCAGCGAGGATAACGGCGAGCACGAGGCTGACCGCCCCGATTGCTCCAATCTTCCTGATCCGCTTCATCATCTGACAAACCTCCCTGTGTCTGCCTACCACTGTGTTGTCTTGAAGGCTACGTGCTTTGAGCCATCCTAGATGCGATAGCCAACGCGTAACGTTATCTGTATGACGCCGCTGCTGTCAATCGTTAGCGCCGGACCTCCCGCATGACTACATAGGCCCTGATTCCATGTAGGTTGCGATTGCGCTCGTCCTGATGGCGATGACGGTCCCGGGCGGCCAGAATAGCCCGAATGCCTGCAGGCCCTCCGCCCCTGCCGGAGGGTAGTCACCGGTTTCCGTAGACCTTACGCCTGTGATGATGCCAAGTACCTCATACGTTCCAGCCGTGACGAGAGCGCCGCCAGAGTAGCCAGGCTCTACAGGCACGTCAGCACCTATATCGTTTCCACTCGTGCCGAGAATCTCACCGTGTGACGCCACGACTTGACCATGGTCGTTGGAGGCAACCGCATACACCCTATCTCCTCGGTTGGGGTAGTCGATGTCTACCGCTTCCGCCGCAAGGAACCATGGGGAGCAGCAGGTGGACAGCAGAGCGATGTCCAAGTGATCGTCGTGCGCTTCAACCTGAGCAGGGAAGCCTTCGCCGGGTTCGCCCTCGATGCTCACCTCGATCCCGTGAGGCGATTCATCCACGACGTGATAGGCGGTGAGGATATAGGCGGCTCCGGTCTCAGGGTCGGCGCTGATGACCACTCCCGACCCTCTGAACCCGGTGCCCAATCCAACGGGCGCAGCTACGTTCACAATGCTCCGGTTGTAGCGATCCAGCCCGGCCCCAATCGGTATAGAGGTCGATGCGGGAGCTGATGCCGATGCAGACGCAGCGGCCAGTATGGACCCTTTGTCCAGCCCCGATGGGGGCGTGAATGACTTCACCACAAACCCCTCCGGCACACTTACGCAGTCGATCTGCCAGAGCCCATCTTTGATTAGGGAGCTCACCCCGTAGATTGCGCATTCTGCGGTGAACATCTGCCCCTTCACAGCCTTTGGGGGCTCTCTGTACGCCGCGCTCGCGTAGTACACCATCACGACCCCTCCCGTCCCGAGGAGCCCTGCCGCTGTCTGGGGAAATTCGAGGCCGACAAACCAACCTGATTCCTCAGCAGCCTCGGACGCCATGCCCACCGTGCCAGTGATACGCCACTGTTGCCCGTTCTCATACTGTGCCTGCGCCAAGTGACGCGCGGACGTGTAGTCGCTAATTAGCTGAGCCGCTGTGATATGAGTGGGCGTGGGTGTAGGCGCGGGGTCAGGGGTAGGAGTTGCCGTTGGATGTGGAGTGGGTGTTGGCCATGGGGTAGCTGTTGGCGGATCGCTCCGTGGTGGCTGGGTAGGTGTGGGGGGCGGTACGGAGCAAGCAGAAACTAGCAGCGCAGCCCACAGGCCCACTGCGAGGAGGCGGAGCAACATGGTGCCCTCCTGCTGCATGGGCGAAGGCTTGCTAGAGCTGCTCCGTGTACCACGTGAGTCAACAGGAGGGCGTGGAAGCCCCCTAGTCCCATGCTTGTGACCCACGCCGGAAAGGCGGAAGAACCTGACGGCACAAGGAGTACATCAAGCAGCTCTAGCGTGAGCACCATAACCGGGCATAGGGGTAAGCACAAGGTCCCGGCTCAGCACCCCACTCCTAATTGTGGTAAAATATAGAGTGAAACCCACATGGAAAGAAGGAGGTGACCGGTACCAAACCGCACGGCCCCTGGTAAAGTATTGGAGGCGTGGAATCTCGTTAGTACAGGCGGCGGAAATGTTCGCCGACGAATACAAAGCAGAAGAGTGGTTCACTAAAGTCAGATGGCCGGATGGGGTGAAGTGCCCCGTCTGCGAGTCCCCAGACATCAAGGTCCGAGAGAATCGAAAACCGCTGCCGTACTGGTGCGGCTCGTGTAAGGCATACTTCTCCGTGAAGTCGCACTCCGTCATGCATCGCTCCAAGCTGCCCCTGCGCACGTGGGGCATGGCGATCTACCTGATGGTAACGCATCTCCGCGGCATCTCCTCCATGAAGCTGCACAGGGACTTGGGCGTCAAGCAGCGGACGGCGTGGCACCTCGCGCACAGGATCAGGCGTGCATACGCTGTCGGCGCTGCTGGTGGGCGGGCGCAGTTCAAGGGCCCGGTCGAGGTGGACGAAACGGCCATCGGTGGCCTGGAACGGAACAGGCACCGCAACAAGAGACTGTCCCGCTGGCATGAGGACCCTGAGCTCCGTAGCATCGCCTCGGGGATGACGGGTAAGCTCATTGTTGCCGGAGTGAAGGACAGATGCACGAATCGCATATCTGCGACAGTCATTCCGAACACGGGTGCCAGAACGCTGCATGGGTTCGTGACCAGCAGGACGGCGGAGGACGCGGTGGTCTACACGGACGACCTCGGTTCTTATCGCAACTTGCCGAGGAAGCACGAGAGCGTCAGGCATAACGTCGGGGAGTACGTCCGAGGACAGGCCCACACTAACGGCATCGAGTCGTTCTGGGCGACCCTGAAGAGAGGGTACAAGGGAACGTACTTCAAGATGAGCGAGAAGCATCTGCAGAGGTACGTGGCCGAGTTCGCAGGGCGGCACAACTCAAGGTCGCAGGACACAGAGGAGCAGATGCGGAGGCTGGTGAGGAGCATGCACCGGCGCCACCTATCGTACAGACGGTTGATCGCGTAAGTGTACCTTTGGCGGGGACGCCCCTAGACTCTGGGCTCCCCGCTCTCCGGTACGGTCTCCCACCTCGTGGTAACCTCTGGCACCACAGCGTGGGTGCGTTCTACTGCTGATGCAAGGAAAGGGGACTCAAACGATGGCAGACGACACCAATCCCTTGGCGGACGGTATGGAGCGCGAGGCAATCGAAGATGTGCTCGCCACAATCTGCAATGCCTTTGCTCCTAAGTGGGTGTCCGTGGAGTGCATCCACTTGTTCATGCGGGGTCTACAGGAGGCAACCCCAGCAGCTCCCGCACACGACTCCAAGGGACGTATGGAAAGTCCACTCCTGGAACAGGCACTCGCCAACCATCGGCACCTTCAGGTTCGGGAGCTTCTGAATGCGGTGAAGTCCCGTATCTACGATCTACGTCCCGACGCTCTGCCTTAGTCTCACTCTGGGCCATAACCGTTCCTCCTTAGCGCAAGCTGGTTGTAGTCACAGGGCTAAGCTCCTTTGCGCCGGACCTCCCGCATGTTGATCCCCGTGCACCCTGCTAGAATCCGCGCATGGTCTACAGGCAGGGCATGAACCGCGCGAAACTGCGGGAAGGCTCCGGCAAGGGCGTCGAGATAGCCGACGAGCACTTTCACGAGGTAGCGGGCTCCAAGGACTTCTACGTCTACGTGACCCCGAACCGCAAGGCGAAGGGTTTCGAGGCGCTGCGCGACTGGCTTCGTGAGCAGGGCTACTCCGTCACCGTATCGGGCGATGCACCGCTGCTGCCGGCGAAGGGCTACAAGGCGATAAAAGTGACGACGGGCACAGGGGTGCTCTCCGACGAGGCCGTGCGCCGCACCCACCGCTGGGCGCACCAGCGCAACTTCCTTCATAGCTTCTTCAAACCCCTGCGAGGCGCATGACCATGGTCCGCAGGTCTTCCCGAGCAGACACTCCCTCCTTGTTCGGCGAAACGGCAGCAGCAGCCGATTCAGAGCGGCGGGAGAAGCCCCTGCTCCTGCTCATGGACGGCCACGCCATGGTCTTCCGCGCCTGGTTCGCGCTCCGGCAAGCGCAACCCCTCACCATCCGGGAGACCGGCGAGGACGTGCGGGGCGTCTACTCATTCACCACCACGTTCTTCAAGACGCTCGCAGACCACAAGCCCACGCACGTAGCCATCGCCTTCGACCCGCCCGGCCCGACGTTCCGCCACGAGGAATACGCCGACTACAAGGGGACGCGTCCCGATATCCCGCCCGAACTCACGCGCAACGTGGAGCGCGTGAAACAGGTGATGAGCGCATTCCAGGTCCCCATCCTGGAATCGCCCGGCTACGAAGCGGACGATGTTCTCGGAACGATAGCGGCGTGGAGCACCGAGCACGAGGTGGATACGCTCATCGCCACCGGCGACACCGACACGCTCCAGCTCGTCTCACCCCACGTTCGGGTCCTGCTCACGACCGGCTTCGGCGACACGCGCGTGTACGACATGGAGGCCGTGCGTGAGCGCTACGGGGGACTCGAACCTGACCAGCAACGTGACGTGAAGGCGCTCACCGGCGATACGTCCGACAACATCCCCGGAGTTCCGGGTATCGGACAGAAGACAGCGGTGAAGCTCATCACCGAATTCGGCAGCGCCGAGGCACTCGTCGAGCGCGTGGACGATGTGACCCCACCCCGCATACAGGGCCTCGTTCGGGAGCACGCGGAGCAACTGCTCAAGAGCAAGCGCCTCGTCACTATCGCAACCGCAGCCCCGACGGAGTTCGACTTCGACGCCTCGTCGTTCTGGGGATTCTCGCGCAACGACGTGCTGGACGTATTCAAGGAGTTGGAGTTCAGCAGCCTGGTTGCGCGTATCCCGTCTCCTCCAGGCGAGGAGCAGTCCCCGGCAAGTGCTGCCGCGGACGAGCAGCAATCGATGTTCGAGGCGGACGTGCGCGTAACCGTCGTCGATTCGACTACCGCGCTCGACGGTCTCGTTGAACGGTTACGCGGCGCTTCCGCCATCGTCGTCGAGGCGCATGCCGCCGTTCCGCGCGCGATGGAGTCGGCACTCGCGGGACTCGCGTTCGCCGTCGAGGAGGACGAAGGCTTCTACGTGCCGGTAGGCCATGCCGAGGGGACACAGCTATCCGCCGAAGAAGTGATTGCGTCGCTCGTCCCGGTGCTCACGAGCAAGGCGGTCTCAGGCCACAACCTCAACTTCACGCTCACGCTGCTATTCAACTACGGCCTGCTGCCGACCGCGGTGGACGTGGGATTCGACACGATGATCGCGGCGCACCTCACGGGCGAGAAGGCGCTTGGGCTCAAGCCCCTGGCTTTCAACCGGCTGAACGTCGAGTTGAAGGCGCTGACCGATCTGACGGGCACGGGGCGTAAGCAGATCACGTTCGACGCCGTGCCCGTGGCGGATGCCGCAGACTACGCAGCAACCGCCGCCGCTGTAACGCTCAGACTGCGGCGCGCTCTTGCCGAGGACATGGAGCGGGACGGGCTCACTCCCTACCACGACGACCACGCGATGCCCCTCGTGCCCGTGCTCGCGCGGATGCAGACGCACGGCATCGCCATAGACACCGGCGTGCTTGCCGAACTGAACGAAGAGATCGCGGGCGAGGTCGAGGTAGAGGAGCGCGCCGCCTACGATGCCGTCGGCCACGAGTTCAACATCAACTCGCCGTCCCAACTCGGCGACCTGCTCTTCAAGGAGCTCAAACTCCCATCCGGCCGCAGGACGCAGACCGGCTATTCCACGGATGCCTCCATCCTTGAGAACCTGCGCGACCACCACCCCGTCATCGGGCACGTACTGCGCTATCGGGAGCTTACCAAGCTGAAGTCCACCTACGTGGACACGCTCCCCCAGCAGGTGAACGCCCGCACGGGACGCATCCACACCACCTACAACCAGGCGGGCTCCGCCACGGGGCGGCTTGCCAGCGCAGACCCCAACCTCCAGAACATCCCCATCCGCACCCCGCTCGGCCTGCGCGTTCGGGAGGCGTTCATAGCCGAGGAGCGGCCCGGGTGGACGCTGCTCAGCGCCGACTACTCGCAGATAGACCTGCGCGTCCTCGCACACCTTTCCAAGGACCCAGCGCTCACGGCGGCGTTCGAGCGCGGAGAGGACATCCACTCCTCCACCGCGTCGCTCATCTACGGTGTACCTCTGGCGGAAGTAACGCGGGACATGCGCCGCCTCGCGAAGGTGATGAATTTCGGCGTCGCGTACGGCCTCAGCGCGTTCGGCATCTCCCAGCAGACGGAGCTTACCCGCGAGGAGGGCGCAGCGTTCATCGAGTCGTACTTCGGCACCTATCCGACCGTCAAGAAATTCCTCGACGACACCGTTGAGCGGGCGAAGGCCACCGGCTACACCGAGACGCTCCTGGGCCGCAGGCGCTACATCCCCGAGTTGCGGTCGCCGCACTACCCGGTGCGGCAGGCAGGCGAGCGCATCGCGCTCAACATGCCGGTGCAGGGCACGTCAGCAGACGTGATCAACGAGGCGATGATCGTCATCCAGCGCCGCCTCGAAGAAGACGGCTTCCGCAGCCGGATGCTGTTACAGGTGCACGACGAGCTCGTGTTTGAGTTGCCGGTGGAGGAGGAGCAGGAGTTGGTCTCGATGCTGCAGCAGGTGATGCCCAATGCGCTTGAGATGAGCGTGCCCCTCCGGATAGACGTCAAGACCGGACCCACCTGGGCATCGATGACCTACGCTGAGTGACGGGACAGAGGCTGCCCTAGCCGCGGAGATCTCCCTGAGGCGGGCTCTCGTCAGCGAGTGGGGCTATCTGCTCTTCCAACGCCTGTACCGCGACGAAGTCCTCTTCGAGCAGCTTGTAGCAGCGCTCAACGTACAGCTGAGCGAGCCGTGCCCCGGCGCCGGAAGGATCTCGAGCCGCCCGCCGCACGCGCTGCCCCCAGAAACGCTCCGGCAAGGCCTGTCCCAACGCCTGTAGCGAAGCATTCGTCTCTTCGGCGAGGGCATTGTCCTGCGATTCGAGCGCAAACCGCATCGTCCCGACCAATCTCGACAGTTCAGAAAGCCGGTCGCGGTCGCTCATCAGCGCGTAGACGACGTGCTGGACGCTGCTATCCGGATCTGCCGAGCTATCGGCCAGGGAGCGTTCCGCCGTGGTCACGGTAGGGGCGGGGTTGGCATCCATGTACCGCTGGTAGAGGGCCTCGTACTCATGTACGGCCTCCGCCGACTGGTGCATCGCGGATTGCAAGTCTCCCAGCACCATGTCTCCGCCCCAGATGAAGTCGTCCCCGCGGAGCTCCGCCAGCCGGCGGAGCGGCTCGACCGACTCCACGGCCTCAGGAATGGGAGGCGCGGCGAAACTGCCGCCCCCCTCTCCGAGCATCTCGCCGGCAAGCCCGCCCAGCTGCGCCGCGAGCATCGGGGGCAGGTACTTGGTCATGTCCATCTTCACCGGCAGCAGGACGACGTACGTAGCCATAAGGCCGGTCCGCGGGTTGCCGAAGTAGAGTAGCGCGTGCCCTCTCGGGCGGGACTCATCGCCGATCTCGAATGTGAGTGCCAAGTCCGTCTTCCTCCACCACTGATTATAGGTTCCGCAGAGCCGGGCGTCTCCGCAGTACCTCGGGCAGTACCTCGGAGGGTACACTCGTGCGGATAGACGGGGAGCCAGCGGGCTGTTCGGCCCGACGTTCCCTCGGTTCATGCGCTCTTGTGTCACGGGTGACCTCCGGGGCGAACTCGCCGCTATCAAAGCCAAAGCCGCTGCCGGGCGATTCAGGCAGCCGTGCCGCCTTGACAGCCATCCTGCGCCGTTCGTAGCCTGCTAGCTTGCGTGCCCAACGAAGCGGACGCGAGTGCGCGTGCAGACCGTGGTTGAATGAACAACGAACCCCGTCAGGTGGACGTCCGGCCCACCAAGATACGCCAGACGCTCAGGTGGACCGTGCAGACGCTCGGCCTCTTCGCCGTATGGTTCGCGTTTTCCGGCCACACTGAAATCGAGTTTCTCGTCGTCGGCGCATTGGTCGCCGTATTCGGGACAGCGCTTACGCACTGGCTGTTCGCGGGTGACCAGGAGCCACGCTTCAGGCATGTTCCGTATCCGTTCCTCTGGTTCGTCCGCGGCTTCTTCCGCTCACTGCTCTATCTGCCCTGGCTTCTGTGGGAGATAGCCCTCTCCAATCTGCACGTGGCCTACCTCGTGCTGCATCCGCGGCTTCCGGTTGAGCCGAACCTCGTGGAGTTTGAGACGTCGCTGCGCTCGGAGTCAGCCCAGGTGCTCCTGGCGCAGTCCATCACGCTCACGCCGGGAACAGTGACGGTGGACGTTTCGGGCGAACGGTTCATGGTGCACTGCCTCTCTGCCAAGAGCAGGCAGGGTATGGAGGACGGAGGCATCCAGCGCAAGGTGGCAGGGATATTCGGCGAGCCCGCGCCCGACCGTGTGCAGTTGACGGACGTTGTGACCGTTGAGCAGGTGTTGCCATGAGTTTGCCCCACATCGCAGTGCTCACCATCGCGGTGGCTGTTAACGCGGGACTGTTCTACCGGCTCCTGTTGGGCCGAACGCCGTTCGACCGGCTGTTGGCCGCCAGCGCCATCGGCACGAATGCCGTGGTACTGCTCGTGCTGATCGGGTTCGTGTTCGAGCGGCCGGACTCGTTCGTCGACCTTGCGCTGAGCTACGCCCTGCTGAATTTCATAGGAACGGTTGCCGTCGGCAAGTACCTGGAAACGCGCCAGCACCAGTTGTGGTCGCTGATGCAAGGGTTGGAGGAGGAGGAAGACGCATGAGCATCGCGGGCGACGTGTTCATAGGTCTCGGGCTCGCATTCATGGTCATCACCGCCCTGGGGCTGGTGCGCCTGCCGGACTTCTTCTCCCGGGTGCATGCCGTTTCGAAGTCGGAGACGCTTGGCATCGCCCTTCTGCTCCTGGGCCTCATCCTGCACGAGGGCGCCACGCTGCTGAGCTTGAAGTTCGCGCTCATCCTGGTGTTCGTCGCGATAGCGAACCCCGTCGGCGCGCACCTGCTCACCCGCGCCGCACTGCGCACGGGACAGTTGCCCTGGCAGAAGGAGGAACGCGGATGATCTGGTGGCTGGAACTGGCGCTGTTCGGCCTGCTCGTTGTGGCTGCGCTCATCGCCCTTTCGGTGCGTGACATGATCGCGGCGGTGGCGACGCTGTCTGTGTACAGCTTTCTGGCCGCTGTGCTGCTCGCGCTCATGGGCGCCGTGGACGTTGCCCTCACCGAAGCCGCGCTGGGAGCGGGCGTGACCGGCGTCCTGCTGATCGGCGCAATCAGCGTCGTTGAAAGGAGGACCCCGGATTGAAGGTGCTCCTGTTCGAATTCCTTGTGGCGCTGATCGCGTTGTTCATCTGGGCGTCGGCAGACCTGCCGGACCGTGCGGACCCGAACGCGCCTGCGAACCTGCACCTCTCGCCCGAATTGACCGAGATGACGGAGACCGAGGTGGTGATCCCCAACCTCGTCTCGGCCATCCTGGCGGACTTCCGGAGCTACGACACGCTGGGAGAGACCTTCGTCATCTTCACCGCCGGGCTGGCCGTTCTGCTCGTGCTGCAACTCAGTCGCCGGGTCCCGGAGGAGGAGAGCTCGGATGAATGACCGGTATGACAGTGTGATACTGCACTTCATCACGCGCGTCTTCCTGGTGCCGCTCATCATCGTCTTCGGCATCTATGTGCTGCTGCACGGCGAACTCAGCCCGGGCGGGGGATTCCAGGCCGGAGCCATCGTCGCGGCTGCGCTGCTGCTGGTGCGCCTGGTGCTGGGCAACCGGCAGGCCGCACTGCGCATACCGCAGGGACTCTTGATCTGGCTGGCGTGCATCGGTCTCGGCATCTACATGTTCGGGGGCATCCTGCCGCTCATCCTCGGCGCGAACTTCCTGGACTACGCTCCGATCCCCGTGGACTGGTACAACCAGTTCGCCGGCGAGCCCCGCACCGCCCGTTCCATGGGCATCCTCATCATCGAGGTCGGCGTGTTCCTCGGCGTCGCAGCCGTGCTGGTGCTCATCTACGATCTCCTTGCGGGCAGCTCGCGCCAATGATCGACGAGATCGCAGCACGCTTCCCTTACTGGGCGATCGCGGTACTCCTCGTTGTCGGCCTCTACGGCATGATGGGCAAACGCAGCCTGGTAAAGCAGGTCATCGGTCTGAGCATTTTCCAGTCCGCCATCATCCTCTTCTTCATCAGCGGTTCGCTGCTCGAAGGAGCGACGATCCCCATCCTCTACAGCGTGCATGGCGTAGCCGAACACGTGGACCCGAGCGACTACGTGAACCCGCTGCCGCATGTCCTCATGCTCACCGCTATCGTCGTGGGCGTGGCGATCACCGGGGTCGCACTCAGCTTCCTTGTCTCCATCTACCGTGAGTTCGGCACGCTGGACGAGAGAGAGTTGCTGGACGAGGTGAGGGAATAGCTGTGGACCCCCAACCCCAGCTTCCTGTCTTCATCGTCGGCGCTCCGCTGCTCTTCGCGGTCATCGTTCCCATTCTTGGGCGCATCTGGCGTCACAGCGCATTTCTGCTTGCGCTCGCGACTGTGGCAATCGCCGCGGTCGCGTCCGTGCTCTCATTGGAGCTGGTACTGCGCAAGGGACCGTTCAGTTATCACCTCGGCGGGTGGGCTCCGCCTGTGGGCATCGAATACGTGATAGATGAGGTATCGACGTTCGTCTGCGTCGTCATCACCTGCGTGTCGTTCCTCGTCCTGATCTCGACGAGGCGCTGGGCCGAGCGCGAGGCGGGCGACCGCCCGGGCATCTTCTACGGCTTGGTGTTGCTCCTGCTGGCGGGACTCACCGGCATCGTCGTCACGGGCGACCTCTTCAACCTGTTCGTCTTTCTTGAGATTGCGTCGCTAGCAGCCTATTCCCTCGTCTTCATCGGCGGGCGCAAGGCGATGCTAGCGGGATTCCGCTACCTCATCATCGGCTCCATCGGCGGAGCGTTCTACCTGCTGGGCGTCGGCTTCATCTATTTCGCGACCGGCACACTGAACATGATCGAGGCGCGCGAGTTGCTGGAAGTGACCGAGAGTGCGCGCGCGGCGCAGGTCGGCGCGGTCTTCATCTTCGCCGGGCTGGGCCTCAAGATGGCCCTGGTTCCCATGCACCTGTGGCTGCCGGACGCCTACGAGCATGCACCGTCCTCGGTCAACTCACTCATCGCGCCGGTGATGACAAAGGTGGCCGCGTACGCGATGCTCCGCATGTTCCTGAGCGTGTTTCCCGCCGGGTTCCTCTCCGGCTCCGTGCCCGTCGCGGACGCTTTGCTCATACTCGGCCTCATCGGCATCGTGTTCGGCTCCGTTGCCGCGGCAGGGCAGTCGGACATACGCCGGATGCTCGCTTACAGCAGCATCAGCCAGCTCGCGTTCATCGCCGTGGGCATTGGCCTGGGCACGCCGCTCGCCCTCGCAGCTGCGCTGCTCCACATAGTGAACCACGCGGCGATGAAGGCGACACTGTTCCTGGCCGCGTCGTCCATCCGCCTCCGCGTGGGGTTGCAGCGCACGCACAACCTCGCGGGATTGGGGCCTCGTATGCCGCTCACGATGGGCGCATTCGCCGTCGGGTCCGTGGCGATGGTCGGCATTCCGCCCACAGCGGGCTTCTTCAGCAAGTGGTACATGGTGCAAGCGGGCGTTAAGGCAGCCCAAGATCAAGAGCAGCCGGTGGTCGTTGCGGCCATTGTGGCCGTGGTCGTGCTGCTCAGCAGCCTGCTCACCGCCGTCTACCTCTTCAAGGTGCTGGAACAGGTCTACCTGCGTCCTGCGAAGTCCGAACCCTCCGCGCGCCACGATGACGAACCCGACGCACCCGTGGAAGCCACGCCCCGGCCCGCTGAACAGGCGATGCGCCCCGTGGTCGAGCGGGCGCGTGAGGCCCCGTTCGACGTGTGGCTGCCGATCGTGCTGCTTGCCGTCGCGACTATCGGCCTCGGCATCGCCAACGTCGTCATCATGGACCACGTCCTGTTGCCGGGGGTATCGTGAGCGGCACCGTCGAATCAGGGCTTCCGCTCGCCGCCGTGCTCGTTCCCGTGGGAGCAGCCCTGCTCGCCGCGCTCACGACGGACCGCTGGCCCAACCTCCGAGACATCTGGGCGACGCTGGCGGGCATCGCGATGGTGGTCATCACCGTAGTCATGCTCGCCGAAACGCTGGACGGACACATCCACAGGACCGTGCTCCTGGAGATCTCAACCGGCATCGATTCGCCCGGCATCAGCATCGTCCTTCGAGCGGACCCTGCGGGCATGATCTTCGGCCTGCTCGTCTCCGTGCTCTGGGTGCTCGCGGGAGTCTACGCGGTCGGCTACATGCGCGGCGAGCACGAGCAGAAGCAGACCCGATTCTTCGCCGCATTCGCACTCAGCATCGCGGCGGCGGCGGGCGTCGCGCTCGCTGAGAACCTGCTCACTTTCATCCTCTTCTACGAACTCCTCTCGCTCTTCACGTACCCGCTGGTCACACACCGGGAGACGGAGAGCGCGCTGGTCGCCGGGCGCAAGTATCTTGCGTATACCCTCTCGGGCGGTCTCATGC
>DAOUHP010000050.1:0-8654 GCA_034428575.1 Dehalococcoidia bacterium | reverse complement strand
TCTCCCGGGCCTACGACCTTGCGGCGAACGGCTACGAACTCGCGGGAGGGAGCATCCGTATCCACGAACGCGCCCGGCAGGAGGCCATCTTCCGCATCCTGGGCCACTCCGCCGAGAACGTGGAGGAGCAGTTTGGCCACTTGCTGGAAGCATTCGAGTACGGCGCTCCCCCGCACGGCGGCTTCGCCGGGGGCATAGACCGGCTGGTCATGATCCTGTCCGACAAGGCCGACTCCATCCGCGACACCATCGCCTTCACCAAGACCCAGATCGGCGTCGACCCGCTGTTCGGTGCGCCCTCGCCGGTCGACCAGGCGCAGTTGGACCAGCTCGGCCTCGCACTCGCCCCCCGGAGCCCTGACCCGGAGACGCCGTAGGACGCGCCTCCCATGCTCCCGGAGCTAACCGTCGCCCAGGCAGCCGTCCTCGCCCTGTTGGGGCTCTCCGTGGGTACGGTGGGGGCGCTCGCGGGTGTGGGCGGGGGATTTCTCCTGGTTCCCGCCCTCCTTTTCCTCTTCCCCGACGCCGGCCCCGCAGAAGTAACTGTCATCTCCCTCACCGCAGTGTTCTTCAATGCCGCCTCGGCGAGCGTTGGCTACCGCCTGTGGCGCTTACAAGACTTCCGTACGGCCGCCATCCTCATCGCGCTGGCAGTCCCCGCCGCGGCGGCGGGCGCGCTCATCAACCGAGTGACCGATCGCAGCGCGTTCGAGGTCGTGTTCGGCGTGGCTCTCTTACTGGGAGCGGTCTACCTCATCGGCCGCAGCGCGCTGGAGTCCCGGCCCGAGGAGCCTTCCACGCGCGGACGGCGCCGAACCGTCGTCGAAAAGACCGGCCGCGTCTACGGCTACCGCGTGAACGAGCCGCTGACCGCCGCCATCGCGCCCGTAGCCGGTTTCGTTGCGGGGTTCTTCGGCATCGGGGGCGGCATCATCAACGTCCCCGTCATGATGATCCTCATCCGCATCCCGAAGGCCGTTGCCGTCGCGACGTCCCAGTTGGAACTGACGGCCGCCGCGACAGCTGCCCTCGCCATCCACCTCACGTTCAGCAGCGACGAGCCGAGTCTCTGGCTTCGAGCGGGCATCGCCGGGCTGGGAGCGATGACCGGTGCGCAGGTCGGCGTGCGTCTCGCGCCCAGGGTCAGCGGGCGGCTCGTGCTCGGTGTTATCGGCACGGGGCTGCTCATAGCCGGAGGAAGGCTCCTCATCTGAGCCCCACTGGCCCGGCGCTATCCTTCCAGCCCCCACGCCTCCCTGAACCGCACGGGCACCGCCAGGCAGCCCGCTTGCACCGCGAGGCGCTCAGCCAGGGCGGAAGCCTTGCCCGCACCCACCAGTGCAAACATTGACGGCCCTGCGCCACACAACACCGGATGCAGCCCCGCCGCTTCGAAAGCCTGGCGCAGCGCCGGGAAGAACGGGTAAGCCTGCGCCGCAACCGCGTCGAAGGCGTTGACAACGCGTCCGTCGAGCGACTCTCCGCCCCGCAACCGGCGCTCGGCATCCGCCGTGGCGCTCCCGTCTGTGTAGTGCTCCGGCGTCAGCAGGCCGTACATCTGCCCGGTCTTGTCACGGGGCCTGGATGCATCCGGCACGGCAACGACCGCCTCGCCCTGGGGGGGTGGCAACGGCGTCAGACGTTCGCCCCTGCCTTCTCCAAGCGCCGTGCCCCCTGAAACGAAGAACGGCACGTCGCTGCCAAGCTGCGCCGCCAGTCCGCGCAACGCGTCTGCGTCGAGGTCGAGGCCCCAGAGTTGCCGCAGGCCCAGGAGTGCGACCGCAGCATCGCTGCTCCCGCCGCCGAGCCCGCCTGCCGTCGGTATGCGCTTCGTCAGGTGGAGGGCCGCGCCCGCCGAAACGCCCGCTTCCCGCTGCAGCAGCCGGGCCGCGGCCAGCACGAGGTTCTCCTCCACAGGCGCAGCACCCGCGGGTTCGACCGTCAGGCTGAGGTCGTCGGATGCCTCGAACGTCAATTCGTCCGCGAGGCTGATCGCCTGCAGTATCGTCCGCACCTCGTGGTAGCCGTCGGCGCGGCGTCCGAGCACCTCGAACGTCAGGTTGACTTTCGCGTGGGCCAGCAGGCGCAGCACGGGTGTTGCTACCAGCGGCGCTTGTACTTGGAGATGCTCCGCATCTCGCGCGGCGGGTCCAGGTGGCGACCCATGATCGTGTACGAGACCTCGGCCACGTACAGGCTCCCTTCGGAGTCCACCGCCACGCCGTGCGGCGCAACGAACTCGCCCGGCCCCTCCCCTTCCACAGGAGCGCCGAACCGGGAGACGAGCTTGCCCGCCAGGTCGAACACCTCGACGCGATGTCCCATGTTCGGCGAGTCGAACCCACCGATCCCGTTCAGCTGCCCCACGTAGATGTGGTCCTGCCAGAGCACCATAGCGTCGGGCCGGTGGATGTTGTTCCACATGGCGATGAACCGCCCTTCCGGGTCGAATACCTGGATGCGGTGCGCTTCGCGGTCGGCCACGTAGACCCTGTCCTCGCTGTCTATGGCGACGTTGTGCGGACGCATGAACTCTCCAGCGTCGATGCCGGGGCTGCCCCACGAGAACCTGTACTCTCCTGCGCTGCTGTAGACGTGTACCCGCGCGTTCCCGTAGCCGTCCGAGACGTACCAGTCGCCGTTGGACGGACGGATAGCCGCGGAAGTAGGTCGATTGAACGGCTCTCCGCCCCACTTCGGCGATGGGCTATTGCGATTCCCCAGCTCGAACAGCTGCTCACCCGCGCTGTTGAACTGCTGAATGGTGTGGATGCCGTCGTCCGCCACGAGCAGCGTGTCGTCGTGGGCGACGTACAGCCCATGCGTGCGGCTGCTGAAATACCCCTCCCCGAACGACTTGATGAAGTTGCCGTCCTTGTCGAACTGCATCAGCGGGTGCTCGCCCCGGGTCAAGAGGAACACGTTGTCGTGCGAGTCCACAGCAACGCCGGGACACTCGAGCAGGGTGTAGCCCTCCGGGAGCGTGGGCCATCCCGGAACGTACTCGTACTGGAAACCCTCGTAGCCGAAAACGTCTGCCATCTCGCCTCCCCGGCGGTACGCCGCCGCCCCGATTGTACGCCAACTGGTTCGCGGTCACGTCGGCCCGCCCGGAAGTGCCATGCACCCATGTCAGCCGGGAATGAGATACCATCCATCAGCAAGCCTTAATCATCAACGGAGGAGCACGAATGACCGAGAACGGCGCCATACAGGACGCGGTCGCCCGAGGAGGCACCCGCGGCAGCAAGTTCATCTACGACGACTGGATGGAGGCGCACGGCCTCCCCATCCACCGGGGGTATTTCATCGAAGACCTGCGCACCGTTGAGGTCGCCCCGTGGCACGAGCGCGAGTGCAACGCGGCATTTATCCAGGTCTCAGGCATGGAGGGCGTCGCGGAAGCCCGGATCACGGAGCTTCCGCCTGGAGCGAGCGCTCCCCCGCTCAAATTCGCCCTCGACGAGGTCGTCTACACCCTTGCTGGGCACGGGATCGCCACCGTCTGGACCGACGGTGTCGACAAGCACAGTTTCGAGTTCGGCCCGCGCAGCCTCTTCCTCATCCCGCGCGGCGCGCACCGCCAGTTCGCCAACGCACGCGGCGACCAGCCCCTGCGCATACTGCACAACAACTACCTGCCGGTCGCCATGTCGCTCGAGCCGGACCCGGACTTCTACTTCAACAACCCCTACCCGCACCCCGAATTGCTCCAGCCGCGCGAGGACGAACTCTACGCCGTCGCCAAGCGCGCGCCGAACCTGGGACGCGGCGCAACCTGGTACGGCAACTACTTCACCGACATGGCAGCCTGGAACGACCTGGTGCCCCACCGGCAGCGCGGGGGAGGCGGCCACGTCGTTGACGTCTCGTTCCCCAACTCCCAGATGGGCGGTCACATGTCCGTCTTTCCGCCCGGGACGTACAAGAAAGGGCACCGGCACGGCCCTGGCAGAGTCATCGTCATCCCGGGGGGAGAGGGCTACTCCATCCTCTGGCCGGAGGGCGGTGAGAAGATCATCGCGCCCTGGCATGAGGGCAGCATGTTCACCCCGCCTGACCGCTGGTTCCACCAGCACTTCAACGTCAGCATCGAGCCGGCCCGCTACCTCGCACTTGCGCCGCTTCCGCAGTTCGGCGGACACAGCGAGAAGGTGGAGGACCGCAGGCGCGACCAGATCGAGTACCCGTACGAGGAACAATGGATCCGCGAGAAGTTCGAGGAGGAACTCGACAAGCGGGGGCTGGAAAGCCTCATGCCGGACGAGGCCTACAAGAACCCTGACTTCAAATGGGGCTACGGCGCCCAGGAGGAGCAGGGCGCGGTGCTCGGGCTGCCCCAGAACCGTTAGCATGGAACGGAATCCCCGCCCTCAGGGAGCCTGGGCGGGGATTCCAATTCAGCGGCGTCAGCACTGACATGGCCGGCCCGAAGCGTGCGGGCCGGCCACCGTGTGGTCTACACCAATACCATCGATCGCACCGTGGGTATCCCGGACTTTGCGAGGGTCCAGTGGTCCCCGTGGTTCTCGCTCACATAGAGTTCGTTGGCTGCAGCCGCTATCAGCGCACCGCCGGGGCCCGCCACCATCGTCCTGACCATCGCCTCGAAGGAAGCGGGGAGACCATCCGCGAGCCGGAGCCAATGGACTCCGCCGTCCACGCTGCGGTAGATCGCAGCGTTCGCCGTGCCATTCGCGCGCCATCCAGGCGGAGGCGTTGCCGCGGCGGCCGTGTACAACAGCGTGGAGTCCTCGGGCGCCGCCGCCAAAGGCATCGTGTACGGCCGCTCCAGACCCTCCTTCACCAACCGCCAGCTCTGGCCACCGTCCTCGCTGCGGTGGAACCCGCACCCCGTGGTAGCGTACATGTGACGCGCATCGGGATCGGCCATCACCTCGTGGACATCGAAGAAGAGCCCCTCGTTCAGACTCTCCCACGTCACGCCATCGTCGACGCTGCGGAACACGCCCCCCTCCTCGACACCGACGTACACGCCGCCCGCCTGCGCGGGGTCAGGGAAGATCGAGCGCACGTGCGGGATGTGCGGAGGCGGGGGGAACGTCCACGTCTCGCGGCCGGGGATTTCGTTGAACGAGTCGCAGCCGACCCAACTGGCCCCGCCGTCGCCGCTCCGGTACACCATCGCGGGCGAGACGCCAAGCCATACGAGCCCCGGCACTCGAGCATCGGCCCCCAGCGTCCAGGGTTGGACCTCGACCGCGCGGGGGTTCATCAGTTCCCAGTGGTTGTGCCCGCTCCGACGCCAGGCCGCCGCATCGTCCGTGACGGCGTATACCGTGTCCCCGGCGGCCGCGAGCATCGCCCGCGCTTCGGGGCCATCCTCCGCATGGAACTTACCGCTGTCCAGATGGAACGCGAACACACCTTCGTCTGTTCCCAGCACCAGTTCACTCATGACAACCTCCTCACCTGCTCTTGCTCCTGAGGCAAGTGTACTCGTCCACGACGCAGGGGGCGATAACGGCGCACCCCCCGACGCCAACGCTATTCCGGGCGCTTGCCGATGCGCAGGCGGACGACGCCGCAGTCGCACAGGTAGTCCGTCCAGGCAAGCTCATCGAGTTCGTTCGGCAGCAGGGGTTGGCCTCGCTCCGAGTAAGGCACTTCCCGCACGCGAGACGCGCCGCAGTGCTCACACGAAGGCTCCATGCGCAGGCCGCCCTCGTCTCGTATCGTCACGCCGCTCATCCCTCTGCGCTCCTCCACACCCGGTACAACGAAGCCCATTCCGCCATCGAGAGCGTCTGGGCCCGTCGAGTCGCTTCCACGCCAGCGCCCTCGAGCAGCCGCTCCGCCTCATCCGGCGCGACGCCCAGCCCGCCGGACAGCGCGTTCCGCAGTTGCTTGCGCGGCGCGCTGAACCCTGCGCGCGCCAGCACGAAGAACCGCTTGGCGTCGTCCACTCCCTCAGCAGGGCTATCGTACAGGGTGACCGTCACCACTGCCGACGTCACTCTCGGCGGCGGCGTGAACGACCCCGGACGCACGATGCGAGCGATACGCGCGCTGCCGAAAAGCTGCACCGCAAGCGACACGAGCGACATCTTCCCCGGCCGCGCGCACATCTGCTCGGCGACCTCCCGCTGCACCAGTACGACCGCCCGTTCCGGACGGCAGTCCGACTCCAGGAAGCGCCGGAGGATCGGCATCGCGGCGTAGTACGGCAGGTTGCCGAGCATCTTGTACGGCCCGCACTCTCCCAGCAATACGACGGGATCGGCAGCGCGGGCGTCCGCTTCCACAACCTGCACGTTCGGCGACGCTTCAGTCGCAAGCGCTCGCGCGAGCGCGCCGTCCAACTCGACCGCGACGACACGCCGGGCCCGCTCCGCGAGCACCGTCGTGAGCGATCCTCGCCCCGGCCCGACCTCGATGACCGTATCGTGGGGACCCACGTCCGCCGCGTCGGCTATGGCGCCGAGGATGTTGCGGTCAGTCAGGAAATGTTGCCCCAGGCTCTTCCTGGGAGCGCCGTACGCCATTCCGGCCTCGGAAAACGCGCGCCGGAGGGCGAATGGCTCCTCCGGCGCGGCCAGCCTGCAGAAGAGAGGCCGTGCACCTCTCGTCGAACCGGGAGCCCGCGCGCTTAACCATGGTTCCGAACTCGAACCAGACTGGCCTGCGGCACTCAGAGCACTCCGCTTAGCGCTGCTTCCTTCCGGACCTGACGCGGTTCACAGGGCTCCGTCGCGCAGGGTCTGGCTCTCAACGTCCGTTACCCAGCCAGAGACGGCGAGACCGGCCCTCTAGAGAGGAGTTCAACCCCGCTGAAGCGGATTTCGGGTGCAGGGCACCGCTAGCTCCCCGTCTAGCACGGCCACAACCATGCTATGCCCGGAGGCACGGCTGGTCAACGCGGAACGTGTGACACGCGGCCCTTGTTCGGTCCCACCTGCTGTTGACATAGTGAAGCACCGAGACCACCATTAGAAGGCAGGAATCCACCATGTACGTAAACCAGATCGACATCATCGCTCTCATCGTAACCATAGGCTTGGGGCTGGGGTCTATCGCCCTTGCGGCCTTCTTCGGCTTGCGAAGCTTCAACAGCGTGGGGGACAAACTCAATGGGGTCGGAGTCAAGTTGGACAACCTCGTTGACGAACTGCACCGAGTGAACGACAACCTGTCCGGCAAGCTCGACCGCGTCGTTGAGAACACCGCAGCAGTGAACGCCAAGATAGATACGCTCATCGCCGTGCTGCCCAAGCAACAGGGCCAATAGCCAGGAGCCGTCATGGTGTACATCAGCCCCGCGGAACTCACTGCTCTCACCATTACGATAGCCGTGGGCTCCCTGTCCATCGTACTCGCCATCTACTTCGGCCTGCGCTCAGGCAGCGGGACACATCGTCACTGACCGGCTCTCCCCCTGCTGCCTGAACGCCTGCTATCCTCTCTGCGTCATGCCAGTCCGCACCGCCGTCATCACCGCCGCCGGAGTCGGCACGCGCTTCCTCCCCATCTCCAAGTCCGTTCCGAAGGAGATGCTGCCCCTCGTCGACCGCCCGGTGCTCCAGTATGCCGTCGAGCAGGCCGCTGAGGCCGGCATCGAGCGCGTCGTCCTCGTCACCTCGCGCGGCAAGACCGCGATGGAAGACTACTTCGATGTCGCCCCTGAACTCGAACGCACCCTCCGCGAGCGCGGCAACGCGAAGCTGGAACCGGTCGAGCGCGTCGGTCGGATGACCCGCATCATCGCGGTGCGTCAGCCGGAGCCGCTCGGCCTCGGCCACGCGGTGCTCATGGCTAAGGAGGCCGTCGGCAACGAGCCGTTCATCGTCTACCTGCCGGACGAGATACTCCTGGGCGAACCCTCCGTGACGCGCCAGATGCTCGACGCCTACGAGAGGCGCGGCAACGCCATCGGCGTCGTCGAAGTGCCGTGGGACGACGTCTCGCGCTACGGCCTCGTCGAAGGGGAACCGCTCTCCGACCGCGAGACGCGGCTCACGCGCAGCGTCGAGAAGCCGCCGCGCGAGGAGGCCCCGTCGAACCTCGCCATAGTCGGCCCCTACGTCTTCTCCCCTGCGATATTCGACTGCCTGGAAGAGATAACCACCGGCGCGATCGGCGAGCTCCAGCTCACCGACGCCATCGCCGCCCTTGCGCAGCGCGAGCCGGTGCACGCCTACCGCTTCGAGGGCGAACGCTTCGACGCCGGTACGCCACTGGGCCTCATGCAGACCGCCGTGGAGATCGCGCTCCGGCGCCCGGACTACGCCGACGCGATGCGAGCCTGGATCAAGGAGCTGGCGGCGCGTGAGGGCCAACGGTGACCACCCGACTCGTCAAGTGTGGAAATGAATGTGAAATGAACTTGCAACGAAACGCAGCATCAGGCACAATTCAGGAGTGGAATTCCAAAACGAACTTGAAATGAGGCGGAACGACCTGTACATGACTGCAGGGCGTCCAAGCCATTACGTCGTCCCCGCGCAGTGGATGCTCTACGACTATGCCGCCGTCTCCGGCCCTCTGGTTGATGCCCACGTAGCCGCCGGTGTTTTGAACCGCCTGCCCCATCTGCCCCAGTGGATCGAACAGGCCCACGAGGAGCAACTGCGCCTGGAGGCGGTTGGCACCTCACGCATAGAGGGCGCGGAGTTCACCCAGCGCGAGCAGGACGA
>DAOUHP010000049.1:0-5599 GCA_034428575.1 Dehalococcoidia bacterium | reverse complement strand
GCTCTTCAGCGAAGCTTCCTCGGGAGTGCAGCTCGATCCGGCCCTTATGCAGGAGCTCCTGGACAAGCTCGGGGAGAGGGACCCCGTGGTCGCCCATGGTCTGGTCAACGATCCGAACGGCATCGACACCATCCTCCTGCAGTTCCCGACTTACTCGAACGATCCGGGAGCGACCAAGACGCTCCAGGGCGATCTCGAAGCGCTCTGGGCTGGAGACGATACCGCCCTCACGGTGCTTTCGGAGAGCGTCGTCTCGATCGGGGTTACAGACGCGATAACGAACCGCCAGTCCGAGGCGATCAGCACCACCATCGCGGCGGCCCTCACCGTCCTCGCTATCTTCTTCTGGCTGACGGCGCGCCAACCGGCGCTGGCGGTCATCGCGGTCGGGCCCATCGTGCTCGTCCTGATCTCGGTTCTGGGCACGATGGCGCTGCTGGGTATCCCGTACTCACTCGTAACGTCGATCATCACGGCGCTATCGATAGGGATAGGCGTCGATTACACCATCCATGTGATCCATCGCTACCGAGAGGAGTTCACCCGCTCACGAAACCCGGAGAGTGCAGCGATTCGGACGCTCGCGACCACGGGGTCGGCGCTGCTGGGCTCCGCGATGACGACGGCGTTGGGATTCGGCGTGCTGATAGCCTCACCGCTGCTCGCTTCTCAGCAGTTCGGCATCACGGCGACCATTACCATCGTCTACTCCCTGGCCGTCTCCGTGCTGCTGGTGTTGCCTGCGATGGTGGTCTGGGGTGCCTACCAGAACATGCGCCTGCGCTCTATGGTGGAGCGCCAATGGGCCGAGCTGGACGTGGCTATAGAGGGCATACACCAGCGCCACGAATCGGGACAGGCCCAGTCGTAGGAAGAGGCTCATGCAACTCCGCGAACTATCCACCAGGCTGAAGGCCGCGTATCGTGGGTCGGATGTCCGCCGCCGCGTCAAACACTTCGACGGGTGGATGGACAGAGCGCAAGTGGAAGATGCCGGTCCGGCGGGCTACGACCACGTCGAGACTGTCACGGAATACTACGACCTCTGCAATGAGTTCATGGTGTTCGGTTGGAGCGAGTCCCTCCACTTCGCGCCGCTGTCGCCCCACGAGAGCCTGGAGGAGTCCCAGGTGCGGCACCAGCGGCTGATGATCGCCAAACTGGAGTTGCAGGAGGGCATGACGGTGATCGACGTCGGTTGCGGGATCGGCGGCCCCATGCGCCGTGTTGCAGGGGAGGCGGGCGTCAGTGTCGTCGGAGTCAATAGCAGTCAAGTCCAGTTGGAGAAGGCGAGATCGTTGACCGCTGAGGCGGGGCTTGATCACGCGGTTGACTACCTCGCGTGCAGCTTCATGGACATGAGCGCTATCCCGGAGGGCGCGTTCGACCGGGGTTACGCGATCGAATCGACGTGCCATGCGCCAGATAAGGCGGGCGCGTTCGCGGAGATCTACCGCGTGCTGAAACCCGGAGCCCTCTTATGGGGCCAGGAGATGTGCATGACGGACAGGTTCGATCCTGGCGACAGTCGGCACCGGGCCATCAAGAAGGATCTGATGCACGGCATCGCACTCAAGGACATCGCGACTACGGATGAGGTGAACCAGGCCCTCGAATCGGTAGGATTCCAGGTTATCGAGGGCATAGACCGTGCCGAAGCGGAGGACGGTGCTGTCACGCCATGGTACCGGCCCATGGAGGCCCGGGGCAGGACGCTTGGCAGCGCCCTGCGCAGGGTCCCGATGGGCCGGAAGGCTTACATCGCCATGTCCAGGCTCGCAGAGGCACTGGGCGTGTTCCCGAAGGGGTCTGCGGCCGTCGTCAGGCTGATGGACGGTACCGCCAGGGCCTATGTCGCAGGAGGCAGGGCCGGGGTCTTCACGCCGCTGTACTGTTTCCTGGCCCGCAAGCCCCTGTAGGCGCCCCTTCCCAGTTTCCCGGGCCCGTCAGGCGACCAGGGGTATCTCCCGCCGCCGTTCGGCGATGCGGAACTTCAGCTTCTTGCTCGGCTTCATTGACGGAAGCGGATTGAACTTGAAATTGTAGTTCGTGGGGGATACTTCGATGTCGAAGTAGTGCGCGATCATCAGCACGTTGATGGCCAGTTGCAGCTCCATCCACCGGGAGCCGAGGCACGTGTGCGTCCCCAGCCCGTAGGGTGCGTACCCGGGACTGAGGTGCTCGTTGCGCGGGGGGAGATAGCGGTCGATGTCGAAGGTGAAGGGGTCGGGGAAAACATCCCCCATGAAATGCGTGGCCACCGTGGCGATGTAGACCTGTGAACCCACCGGCAACTCATAGTCTTCCACCACGCACGTATTCATCACGGTGCGCAGGGACATCGGGACGACGGGGTACATGCGCAGAGTCTCCATGAGGAAGCGATGCGTGACGTCTATCGCCTGCAGCGTGAAGTCCTCACTGTCGGGGTCGCCATTGTCGAAGAGGGCGTCGGCTTCGCGCCGGATCTCCCGGTAGAACTCGGGCTGCGACGCCATGGCGTAGAGCGCGAAGCTGAGCCCGTCCCCCAGGTACACGCTGGCGATCAGCGCAGCCGAGAGTTGGAAGCGCAGGTTCGCCTCCGACACGAACTGCGGATCGCTTGCGTGCAGGCTGAGCCAGTCGTCTGCGAGGTCCCGTGGAGAACCGGCCCGCTGCGCGGGTGTATGGACGCTCTGGATGCGTTCCAGCAGCGTGTCCACGGCTTTCGCCCGGCGTTTCATGCCCGGAGTGCTGAGCATGAACTTCGGCAGGGCCTTGATGATGTGTACGAGGAGCGCCCGCTCCTTGTACTTCGCCAGGTCGTCGATGATGTCTTGGGAATCGACGCTGACGAAGAGCGGCGAGAGTTGCGCGTTGACCATCCGCCGGCTCATGCTCGTCGCTGGGTACGAGTCTCCTACCGTCCAGCCCGACATGTGTTTCCGGGCATGGCGGTAGAGGATGTTCAGCTGTCCTTCCAGCCTCCCGCGGGAGTATGCCGACGACATGGCCTTCCGGAGCCGGAAATGGTCGGCCCCATCCAGGGAAGGCATGACGCCGTTCGCGCCGTAGACCTTCTCGAAGTCGGCGAAATAGTCCTTGGCCCTCAGGTACATGCGGCCGTGCCGGTGCACCCAGCGGTTCGTCTCTGTCCCGGCGAGGAAGATCATCGGTTTTCTGAGCGGCGGGTGAATCTTGAACACCGGGCCGTACTCCTTTGCGAGGCTCGCAAAGAGCGCGGCGATGTTGCCGCTGCGAAGGTGTGGACTGAACAGCAACTTGCGCAACGAGACGGTTGGGATCTTCTTGGTGAAGGCGGCACGCCGGAGCAACGGACCGGCGATATTCTGAGACACTGCGTCGGCGATGGACCGGCCGATCAGGTCCATCTTGCAGATGGCCTGGATGCGCTGCTCTATCTCGTCGTCGAGTTGGAACATGAACCGAAAAACGTCACACGTATCGATCAGGGCGATGATGATGACGTCTCGCGGATCGGGTATCTCGTTGTTGAGGATGACCTTGCTGATACGCGTTCTAACGAATTGGGCCGCGGTGCCTGTCGAGGAAGTGTTGGAGAGTTCCGCCTGCAAGGCGGTGCGGGACAACGTCCAGAACTCGCCGTCATGGTGTTCCAGGACGTTCAGGTCAACCAGGTGGTCCAGAGTCAGATCGACGACGGACTCTGCACGGGGGGCGAGGCGTTCGATCCAGTACTGAGTGTTGTGTTGGACCGGTTCGTCCGCAACCTCCTTCAGGATGGGGTCCAAGGCGGGGTCGCCCGTTTCTGTCCGGTCGACGATGAACAGGGACTCCACGTCCGTGTCGATGCGGCCCATGAGGGAGAGTTCCGCGAGTACGGCCCCGGCAACGGTACAGTTCAGGTCCCAGCCGGGCACCTGGTGGAAGTAACCGCTCTCCTCGTTGAGGAGCATCAGGATGAGTTCCTCGGGCAGACTGAGCGTCTGGGTAGTCACACCTTCTACGGAAAGAGTCATGAGCCCTGGTCTCCGTGCATCACCCCGAACTCTGAGGCCACAAATGCGTGCCCCTGCTATGGCAGTATGACTCTCGTTCTCAGGGGTGTCAACGGCGTGAATCGACCCACTCTCTCCGGTCTGAAAATCAACCCGTTGACGTGTGGAATCAGACCTTGGGACAGGCGACCCAATGCCCAGGCCGGAGCTCCCTGAGCTCCGGCACGTCCACCGCGCAGTCGTCCTGGGCAATGGGACAACGCGGGTGAAAGACGCACCCGCTCGGGGGGTTGAGTGGACTCGGCACCTCGCCGACGATGATTTGCCGCTCACGCATCGCTTCGACCGCAGGGTCGGGCACAGGTACGGCGGAGAGGAGCGCCCGCGTGTATGGGTGGAGTGGGTTGGCGTAGATGTCGTCGCGCGGAGCGATCTCCACGATCTTGCCGAGGTACATCACCGCGATACGGTCGGCGACGTGCCTCACGACGGCGAGGTCGTGGGCTATGAACAGGTAGGTCAGGCCGAGCTGGCGCTGGAGGTCCTTGAGCAGGTTGATGATCTGCGCCTGGATCGAAACGTCGAGGGCTGACACGGCCTCGTCGCACACGATCAACGACGGGTCGACGGCGAGGGCGCGCCCGATGCCGATGCGCTGTCGCTGGCCGCCGCTGAATTCGTGCGGATAGCGGGAAGCCATGCTGGGATCGAGCCCGACGAGGGTGAGGATCTCTTCAACACGCTCGCGCGCCTGCCGGGAGTTCGACGCCAGGCGGTGGATCTGAAGGGGCTCCCCGATGATCTGCCCTGCGGTCATGCGCGGGTTGAGCGAGCTGTACGGGTCCTGGAAGACCATCTGCATGTCCTTCCGCAGCTCTCGCATACGGCCGCCCTGGATGTTAGTGAGGTCTTCGCCCCGGAAATGCATCTCCCCGGACGTGGGCTTGTAGAACCTGAGCACGCAGCGGCCGAGAGTGGTCTTGCCGCAACCGGACTCGCCCACGAGGCCGAGCGTTTCACCCGGCTGGATGGAGAACGACACGCCGTCCACGGCCTTCACCATGCCCACGGTCTTCCGCAGGACCACGCCGGTCGTCACGGGGAAGTGCATCCGCAGGTCGCTGACTTCCAGGATAGGAGATTCGGACCCGCTGGAGGCTGTCGGGCTGAGGTGGTCGGTATTCGTAGTCATCCCTGGCCTGCCTTGGCCCCAAGCGTGTCCGCTATGAAACAGGCCGAGTCGTGATTGTCGACGGGCTGAACGAGTTCAGGGATCTCCACCGCACACTTGTCCAATGCGTAAGGGCACCGGGGCTGGAAGGAGCACCCTGTGGGAAGATTCGCCAGGTTGGGAGGTTGGCCCTCCACCTGCACGAGCCGCTCAGTGACAGGAAGGTCGAGGCGTGGCACCGATGACATCAGGCCAAGGGTGTATGGGTGCCGAGGGTCGCCGTAGACCTCTGCCGCGGTCGACCGCTCAACGATCTTGCCGGCATACATGACGTTGACCCGGTCGGCGTAGCGAGCGACGACGCCCAGGTTGTGTGTGATGATGACCAGGGCCACGCCGCGCTCCTCGGTCAGCCGTTTCATCAGTTCCAGGATCTGCGCCTGCACCGTTACGTCGAGTGCTGTCGTGG
>DAOUHP010000048.1:0-1956 GCA_034428575.1 Dehalococcoidia bacterium | reverse complement strand
CGGGACAAAACGAGAGTGCGGAAGAGGATGAAGAAGCCTGCTGGAGGCCATCCATCTCCAACCCGCAGCCGTGATTTCACTACCAGCCCTCCCAGGTAGAGTTACGCAAAGGTCTCCTCGAGGGAGAGGGGACGAACACTCGCCCCCACAGCCCCCTTGTGCGCTGCCCGCGCACGTGTGGCCTGACGGCCACCTGGGATTCCCGCCGGTGCGGGATTGACGGGCGCGGCTGACCTCCGACCTGTTCAGACGGTCGCTAGCGCTCAGGCGGCCCCGGCAGCACCCACCACTTCGGCCAGATGCCCGGCTCCGCCTGCGCTAGGTCGACCGCCGGATCGATGAAGCGCGCGGCCTGCCGACCGTTGAACGCGACGGATACGTCGGCCCGTACCTCGGCGTCAGGAATGCCCCGATTGGCGAAGTCCCGTGCGATGAGGTGGGCGGTCGACAGGACCATGTCGGGGTGGGTCGCCATCCGTTCGGCCTGCAGCGGCGTCAGGTAGTCCTCCGGATAGACGAGCCGCTCCTGTCCGGTCGACGGGTCGAGTACCCGAAAGCGGGCGTGGCCAGTCTTCTCCGTGAGCAGCACGCGCCAGGAGAAGCGGTAGCCGTCCTCGTTCCAGCGCACGTTGCCAGGGTACGCCCAGTGCCGGAGGGGTACGAGTATCTGCACGAGCGCGAACAGTACGAGCGCGGCCACGACGAGGCGCGAGGTCCAGGAGACGTGGGCGTCGTGATGCAAGGGAACCCTCACCCCAACCCTCTCCCAGGGGGAGAGGGAGCCGTCGGGCGCACCGCGCGCTGGATTCCCGCTTTCGCGGGAATGACGGGGCTGGACGCGCTGGCCCCGGGCGTCTGGATTCCCGCGAAAGCGGGAATGACGGGACGAAAGGCGCACGGCCATGCGGTTGCGCAGGCCTGCGTGAAGACGCAGGGGCCAGTCCGGCGGGAAGAATATGAGCGCGGCGGTCATCATGATCCAGGGGAACATGCCGATGGGGAAGAGGAGCCACGTCAGCACATGGAAGACGACAACGACGGCGTAGGCCCACGGTCTGCTGCGCCTCCACAAGAGCCAGCCGACTATCGTGAGGTCGAACGCCGCGCCCGCCCAGCTCATGGCGTAGGCGGTCCAGGGCTCCTTGAGGAGCGCGCCGATGAGGAGCACGTCGCTGCTGTTGTAGAGCCATATCCGCAGGGGCTGCGCGTGGAAGAGCCAGTCCGGGTTCAGCTTGGCGAGGCCGGAGAAGAGGTACACGGCGGCCAACTGCGCACGAAGCGTCCACACCACCAACAGAGGCACGGTGCCGTTCAGCGGATGCGGGCTGCGCCGGGCGTCGAGGGAGGCCGTGCGGTGCAGCGGCATGAAGATCATGAGGAAGCTGAGCAGGCTGACGAGGTAGTAGTGGTTGAGGTAGGTCGTCTTGTCGAGCAGTTCGACGTAGGTGAACAGCAGGAAGAACGCTGCGATGGAGAGGCGGTAACGGTAGCCGAACGCCACGCCGAGGGCGGCGAGCCCGAGGAGGGCGAAGTGGGCGTACATCCCCCAGCCGGGCCACGGCTGCACCCACCAGAACCCGGAGTAGGTGAAGTGGTGCTCCGGCGCTATGTAGAACTCGTCTATCCAGCCCCGCGCGGCGAAGCGGATGACGGCGATGACGCCGAGCAACCCGAATGCGATGCGGAACGCCGCCGCGGATGCGCCGTTCACCGGGCGCGAACCGGCCACGGCGGCGCGGTCGAGCAGGCGCGTTACGGGCAGCGCGCCGGGCGCTCGGGCGAGCCAGGCGGAGGTGAGCATAACGGCGCGTAGTCTAATGCCACGCCCGCGGGACCAACGCAGTCGTTGACGAGAGGGCGCGTCTCTCATTAACCTGATTAGTCGCGGCGACGTAGCCAAGTGGTTAAGGCGGAGGTCTGCAAAACCTCTATTCGGCGGTTCGATTCCGCCCGTCG
>DAOUHP010000047.1:0-3685 GCA_034428575.1 Dehalococcoidia bacterium | reverse complement strand
GCGGTGAGCCCGCCAAGCATGGTGGCCGCGAACACGAGGGCGGCCTTCTCCGGCCCCACGCCGAACGACAGCGCGAACTCCGGCAGGACGGGGACCGTCGCCCCCATGCCGAAGCCGAGGGCGATCGCAGGCAGGTGGAGCTGGAAGAGTATCCGCAGGATGGGATGCGCGAAGGCGCCCGCACCCGTTGCGGGCGTCTCCGGCTGGTTGGAGGGCGGCTGCGTCGTCACGCAGGGAGGTTACACCTCCGCCCTGTTTCGTTCACTTACAGGGATGGGCAGGATGGGGTGTCATGCTGAGCGGAGTCGAAGCACCTCTCAGGGGGCGTTCGTGTGCAGCGGGGTGCTTCCCTGAGAGATTTCTCGGCTCCGCTCGAAATGACAACAAGTCTCGAAATGACAGGGGGTGCGGTGAAGGCGAGCCTGTCGAGTCACCCTCGTGCTAGCGTGTGGCCTTGAGCGTTCCGGCTTACGTGACCGAGAAGAAGGAGACGAGGTGGTGCAGAGCAGAGAAGAAGGACAGGAGGACTCATTCCGGCGGGCCGAGTTTCCCCGTTCCGCGAAATACTACCCGAACTGGGTCCTGGATAACATGATGGGGCCGAACGCCCCGTGGTTGACGGAGTCCCTGGCCGAGTGTATGGACCTGCGCCCCGGCATGCGGGTGCTGGACATGGGCTGCGGCAAGGGATTGAGTTCCATATTCCTGGCGAAGGAGTACGGCCTGCAGGTGTGGGCGGTGGATCTGTGGATAGCCGCCAGCGACAACCTTGGTCGTATCCGCGACGCCGGAGTGGAGGAGCGCGTGTTTCCCATCCATGCGGAGGCACATGCCCTGCCGTTCGCCGACGGGTTTTTCGATGCCATGGTGAGCGTGGATGCATACCACTACTTCGGGACGGGCGACCTCTACCTGCAGGACCACATGGCCAGGCTGGTCAAGCCCGGCGGGCAATTGGGGATCGTGGTGCCTGGGTTGGTCGAAGAGCTGACCTCTGACCAGCCGCCTGAACACCTGCGGTCCTACTGGGAGCCGGAGCTCTTCAGCCTCCACAGCCCGGCCTGGTGGCGGCGTCACTGGGAGCGAAGTGCTTTGGTGGCCGTCGAGCGTGCCGACCTGGTCCCGGACGGATGGAGGCTCTGGATGGCGTCGGACCGGCTGTGGTCGGAGCGGCTGGGCAAGCCTGCCGACGAGGCTGACATGCTGGCCCTTGACGGAGGACGAGTCCTGGGATTCACCCGCATGGTGGCCAGCCGGAACGAACGGCCGATAGCGCGGCTGGACACGCTGTAGGCGGGGCTGGGGCGCGAAGCCTCGTGCTGCGCACTACCCAGAGACGGAATGCTTGCGGTCCTGTTCCTGACGTTCCCGGTGCTTGCCGCCGCGGCGTGCAATTCCGCCCCGCCGCCGTCCTCACTCAATCCGCAGGCGTCACGATTCCTATTGCAGCTCGATCACGCCGCAGGCTACGCGTTGGCCGGTGTCCGACTCCTCTTCTCCGTAGGCATCCGGGTTCTCATGCACGATGATGGCAGAGCCGTCATCATCGAATACGGAATGAAGCAGGTCCATGTCCAGTGTGATGCCAACGGTAAAGAAGTCTGCGCGTGCAGAGCCGTCAGAAGCGGCGTAGATATTGGGCAGGTCACCGCCGTGTCCCCCCTCTGATTCGCCCTTCCAAGCCGGATGGACGAGACCATGTTCCGCATCAGTGGGGTTGAAGTGGTCCCCGGCGGCACCAAAGTCAGGCGAACACGCGCCCACTTCGTGGACGATGAAGGCATGGCCGCCCGGGGCCAGTCCTTTCACGTCGGCCATGATCAGGACTCCAGAGCTTGCTTGCTGGAACGTAACGGTCCCCATGGGATCGCCGGACGGAGATTCCAGTACGGCCTCCGCCGTCAGGCCTACTCTGGGTTGAGCCGCTTGACCTGATCCGACAGTCATCACGGTGAAGATGCCGATGAACACGGTGGTTACGAAAACCGCCGGCACCACGAAGATAGCCATCTCCCATCTCACAGGCATTTTGGGAATCAACTCCTTGGCTGTCCTGCTGCAATAGAAGAGAACCTTGGAGTGCAAGAGGGTCCGGTGTGCATGGACGAACGCTGGCGACCTATGTCTGCACTCGGGTGGGAGCATACAGAGGGCAGTGGTGGTTTTGTGGGTATCCGCAGTCTCATTCCGGGTATCAACACTGATACCGCCGGGTGGGCTGCGGCGCCCTGAAGCGCAGATTCCCGCCCTCGCGAGATGACGGTCACCTCACCCCAGGGCTACGAGGTTCCTGCCTCCGCAGGAACGACGGGGTCAGCGCACCTGTTCGCGGTACCAGTGGTAAAGCTCGGTGGCCGTCATCGGTATCGCGCCGGGCGTGTTCATGATGAGTTCCAGCATCTTGACGAAGTACGGGAAGCGGTGCGGCTGGCCCACGATGAACGGGTGCAGGCCGATGGACATCACGCGGGCGGTCTCCGGCTCGTCGTTCAGGAGCGTCGTCAGGTGGTCGTGGACGCGCTCCAGCATCGACGGGCCCGGATGGCCGAGCCGGATGTAGACGCCGATGTCGTTGAGCTCGTTGGAGTACGGTACGGAAAAGAGCCTGCCCTTGTTGACCTTCAGTTCGTAGGGCTGGTCGTCGTTGACCCAGTCGAGGACGAACTCGACGCCCTCATCGACGAGCAACTCCGGAGTCTCGGCGGTCTCGCCGAGACCGGGGCCGAGCCAGCCGAGGGGCCGGGTGCCGGTGAACTCCTCGATGGTGTCGAGCGCGAGACGTATCGTGGCGGTCTCGTCGTCTTCCGCGGGAAGCGGGCGCTGGTGGTAGCCGTGGCCAACGACGTCCCATCCGGCGTCGAGGGCAGCCTCGACGACCCGTGGGTAGAAGTCGCACACGGAGCCGTTGAGCGCCATCGTCATCGGCACGTGGAGCCTGCGACAGGCGTCGAGTACCCTCCAGAAGCCAACGCGGAGCCCGTACTCGAACCAGGAGAAGTTGGGCACGTCCGGCAGGCGCTCGCGGCCCGGCGGCTGCGGGCTCAGTGGACGTCCGACGGGCTGGTCGAACTCGTTCTGCTCGACGTTCATCACGAGCAGGACTGCGACGCGCGCACCTCGCGGAAGCTGCAGCGCCGGCCTGTCAGGCAGCGGGACGAAATCGGCTCTCGGGTTCGCCATGATGTCGCCTCCGGCGGGGTAACCCTGGCGGAGTATGTCACAGAGGCGGGCGGGATGCACAGGACGGGTGGAACGTTGTCATGCTGAGCGCAGCCGAAGCATCTCTCGAAGAACGTTCGTGTGTATCGGCGAACTTCCCCGAGAGATTTCTCGGCTTCGCTCGAAATGACAATGCACCCGCCCGCCCCACCTGCTGGCCTGGCGAGGTTCGGAGTGGTGCGCCTCCGAAGGCTTTACAGGATGGGCGCTCCGGACAGACAATGAGGGGACGCGCAGTGGGGCGGTTAGCTCAGTTGGTTAGAGCGCTTGCTTCACACGCAAGAGGTCACAGGTTCAAGTCCTGTATCGCCCACCACTGTAGTGGGGGCCTCCACTGTGTGGAGGGAAGTGCCGAGGTGGCGGAACGGCAGACGCGCTGTGTTCAGGGCGCAGTGTCCTTACGGGCGTGCGAGTTCAAATCTCGCCCTCGGCACCAATCGAAGACAAGGCCGCTGGCGCCGCAACC
>DAOUHP010000046.1:0-27197 GCA_034428575.1 Dehalococcoidia bacterium | reverse complement strand
CCTACAACCGCGACCTGCAGGAGGACAAGGAAGGCCTGTTCGACGCCGTGGACACGCTCGAAGCGACGCTCGATGCGATGCGCGGCATGCTCAGCGACTGCTCCGTGAACACGGGACGGATGCGCGAGGCCGCCGAGGACAGCGCCCTGCTCGCAACCGACATGGCCGACTACCTCGTGGGGAAGGGCGTGCCGTTCCGCGAGGCGCACGCAGCCGTGAGCGCGCTCTGCGAACTCGCGGTTGAGCGTGGCGTGGCCGTGACCGCGCTCCCGCTCGACGAGATGCAGGCCCGCTGCGCCGCGTTCGACGAGGGGGTGCGCGACCTCACCGCGCTCGCCAGTGCGACGGCCCGCGACGTGCCCGGCGGCGCGTCACCCGCCCGCGTTCGGGAGGCGCTCGCCGTAGCGAAGACACGCCTGGAGGCAGCCAATGGCTGAGATGTTCGTCATTCCCGCACCGGCGGGAATCCAGGGAGCGGCGCAGCGAGCCGCTCGCAGTAGGGCTGTGTGTGGTGGGGCGTCTGGTCCCCTCTCCCTACAAGGGGAGAGGGCTAGGGTGAGGGTACTCCGGGGCGGGGCGGACGGGTTACGCATGGGTCTCATCGCGCAGACGGAGGCACCCCGTGGCTGATGTCAAACTCGCGCCCTCCATCCTCTCGGCGGACTTCGCCCGCATCGGTGAGGTCGTCCGCGAGACCGGGGAGGCCGGCGCGGACTACATCCACGTCGACGTCATGGATGGGCGCTTCGTCCCGAACCTCACCATCGGCCCGCTCGTCGTCGAGGCGATACGCCCCCACACGAGCCTCCCGCTGGACGTGCACCTGATGATCGTGGAGCCGGAACGCCTCATCCCGGACTTCGTCGCCGCGGGGGCGGACAAGATCACGGTGCACCAGGAGGCTGTGACGCACCTCCACCGCGCCGTTCACCAGATTCGCGACCTCGGCGCGACCGCCGGCGTCTCGCTCAACCCGTCCACGCCAGACGGCACACTCAGCGAGATACTGCCGGAGTTGGACCTCGTCCTCGTCATGTCCGTCAACCCCGGCTTTGGCGGGCAGTCGTTCATCCCCGGCGTTCTTCCGAAGGTGGAACGCCTCCGCGCCGCGATAGACGGCCTCGGCCTCGCCACCGAACTGGAGATCGACGGCGGCATCAAGCCGGAGAACGCGGCGCGCGTCGTGAGCGCGGGCGCGAACGTCATCGTGGCGGGCTCCGCCGTATACAATGACCGCATGACCGTTGCCGAAGCAGTCGCCGCCATGCGCTCCGCCATCGAAGATGGCGCCGGATCGGGCGTGCCCGATTAACCCCCGTGTCGCCCACGTCCTCTGTCCCGGCATCTGCGGGGCCGTCTTTCTCATCGTTGCGCTGTCGCTGGCCGTCGCTTGCGCCTCCCCAACACCAACTCCCACGCCCGTCCCTGTCGCGGAGGGAGGAGACCGTGTGTTGGTGCACTACACCGGCACCCTCGACGACGGCTCCGTGTTCGACTCTTCGCGTGACCGCTTTCCGCTTGAGTTGGTTGTAGGCAGCGGCCAGGTGATCCCGGGCTTCGACGCCGCCGTCCGGGGCCTCGCCGTCGGCGAGAGCGTCACCGTGCGGATCGAACCCGCCGAGGCGTACGGCGAACGCATCCCCGAGCTCGTCCTGAACATCCCCCTGGACGAGATCTCGGAGGAGGAGCTGGCCCAGATCGCTGTTGGCATGGTCCTCGTTCTCCCCAACGGGGCGGAGGCCGTTGTCACGAGCATCACCGACACCACCCTCACGCTCGACGCGAACCGCCGTCTTGCCGGAGAGGCGCTCACGTTCGAGATTGAACTCGTCGAACTCTTCAAACCCACGTCCGCCCCCGAACCCACTCCCGTCGGCTGACGCTGTCCACCCGACGACCGGAGCCGTACCTTGCGAACCATCTCCCTCCTCCTGATCGTCGCGCTGGCGCTGGCGGTCAGTTGCGTCTCTCCCACGCCTACCCCTACGCCTGCCCCCACCCCTACGCCTACACCGACGCCTATTCCCACCGCGACCGCGACCCCCACGCCCACGCCGATCCCCACCGCGCAGGAGGGCGACAGCGTGATGGTGCACTACACCGGCACGCTCGACGACGGCTCCGAGTTCGACTCCTCGCGCGACCACCTTCCGCTGGAGTTCGTCGTGGGCAGCGGCCAGATGATCGCGGGGTTCGACAACGGCGTGCGCGGCCTCGCACTCGGCGAGACCGTCACCGTGCGGATCGATCCCGCCGACGCATATGGCGAGCTCGACCCCAATCTCATCGTGGACGTTCCCATCGAGGAGTTCCCGCCGGAGATCGTGGGCCAGCTCGCCATCGGCATGTCCATCCCACTCTCCGACGGCATGCAGCCGGTGATCACGGACATCACTGATGCCTTCATCACCCTGAACGCGAACCACCCTCTCGCCGGTGAAGCGCTCACGTTCGAGATAGAGCTCGTCGAGCTCACCAAACCCGCGCCCGCCCCCGAACCCACCCCCGCCGGCTGACGCGCGGGAAGGTGAGAGGGACGAGGGCCTGTCATGTTGAGCGCAGCCGAAACATCTCTCGGGGTGCCTCTTGCCCGTTCGTGGTGAGCCTGTAGGACCACGCGCCAGTTCCACGCCTCCCGTCGTCCTTGTGAAAGAGGCGCCACGCCGACGGGCCGTCATTCCCGCACCGGCGGGAATCCAGAGTGGCCGGGCAGGCCACACGGGGTGGAGTGGAAGGGTGGGGCGTGTCCTGCCGTCTACAGCGTTACGCGGCTGGCAAGTACGGGGCGAGCGTGGTCTGTCGCCTCCCCATTTCATTCCCTTACACGGCCTGACAAGGCCCAGGGCCATTCCTGTGAAAATAGCGTCCGTCATTCCCGCACCGGCGGGAATCCAGAGTGGCCGGGCAGGCCACACGGGGCGGAGTGGAAGGGTGGGGCGTGTCCTGCCGTCTACAGCGTTACGCGGCTGGCAAGTACGGGGCGAGCGTGGCCTGCCCCCATTGTCCTTCTCTTACATGGCCTGACAAGGCCCCGAGGCATTCCTGCGGAGGCCCGCGCTTGAGCGCGCAACCTCGCATCCAGCGGGAAGGAGAGGCGCGGACGCCGTCTGCCCCCCTCTCCCACTGGGAGAGGGGCCGGGGGTGAGGGCTGCATCCTCCCCATCCCTGTGAGTGGTATGCTCGCCCCCGAGGCGTCAGGAGGATCGGGCATGGACATGGGTCTCACAGGCAGGGTCGTGCTCATCACGGGCGCGGGAAGGAATATCGGCAGGGCCACTGCCGAAGCGTTCGCCGCCGAAGGCACACGTCTCGTTCTCGCTACGCGTCGCAGCAGCGGCCCGCTCGAGGCCACAGCGGACGCGTGCCGCTCTGCCGGCGCCGAGGTTGTGACCGCCCTCTGCGACGTTGGCGACGAGGACCAGGTGAAGGCCATGGTGGAAACGGCTGAGAGCGCGTTCGGCGGCGTTGACGTCCTCGTCAACAACGCGGCGAACCGCGTCTCGGGGCCCTTCCTCCAACAGTCCAACGAGGACTGGCGGGCGACCGCCGCCGTCAACCTGGACGGCCCCATCTTCGCCAGCCGCGCCGTGCTGCCCGGCATGGTCGAGCGCGGCTGGGGACGCATCGTCAACTACTCCGGCGTCTCGGCCTATCGCGGGGGCGGCGCCCTGAAGGCTGCCGTCAAGCTCGGCATCGTCGGCTTCACCCGCGGGCTCGCCCGCGAGTTCGGCAAGCATGGCGTCACCGTCAACGCCATCGCACCCGCCTCCATCGAGGGCGAGCGCGACCCCGGCACCGAGCGGGACGTCGACATCTCCGGCATCGACCCCCGGCTGCCTATCCCGCGCTTCGGCCAGCCCGAAGAAGTGGCCACTCTCGTCGTTTACCTGTGCAGCAGCCACGCGGCTTACGTGACGGGCCAGACCATCCATATCAACGGCGGCGAGATCCTCCAGTAACGCCCCAACAAGGAGACACAGTGACCCAGCCATCCCCGCTCGACACCCTCGCGTCCTACGTCGCCTCTGCGCTCGACCGGCCCCTTCCACCCGCCGTCCTGGAGAAGACGAAGCACCACGTCCTCGACACCATCGCGGCGATGGTCACCGGCGCACGGCTCAAGCCTGGGGAGGCCGCCATCAACTTCGTCCGCTCCCAGGGAGGCGTCCCCGAGGCCGCTGTCGTCGGCTCCAACGTCGTCACGACCGCCATCAACGCGGCCATGGCAAACGGCATGCTCGCCCACTCCGACGAGACCGACGACTCCCACGCCCCGTCGCTCACCCACCCAGGCTGCGCCGTGGTGCCCGCCGCTCTCGCAGTGGCGGAACGCCAGGACGCCTCCGGCGAGGCCCTCCTGCGGGCCGTTGCCCTCGGATACGACGTTGGCTCGCGCATCGCGCGGCTCATGGGCGGCATCGACGCCCGCGGCATGCACGGACACGCCACCCACACCATCGGACCCATGTTCGGCTCGGCAGCCGCTGCGTCGGCCCTCGTGGGACTCGACCCCCAGGGCGTCCGCTACGCCCTCTCCTACACCGCTCAGCAGGCCTCCGGCATCACTTCGTGGGCCCGCGACTCCGAGCACATCGAGAAGTCGTTCGTGTTCGGCGGCAACGGCGCACGCTCCGGCGTCACGTCCGCGCTCTTCGTCGCCTCCGGCATGTCCGGCGAGGAGGACGCCTTCGAAGGCGATAACGGATTCCTGGACGTGTTCTGCCCGCGCCGGGATGAGTTCCCCCAATGGGTCGCAAGCCTTGGCGAGCACTACGAGATCACGCTCACCAACATCAAGAAATACTCCGTCGGCTCGCCCATCCAGGCCGCCGCCGAGGCCATGACTACCCTCGTCTCCGAGCATGGCATCGCTCCCTCCGACATCCGGGAGGTCGAGGCGCTGCTCCCGCCACAGGGCGCAAACATCGTCAACGGCCGCCACATGCCGGGCGTGAACCTCCAGTACTGCATGGCCGTCATCGCGCTGGACGGCGGAAGGCTCACGTTCCAGGCCACCCACACCTACGAGCGTATGAGCGACCCTGCCGTGCAGGAGCTCATGGCGAAGGTCCGCCTCACTGGCACGTCCGAATTCGCGGGCATGGAGCGTCAGCGCCCCGCCACCGTGCGGATACACACCGCGAACGCCGTCATGGAGCGGCACGTGCCCGCCGTCCACGGCACGGCGGACAACCCCATGACCACCGAGGAGGTCGACGAGAAGGCCCTGGACCTCATCGGCGGTGTCTACGGCGAGCAACGCGCCCGCGATGTCGTCGCCGCCGTGCGCGCCCTCGACACAACCCCTACCTCGGTCCTCCGTCCGCTCCTGACCGAGGCGTAGCTGCTCGCCTGATTCCCTCTCCTGGGGGAGAGGGTCAAGGGTGAGGGCCCTGCGGTGCGGTGCGCGGTTCGGGATGGCGCGAGGAAGCCCTCCCCTCTCCCGATGGTAGGAGAGAGGCCGGGGTGAGAGCGGGAGAAGCGTTGGCCCCGTTCGTGGTGAGCCCGTCGAACCACGCCATGACACGCCCCGGAGAGGCGTATGACTGCACTTGCGGAGAGGGTAGAGTGTGCTTCCCATGCGCAGCGTCATCATTGATACCGACCCCGGCGCCGACGACGCGCTCGCGCTCATGATGGCGATGAACGCTCCCGACCTGCTGGTCGAGGGCGTCACCACGGTGGGCGGGAACGCCACGCTGACCGATACGACCGATAACGCGCTCCGGCTGGTCGGATACCTGGATGGGCAGCGGAGCGCCATACCGGTTGCGGTCGGCGCCGACCGGCCGCTGCACGGCTCGTTCACGCATGCCTACCACGTCCACGGGGCGGGAGGGCTCGGCGTGCGCCTGCCTGCCCCGACGCTCGTGCCGCATGCCATGGGCGCGGCCGAGTTCATATGCGACCGCGCCGCCGCGTCTGCCGACCCGCTGACCGTCATCGCCCTGGGCCCGCTGACCAACGTCGCCGCCGCGCTGGACCGTTGCCCGGACCTCGTGAACAGGCTCGCGGAGATCGTCGTCATGGGCGGGGCATTCGACGTGCGGGGCAATATCACGCCGCACGCCGAGTTCAACATCCACGAAGACCCCTGGGCCGCCAACGCCGTCTTCGCGTCGGGAGCGCCCGTGACCGTCGTCGGTCTCGACGTGACACGGCGGACGTCCATGCACCGCCTGGACGGGCCGCGCTGGTTCGAGGGCGCGTCGAAGTCCGCGCGGCTGGGCAACCGCATCCTGGCGGAACGGTTCGGAGAGCGGGAGGACTTGCAGGAGTTCTATCTGCACGATCCGCTGGCCGTGGCTGCGGCCATCGACCCCGGCGTCCTGACCTGCCGCCCCGCGCATGCATCTGTCGTGACGGACGGCGACGAACGAGGACGGACCCTCGCGACGTACGGGGACGGGCCGGTGCGCGTGGCGGTCGGCGTGGACGCCGGACGCGCTGTGGAGATCGTTCGTCGCCTGATCGCGGGGCCGGGGTGAACCGAAGCGACGCGCAGCCTTACCACCAACATGGAGAACCAATCAGCGTCTTGGTGCAGTCCAGCCAGTCCTTCCGTGACCTCGTTGGCCTTGATTATGGGGAACACTACCTACGTCTGAGCGAAACCAGTTCCCTTAGTTGCCATAGCTTTTCGTACGCCCTGTATGAGACTTCTACCGGTTTCTGTTGCTGTACTTGTTTGCTGGGCGGAGTGATGGTCACGTCGAATGATTGAGGCCCTTGGAACGGCGAGTCGATGGCGACGGTTTCCTCTACACCAGGTTCAAGCGTCAGACGCCGTTGCTCGTTCCTGCGTTCATTGCCGTCGTCGAACGCCACGCTGACTAGGAACTCCCCGGCGAGAGAATCGAGATTCCTAATCCCGTACTGCACTTGGGGAACCGTTACCCGTAGCGGCCAACCCCATTGCCACTTCTGTTTCGTTCCTTGCCGAACAAAGGTTTCTTCGTACTTCAAGGGCTCTTGAGTGTAGTAGGTCTGGATGACGGTCTCGGAACCGATCTCCATATTGAGTACCACGATAGACACCAGCATCGCGAGGGGGATGAAGAGTATTGATGCCGGCGTGATCTGGATTCGATGCATGACCACGATACCTCCTCTAAGTTGATGACCGACGGCTCACAACAGTCAGTGGGACTTCTGGAGGACGTCAAGAACTTCAGCGGCATGCGTCGTACCTGGATTGAACGGAGCAACATCAGCAGAGACAACCGCTTGGCGAAGTTCCAGCGAGCGTAGGCTCCCATCCACTACCTCATACCTGTGTCCGCCCATGCCCATCCTTGTCAGTTCGGCTACAACTATTGCCGCGGTGACCGCGCCGACAAATGACGCCCCAACTGTGCGCCCGGCCAACGTCGTGATGCCACACTCATCGACCCCGCGCTGGGCCAGTGCTAGGTAGGCCGGATTCTTGACCACGGTATCCCGATCAGGATGATGTGGCTGCGCCCCCCAGCGCTGCCTAGCAGAGCGGCGCGCCGGGAATGTATGAACCTGAAATGCAAGGTACTCCTGGGTGCCAGCACCCAGTCCCGCCTCAATGACACGCTCGAAGCCAACATCTTCAAGGCTTGCTCGGGCGAGAGCATTGTCAACGCCGCACAGTGCCACTTGCGGCTCGCCTCCGGAGAGCCGAAAGTCGCCGGCGAACCAACGCTCCACTATCGAAGTATGGAACCCGCGGGACTCACACCAGAGGGCCATTGCCCTCGTTTTTTTCACTCCGAGCTTGGCAGGCGTAGTGAGTAGCGATGTACTATCGTTCGCCTCAACCAGTTCGTCGAAATCTTGTAGCACAAGTCTGACCTTTTCCGGAGAACCGTATGGGAGGAGGCCGAGTGTCCAGAGGAACGCCTGGCCCAAGTGGCCAAGGCCTATTAGCCAAGCGTTAGCTGGCAGCCTCCCCAACGTCGGTCCTCGATCACCCGCGTCGAGCCAACTGACTTTCTTCTCTGGTTGCCATAGCGACAGCCCGATATCTCGTCGTCCCGCCTCAGCGTTATCGCCTCGGACAAACTGAAATGCCTCGGAAACCCCCAGCGCTCCGGCGAGCACACCTGCTAGGACACACTCTTGCTGCTCAGGAAGATGAAGGTCGTGGTCGAGGGGTACAATCCCCCCGCACCAGCCATCGAATGTGGCGCGAACAGCAAACTGCCCATCCGTTATTGGTATGGACCCATGACCTATCACGATCTGCGGGATGGTTGGGGCAATATTGGTTATGACCCCCTGCAGGTCGAGGACGGCTTCCCCCAGCGTGCGGCAACGGCCCCAAGGCACAAGCAAGGGCACATCGAGAGTACCCTGGACGCACACTCCGCCCAGAAAGCTACGGCGACCCGTGTTGATTGCCGTCAGTACGGCTGCCTGCAACGTCGCGGAGTCAGCGACACTAGCGCCCACCACGATGCCGAGGCTATAGCTTTCAAAGATACGCCGTGCCTCCTCAACACTCGCTGCCTCCCCGCTGTCGAGGGCAAGTTTGAGGTGCCTGTGGAGCTGCTCCGGTCCGACGACTGAGGTCGTTGTCATGCCCATATTCCTGTGTAGAAGAAGCGTCCTCTGCGGTCGCCGCTGTGATCGCGCCACCTGTGACTACCCAGGTATTCGTAGACGCCCATATCCCGCATCGCGAAGTCTGCCGCAAAGTTCGGCACAATCAGCGCTACATGACCGGGCTGCGCAATCATCGGGTTTTCTCTGTCAAGTGGGCTCTGGCGCGCCCTACCGGAGCCTCCATGGGTGTGGAGATCAGCAAGGACTCTGAGTTCCGTCTGTCGGCAGAGTTCCCATAGCGGTCCGAAAACTGAGCCATCAAGCACCACAATGCCGGAGTCGAGGCAGAACGGGTCGAAGTCGTCGTAATACGCGAATTTCACCACTCGGCCACGCAAACCTCTCCTGTGGCCGAGAAGGAACGCGCCACTCTCGTGCCTCCCCTCTCCCCGACGCGCAACCTCAGCGAGTCCTTGCCGCCAGACTCCTCTGGCACAGCTCAGCCGGTGCCTAGGAGCCGCGAATGCCCGAATAGTCGCTTGAATTGAGAAGGTCATGGACGATCCTCAAGTATTGGGTGATATCGCCCGCTGGAGACCAGATCATCGAGGGATGCTGGGTCCGCCAGCCGTCGTGGCCGTCAATCGAAATCCGATCACAGGGCAAGTAGAGGCATTTGCCGTGCCTCCACCCGGGATTGAACGCCAGCGATACCCGCGTCTCACCAGCCGGCCAGAGGTCAGGCGGCAGCGGGACATCTCCATCGGCATCCCACGGTTGAGCCGTCGGCGGTATCTGAGGGTAGTTGGTGCACTCGAATCGAAGCACGTATTCGGCTGGGCCCCCGATTCTCTCGGCCGCTTGGACGGCGATGAGAGCGTGGGGCCATGTGAGAGCGACGAGACGCCACCGACCGCGGTCGAGGCCACTCTGGAACGGGCCGGCTTCGAGATGCGTGCGGAACACCTGCTCATCTACTCCAATGGCACGTTCAGACAAGTCCTAGCCCTCCACGCGCTGCTTGGGAACTAGGTCGAAACAAAGCGTCCCGTCCGAGAACTTCGCCAGAGTACCGATGTGAACATCCTCGTCAGGTCGCTCGGGTGAGTTGCATGCTTGAAGTGCGTGCTCCGCGGCATCCGCTGTCGGCATGTCATAGGCGTCCTTGCCGACCGCCCACTCCTTCACCCAAGCAACCGTCGCGGACGGCGGGAAGAAGCCCTTCTTCTCGTCTCCATTGAAGTTCACGGTCACCTCCACGCGCTGACAGCGGTGAATCTGCACGCGGCTACGCGGCTTCAGGCCGACCTCCTCGATCTTCGCCTCCAAGCTCAGCGGGACTTCGCTGTTCTCGAGGAAAACAAGCACTTCCGACTCCTCGGGAGCGCTTAGTCCATGCTCGCGTGCCACCTTGACTATGACCGCGACCATGTCGTGGGGATACACCTTCACCAGGGTAATCTTGGGAATCCCCTCTCCCTGGATGAAGACTTCTATCTCGGGCATCGCTTCAACTTCCATCGTTCAGCCTCCATGCCCACTGGGGGCGCTGGGAATCGGCCCGCTACGTTTGCCCATAGCCCGTTGACTTCGCCGCCGTCCGTGGCTATCGTATCGCTCGTAAGAAGCCGTTAGGCTCATCGTACGGCACCGGGAGGAACGTTGTCAAGAAATTGTATTACTGGTGAAACGGGAGGTGAGCCATGGTGAAGGTCACACTCCAGAACCTCGGATCTATCGTCCGTGAGAAAAGAGGTCCCAGAGGCCTCCGAGAGGTGTCAGCGGAGGTAGGCACCAGCGCGCCGACACTCTCCAGAATCGAATCGGGCAAGATGCCTGATCTGCAGACCTTCGGAAAGCTGTGCAGATGGCTCGAGGTTGACCCGGCGTCCCTCTTGGGAGTCTCACATGGATTGTCGGAGTCCACTGCCACAGGCATCGCTGCAGCGCACCTTAAAGCGAAGAAGGAGATTGACCCCGCTACAGCAAGGGCCTTGGCGCACGCCATCATTCGGGCCCAGCAGATTCTTGCGGATCAACCAGAGAGTGAGGGTGAGGGTGGAGCGCGGTTTTAAGACCCGCTGCGAGGAGATGAGTCGATCTCTGCGTGCGGAGATGGGCTTCGGCCCAATGGCTCTGCTGAGTCCAGACCAACTCGCCTCATACCTGGATGTTGCCGTGTGGTCCATCGCGGATCTTGGCCTTGAACGGAATGACCTCAACCAGCTCGTCCGTGTGGATCCGGATGCCTGGTCAGCGATTACCGTCACGGCGTCGGGGCGCGAAGCCATAGTAGTCAATCCCATCCACCGCGGAGGTCGCTACTCCAGCGATGTGATGCACGAGTTGGCGCACCTGCTCTTGGGTCACCAACCCAGTACCGTGTTCTTCGCCGCCGATGGAGACTTGGCACTTCGTGGGTACGACAGTTCGGCCGAGGAGGAGGCAAACTGGCTGGCCGCAGCACTACTGCTGCCCAGGGAAGCACTCGTATGGGCACGGAAGCAACTGGCCTCCAGCGGGGAGATTTGCGAACACTTCGGTGTTAGTCAGCAGATGCTAGCCTTTCGCACGAGAGTGACTGGGATTGACCGGCAGTTCAGGGGCAAGAGACTTCCAGCATCCCGGAGCCGATAAGAAGCGGCACGTACCGGTCTGCCCTGCTGGGCAACCGCATCCTGGCGGAACGCTTCGGAGAACGGGAGGACTTGCAGGAGTTCTACCTGCACGATCCGCTGGCCGTGGCTGCAGCCATCGACCCCGGCGTCCTGACCTGCCGCCCCGCGCACGCATCTGTCGTGACGGACGGCGACGAACGAGGACGGACCCTCGCGACGTACGGGGACGGGCCGGTGCGCGTGGCGGTCGGCGTGGACGCCGGACGCGCTGTGGAGATCGTTCGTCGCCTGATCTCGGGGCAGTAGAATCGCGGGGAGAGGAGCTGCGGAGGAATTGGGATTCACGACAGCCAGTTCGACCCCGGCGGCCGCCCGCTGGCGCGGTAGCCGGCGCCTTGGGTAGAGCTGTGGCTCCATCGTCGCGGCCGCTCGGCTGGGTGACTCGGGATGCCTGGCTGATGGTGAGCGCCCGGTTCCTGAGGACGTTCGCACAGTCGCTCATAGCCGTCTTCTTCGGGATATACCTCATTGAGCTGGGCTACAGCCTCGTGCAGATGGGGCTGCTGGTCACCATCGGCTCGGTCGGCAGCGCCCTGTTCGCCACCCTGATCGTCTTCATCGGCGACACCCTCGGCAGACGCCGGTTGCTCATCGGGTTCACGGCCATGATGGCGCTCGCCGGGCTCGGCTATGCGTTCACGGAGCGGTACACGCTGCTGGCGTTCGTCTCGTTCTTCGTGGGGAGCCTCGCCATCTCGGGGAGCGGGCCGAGGGGGCCGGTGCAGCCGTTGGAGCAGGCGGCCCTGCCGGACACCACCACTGCCGAGCACCGCACGGACCTCTTCGCGCTCGCGGGTATCGGCGAGCGGGCCGCGCGGTTGGTGGGCACGATCGGGGCGGCCGCGCCGGCCGTGTTCGTCCCGCTCTTCGGCGTGAGCGAGATCACGGCCTTCAAGCTCATGTTCGTCGCCTATGCCGTGCTCATGCTGATGTCCGCGGCCATGTACGGCCTGCTTTCGCCGTCGGTCGACTCCGGCGTAGGCGGGGGCGGGTGGCGGAACCCCCTGCGGCTCAGATCGCGAAAGACCATCTTCTCTCTCGCAGCGATCGTGTCGGTGGACGGCTTCGCCACGCGGTTCGTCTTCTTCAGTCTCGTGGGCGCGTGGTTCCGCCTGGAGCACGGCTTCGAGCTCGCCGAGGTCTCCTACGTGCTCGCCGGGTCGACGGCCCTGAACATGGTGTCCATCTGGGTCGCCGCACGCCTGGCGAACCGGATCGGCCTCCTGAACACGGTCATATTCACCCACATCCCGGCAGTAGTGGCCACCGTCGCCATCCCCTTCGCCCCGACCGCCTGGCTGGCGGTCGTCTTCTGGTTCCTGCGCGCCTTCTTCGGGCAGATGGACGCTCCCGCCCGGCAGTCCTACACGATGGCGATCGTCAACCGGGACGAGCGCGTGGCCATGGCCAGCATCACCAACGTGAGCCAGGCGGCGGTCGGCGCGGTCACGCCGTCGCTCGCCACCGTTCTGTGGCAGACGGTTGCGGCGAGCGCGCCGTTCGTCGCCGCGGGCGCGCTCAAGACCGTCTACCTTATCGGCCTGTACGTCGCGTTCAAGGACGTTCACCCGCCGGAAGAACTGGAGCGCGCCGAGCGGAAGCGGCTGGAACGCGAATCGCAGCGCTCCTGAACCCCGCGGGCTCCGGCAAGCTGGCTCGCGCTACAATGGCGCCGTTCCGGGGGCTGGTCCCCTCTCCCCACAAGGAGACCCTTGCATGACCGTCACGGAGATGCCTTGCGGGGCGGCTTGATCCATTCCCCCCTGACGGGGGAAGGATAGGATGGGGGTGCATCGGCGGGGTCTGCGGTGTGACGGAGGGTGTTACGGAATCATCCAGGAGTTGAGACAGAGGGGGAGTGATGGCAACCATCGCAGGCAGGTTCGGCATGTCGCATGGCCCGCAGCTCTACGTGCCTCCCGAGCAGTGGCCCAACATCCTCCGCCGTGACGACATGGGCGCTGAGAAACCCGGCATGCGCGAGCAGACCACCGAGGCCATGATGCAGCGACGCTACGACGCGTGCCTCGCAGCGATGGACGCCATCCGCGCCAGGATCGACGAGATCGCGCCCGACACCATCGTGCTTATCGGGGACGATCAGCGGGAGAACCTGCTCGCGGACAACACGCCGCCATTCCTCGTGTACATCGGCGATGAGGTGGACGCGAGCACCAGGGTCTCGCACTACCGCCTCGGTGAGCAGTTCACCGACACGATCACCCGGTACCGGGTCGACGTCCCGCTCGCTCGGTGGACCATCGACTCGCTGCTCGATTCCGGCTTCGACCCCGCATGGTCGAGCGCGACGCGGCACGAGCAGGGACTCGGTCACGCGTTCGGCCGCCCGCTCCACACAACGAACGACGATGCCCGCTACCGCATCGTCCCGGTCATGGTCAACACCTACTACCCGCCCACCAGTTCGCCACGGCGGTGCGTGGACTTCGGGCGCGCTCTCGCGAAAGCCATCGCCTCATTCGACGAGGACCGGCGCGTCGTGGTCGTCGCGTCCGGAGGGCTCTCCCACATGACGATCGACGAGCAGCTGGACCGGGAGTACCTCGAAGCGGTGGAAGCCCACGACATCGACTACATGGCCGCGATGGACCCCGACGTGCTGGTCGGCGGAACGTCCGAGATCAGGAACTGGATCATCGCAGCCGCCACGAGCGACACCGGGGGGCGCGTCATCGACTACCAACCCTGCTATCGCAACCTCGCCGGCGTCGGCTGCGCGATGGCGTTCGCCGAGTGGGCGTGACTGGCCAGGTCCTTGTGTTCACTGTGACACCACTACGTTGCACGGCCGACGCTGACGCCCCTACCATGGTGGTGGCTGTGAGGCCCCGGCATCGCACGAGCGTCCGGCGTGTCCAGGCGTGCCGTGCCGCAGAATGGCCCACCGTGTTGCCAGGGGTGAAATGAGAAGGAATGAGAAGGAATGAGACACTTTCTTGTGGTGTTCTCCTGACGGCCCCGTCCGCACGAGTGAAGTGGCATACTCATTCTGGGCTATCCGCGCTCGCAATCGCGCAGAACGTGCTCATTGCCGGTCGTTCGCTGCTCATCGTGGCGCACGCTCTTCCCAAAACCCGCGTAATCTCCCCGGAAATACGCTTGACGCTGGGCGCGCGGGACGCCAATCTAGCGTCTCATCATTTCGAGTACGGAGGGTGCCCCGGTGGACACGGCGGAGCAGATACTGCGTGAGAGCACGGTCATCGCCGTCGTCGGCCTGTCCGACAGGCCGGACCGTCCGTCGCACGGGGTTGCGAAGTACATGCAGGAGCACGGCTACCGGATCATTCCGGTGAACCCGAAACTGACGGGGCCGGTGCTCGGCGAGCAGCCGTACGCCAGGTTGGACGACGTGCCGGAGCACGTCGACGTGGTGGACATATTCAGGAGAGCGGTGGATGTGCCGCCCGTCGTGGACGGGGCCATCCGCATAGGGGCCGACGCCGTGTGGATGCAACTGGGGATATCCCACGGTGAGGCTGGAGCAAAGGCGGAAGCCGCGGGCCTGCGCGTTGTCATGGACAAGTGCCTGGCCATCGAGCACCGCCGGATGAGGGACTCGTAAGCACAGAAAGACGCCGCCACTAGAGGGGGTGCGTGCGCCGGCGACGGGAGTCGTCGTTATGATTCATCGTGAAGAGGAACATGTCAGGTTGTTGAAGGAACAGGCCCGAACGGCAGTGCGGCTGGCGATGAACGGGGAGTGGGCGGAGGCCGCCCGGCTCAACCGCGAGATCCTGGAAGCCGCGCCCGATAACGTCGAAGCGATGAACCGCCTCGGGAAGGCGCTCACCGAACTTGGCGAGCCCGGCCAGGCGCTCGACGCATTCCGCCGTGCGTTGGCGCTCAGTCCGGGCAATCCCATCGCAACGAAGAACGTGGAACGGCTGCTCGCCGAGTCGAACACGCCGCAGGCCCGCGCCTGCAGTGGGACCGGCAGCACGCTCAAGCCGCGGATGTTCATCGCGGACAGCGGCAAGAGCGCCGATGTCACGTTGCTGGCGTCGACCGGTTTGAACCCATCGCCTGGCACGCCCGTGACGTTGGAGGCGAACGGCTCGACGCTCGGTGTGATGGCCCCGGACGGCGCCTGCCTGGGCCTCGTGCCGCCGGCGATGGCGCGCCGGTTGCTCTGCCTCATCACGGGCGGCAACCGATACGAGGGCGCGGTCTCCGGCACGGCCAGCGGCGCAGTGCGCGTTGTGCTGCGCGAGGCCTACCAGCACCCGAGCCAGCGCGCCAAGGTCTCGTTCCCGGCACAGCCGAAGCCCGTCGCGGAGCCTCTCCTGGCCGCACTCGACCCCGTCGAAGCGCCGGACACGACTCCCGTCAACGTGCCGGAGGTCCCGCTGTCGCTCCTCGACGACTCCCCGGAGCTCGCCGCCGTCGGCGCAGGCATCGGCATCTTCGACGACGCCCTCCTTCCGGACCTCCCCGAGGACGACGACTAGCCAGGCCGCGCTACTCTGTCATTTCGAACCGAGTGAGAAATCTCTCGGGGAGACACTCTGCCGTGCGCCGACGCTTCCCGAGAGATGCTTCGGCTCCGCTCAGCATGACAGGCCACTAATCGTCGTCGAGGCTCTCCGCGAGCAGTTCCAGCAGGTCCTTCGCGGACTTGCTGTCCTCCTGGCCCTTGGCGCCGATGCCCTCCTCCATCATCTGGAGGCAGAACGGGCAGGAGACTCCCACCGCGTCCGCGCCCGTGTCGAGGAAGTGGTCGGTGCGTATGTGGTTGACCCTCGTGCCCTGCTCCTCCATCCACATCCGTCCGCCGCCCGCGCCGCAGCAGAATCCCCGCTCCCGGCAGCGGCCCTCGCCCATCTCAACGAGCTGCAGGCCCGGGATGGCCCGCGCGATCTCCCGCGGCGCCTCGTAGATGTCGTTGTGGCGTCCGAGGTAGCACGAGTCGTGGTACGCGACCGAAAGCGGGACGGCCTTCGCAGGCCGGATGCGCCCGTCGCGGATCAGCCCGGCAACGTACTCGGTGTAGTGCGTCACCTCGAAATCCCCGCCGAACTGCGGGTACTCGTTCTTCAGCGTGTTGAAGCAGTGCGGGCAGAGCGTCACGATCCTCTGCACCTCGTAGGACTTCAGAGTCTCGATGTTCTGCTCCGCCATCATCTGGAAGAGATACTCGTTGCCCATGCGGCGGGCAGGGTCGCCCGTGCACGTCTCCTCGCTGCCGAGCACCCGGTACCGCACCCCCGCCAGCTTCAGCACTGACGCCATCGCCCGCGCGACCTGCTGGCCTCGGCCGTCCAGCGCCGCCGTGCAGCCGACCCACAGCAGCACGTCGTGCTCGGGGTCGTCGCTCATCGCCACGGCGTCCGCGCCCTCCATCCAGTCGGTGCGGGTCGCCTGCGTCCCGCGCCACGGGTGACCGCGCTGCTCCATGGACGTCAGCGCGTTCATCGCCCCTTCCGGCACGTCCGCCTCCTCCATCGTCAGGAAGCGCCGCATGTCCACGATGGAGTCGATGTGCTCGACGAACGCGGGGCACGCCTCCATGCACGCCCTGCACGTCGTGCACGACCAGAGCACGTCGGTAGATATCGCGCCGTGTACGAGGTCCGCTTCCGGCGGGGGCGGCTCGGCGTCAGGGCCCAGCGCCAGCAGCACCGGCGCGCGGGACTCCATGTAGGCCTTGGCGTCCTGGACCAGCTTCCGGGGAGAGAGCGGCTTCCCGCTGCGCCACGCGGGGCACTGGTCCTGGCACCGCCCGCAGTTCGTGCATGCGTCGTAGTCGAGCAACTGCTTGGACGTGAGCTGCGTGATCTCTCGCGCCCCGAACACCTCCAGCGTATCGAGATCGCCCATCGGGCGCAGCGCGCCCTTGGGCCGCGTGACGGAGGAGCGCATCACGAGGTTGAGCGGGCTGATGAAGATGTGCATGGGCGGCCCGAACCGCCACGCCGCGTAGACGAACGTTGCGGACATCAGCCCGGCGTGCGCCCACCACAGCGCGAAGTGCGAGACCTCCATCCCATAGACCGTGAACCCCACACCCCGGATGCCCACCGCGATGACGTAGGAGAAAGGCGACCAGTACGCCGACGCGACGCTGTAGAGGTCGCTCGTCGGCTCCAGCTCCGTCGCCGCCATGCGGAGCGACTGCAGGACGAAGCCGGAGAGCGCGCTCGCCAGCAGCAGCGCCAGCAGCACGTTGTTCTCCAGCATGGTGTTCAGCCGTGGCGGCCGCACGACGTACCGCCGCCACCCGGCGAGCGCGATGCCCGCGATGAGCATGATGCCGCCGATGTCCCAGATCAACTCGAGCTGCAGGCCGATGTTGCGGGTCGGCAGGTGCCAGCCGAGGTACTTCTCCGAGTTGAACTCGACGGCGTCGAGCGAGGTGGCGATGAACAGGATGACGATGCCCCAGAAGATGAGGAAGTGCATCGTGCCGGGGTAGCGCTCGTTCCGAACGAAGCGCCGGTGGCCTGCGGAGTCCACGAGCAGAGTGCGGAGACCCGCTCCGAGCCGCATGCGCCACGTGCCGGCGTCCGGGTTCGGCTTGCCGAGCCGCCAGTAGCGTGACCGTTGCCACAGCGCCCACGCGATGGCGGCCAGCGCGATGGGCGCCGTGAGATACACGAACGCTCCCAGCGGGTAGCCGATGTTCCAGAAGTCGAGCCGTCCAGTCAGTTCAGGTGGCAATGCACAACCTCGCTGGGAGTCTGCGCGGGAGTTTAGCAGGCCGCGCAGAGAGGGACGGGAAGCAGAGGCGCATCGCGGCGGGGCAGTGCTACCATTGGACTGCACGGAGGGATGGCAGAGTGGACGATTGCGGCGGTCTTGAAAACCGCTGTGCCGGCGACGGTACCGTGGGTTCGAATCCCACTCCCTCCGCCAGAGCCTGCCGCCGTGAAGTAAAGTAGCGGCAACGCGCCCGGGTGTTGCCGGGCAGGACGCATCATCGTAGCGCCGCCCCGCGCAGGACGGCGCAAGGAGGCCGCAATGGCAGAGATCGTGCTCGTCGAGGCCACTTCCCACTCCCCCTTCCTCTTCATGGAGCCGCACCAGTGGAACCAGGTGCGGGCTGCCCGCCCTCCGTTGACCGACAACCCGGTCATGTCTGAGGAGGACAACGCCGCGCAGCACGAGCGCTGCATGAACGCGTTCGAGGTGCTGCGGCAGAAGATGGAGGAGGCCAGACCGGACGTCATCCTCGTCTTCGGGGACGACCAGGAGGAACTCTTCGGGCTGGACAATTTCCCCGCGTTCGGCGTCTACGTCGGCGAGGAGTTCGAGGGCTACCGCACGAGCGCCCGGACGGGCTTCATCCCCGGTGAGCAACGCGGCTGGCGCGAGAAGACGCCCGAGACGTGGGTGAATGTGCGGAACCACCCGCAACTTGCGCAGGAACTGGCTGTCGGGCTCACCCACCGTGACTTCGACATTTCGTTCAGTTTCGAGGTGCCGAACAAGGAACACGGTATGGGCCACGCGTTCATGCGCCCGCTTCACCGCATCGTCCCGAACTTCGACATCCCCATGATCCCATTCTTCGTGAACTGCTATTTCGGGCCGCAACCCTCGGCCAACCGCTGCTACCGCCTCGGCAGGGCGGTGCGCGAGGTAATCGAAGCCTCGCCGCTGGACCTGCGCGTCGCCGTCCTCGGCTCGGGCGGGCTGTGGCACACGCCGGGCAGCCCCACCTCCTGGCTCAACACGGAGTTTGACGAGCGCATCCTCTCCTACATCCCGAAGGGCGACGGAAAGGGGATGGCCGACGCGTTCGACGCGGAGGGCGCAACGCCTCCGGCGGACTACGGCCCCACCACGGCGCGCTGGATCGACGGCGGCACGGGGATGTACACCGGAATCGGGAGCGGCACCGGCGAGACCCGCAACTGGGTCGCAGCCGCCGGTGTCGCGGACGGGAAGCCGGGTGTGGTGATCGACTACGTGCCGGTCTTCGCGTCGCCGTGCGGGATGGGTTTCGCGTACTGGGAGATGTAGCGCGCCGCTACTGGTCGGGCGCCATCGTGCGAATGCCGTAGCGCCGGATGTAAGGGTCCCGCGTCACGAGGACCAGCCCCTCCGCCTGCGCCTGCGCGATCAGCATCCGGTCGAACGGGTCGCGGTGGTGCATCGGCAGCATCGCTGCCTGCTCTGCGTGAAACAAGGACAAGGGTAGAGGGACAAAGCCGGCTTGTTCCACCACGCCGGACAGGTTTTCCGGGGCATCCAACAAGGACTTTGCCCGCTTCAGCGCGACTTCCCATATGCTCGCAGCGCTTACGAAGACGTCGTTGTCAGGATCAGCAACGGCGGCAGCGGCACGTGCTCCGAGCAGCGGGCTCTGCCACAAGAACCAGAGCAGTACGTGCGAATCGAGTAGCAGTCTCATTGGAATAGCGGGTCGTCAGGGTCATCCTTGTAGAACATCTCCTCGATCTCCTCGTCTGTCCACTCGAGCAGATCCCAATTTGGCTCAGGCCAGCCCTGCTCTTTCAAGATACCCAGCTTGCGCGGCTCGCGCTTCTTCTCCCCGTAGGGGAGAAGTTCCAGGTAGGGCTTGCCGGCCTTGGCGATGATGACGCGCTCGCCTTGGCAGGCGAGTTCACCGAGGCGCGAGAGTTGGGATTTGGCTTCGTGCATGTTGACCTGCATCGCTACACTCCGGACGTCCGCTGCTCGTCGACGACTTCATCGTCCCAGGGAGGCCCGATAAAGTCCTCGCCGAACATCTCGACCAGCTCTTCGTAGGTGAATTTGACGTATTCCCCGAACTGCCCCTCGTAGCCTCCCGGCACGCGAGGTTCCAGATTCTGCCGGTAGGGGAGCAGCTCAAGGTACGGCTTGCCGGCCCTGGCGATGATGATGCGCTCGCCCTGGCAGGCTAGTTCGCCGAGGCGCGAGAGTTGGGACTTTGCTTCGTGCATGTTGACCTGCATGCCGATGCTCCTTAGTCGGACTAAGTTTAGCTAACCATAGTAAGGCTCCGCGGTCAAGCCTACGCTGGTCGGAGGACTCCTACCCCGTGCTGCCGTATTGCCCCTCGTGGAAGAGGAGCGCCCCGCCCTCCCGAGCCTCCACGTACTCGACCGCAGCCACGAACAGCGTGTGGTCACCCGCCTCCACCGTCTGCTCGATACGGCAGACCATGCCGACGAGCGCCTCGTCCAGCAGTGCGACCCCGCTCTCGTGGGTCGTGTGGGCCTCGGGAAGCGTTTGGCGCTCCTCGGGTGCGGCGCGCGCGTAGAAGTCCGCCACCTCGGCCTGGTCCCCGCGCAGGAAGTTCACTCCGAAACACCCCTCCTTACGGAGGTAGTCACACGTGTTTCCGCCCGTCGTGACGCTCAACAGCAGCAGCGGTGGGTCGAGCGCGACGGAGAGCAGCGCGTTCGCCGTCGTGGCGTAGGACGCGCCGTCCGGCGAGCGCGTGGTGACGACGCTCACGCCGGTTGGGAACCTGCGCCACGCCTGGCGGTAGAGAGTGGGGTCGGCTGTCATCGGCGTGTAGGATAGTGCATCCTCACGACTTGCGCAGGACTGGAGGCCGGGAAGCCATGAACGAGCAGCAACTGGTGCGGACCCTGAACTCGGTGGGCAAGAGGTGCTTCGTCACCTGGTTCAGGCAATTCTGTGACCCGTCGCTCTCGAACGAAGACATCGCAGCGCAGATTCAAGAAGCGGAGCGATACACGGCCAAAGCCTGCCGTACCCGGACGAGCCACGCGCGGAGCATCATCAACGCAGGACGCGGCCGGGATGCGCTGACCATCGTCGCCAACTCCAAAGCGGATGCTTGGACCCGGCAGGAAGCGTCGAGGCTCTTGGCCTCTCGGGGTTAGTTCACGGCGCGACTCTGGGCTACGCGGTTACCGCCGTCTTGATCCCCAGCCACTCGGGCACAACGCGGAAGAGGTCGTCCTCCTTGTTGTGCCAGCCGTGGTCACCGCCCTCCAGGTGCACCCACGTCACGTTCTCCCGTCCTTCGCAGAGCGCCGCCATGTCGCGGCCAGCGTCGCGCATACGGGGGTGGCCTTCCTCGGTGCCGGTGAGGATGAGCAGAGGACACTCGATCTCGTTCGTGTGCGCCTTCGTGATGTCGTAGTGCTCGGAGCAGTGGCGGTCCAGGTAGACGTCGGCGGAGAAGTACGCGCCGGGGTTGGGGAAGTCCACGAACATGATCTCGTCGCCGTGTCCGGCGGCTGCGAGCGCTTTGGCGTTCTCGTAGTTCCGCAGGTGCTCCTCCCCCATCTCGCAGGCCGAGTAGTATTCGTGTGAGAAACGCAGCGGCGCGAGCGATATCACGGCCGCGACGTTCGGGTCCTGGTTCTTCGCCTGCGCGAGCACGACGCGCACCGCGCCCAGGCTGCTGCCCCAGATGCCTACACGCGAGTAGCCCCGCTCCCCCATGAACGCGACCGTCGCCTTCAGGTCGAGGTGGGTCTCGGAGAGCATCTCGTAGGCGTTGCCGGTGCGCACTTTGCCAGCGCGCCCACCCACTACGTCGTGGCCTCGGGTGTTGAAGAGCGCCGTAGGGATGCCCAAGTCCCGCAGCTTGGCGGCGCGCGGGTTGGAGGGAGATAGGTAGAAGTTGCCGGCGGAGCCGTGCACCATCACCATCGCGTCCACCAGCAGGTCTGTCCGGGGTTCTTCCGGCTCCAGCAGGATGCCGCTCAGGGTAACGTCGTCGCTCGTCTTGGTGTGTACCAGGTCAACCAGCATGCTCGCGCCTCCAGGGTTCGTCTTATCGCCGGCAGTATAAGCCCAAGCGCTGCCCGCGCGGCGGCGTCAGTCGTCGTCGTGCGGCTCCGGCATGAGCACGAACTCCGGGTACGCCTCGAGTCCCAGCTCCCCGATGTCCTGTCCCAGGCGTTCGACGTTGTAGGACACCCGCGCGCCCAGCGTCGCCCTGAACCCCATCCAGAGCAGCCAGGAGACGGGGAAGACGAACGCGCCGACTGCCAGCACGCCGATCAGCTGCACGTGGAACTGAGCTCCCGCTGCGATAGAGGCGGCCAGCGTGCCCCAGATGCCCGCGAACAGGTGGGCGGGAACCGCGCCAACGACGTCGTCCAACTTGATCGTCTCGAGCAGCTTGAGACCGGCGACAACGATCAGTCCGCCGATCGCCCCGATGATGACCGCCCAATAGTGGTCGACGATATCGGGCCCGGCGGTGATCGAGACGAGCCCGGCGATGGCGCCGTTCAGCGCGGCGAAGAGGTCTATGCGTCCGAGTATCCAGCGCGAGACCAGAATGGCCGTGATGACGCCCGCGGCCGCCGCGAGGTTCGTGTTCACTATCACGATGCTCATCGCGACTGCGTCCACTGCGCTCGCCAGCGCCAGCTGCGACCCGCCGTTGAACCCGAACCAGCCGAGCCAGAGGATGAACACGCCGAGTGTCACTGTGACGGTGTTGGAGGGCGGCGTCGGTCGGGCCTTGCCGTCGCGCCCGAACTTGCCGAGCCGTGGGCCCACGACGATTATCCCCGCGAGCGCCGCCCAGCCCCCGGTGCTGTGTACGATGGTCGATCCTGCGAAGTCCTGGAAGCCCATCTCGTCGAGCCATCCGCCGCCCCACGTCCACGCACCCACGACGGGGTAGATGATTCCCGTGAGCAGGAGCGTGAAGATGAAGAAGGACCACATCTTCACGCGCTCTGCCAGAGCGCCGGACACGATGGAGGCCGCGGTCGCCACGAACACCATCTGGAAGAACCAGTCCGACATCACCGAATAGCTGCTCTCCTCCACGACTGCAGCCGCGCTGCCGTCTCCGGCGAGCAACGACACCTCCTCGGCCGACGGCCCGTAGAGCAGATTGAATGAGCCGATGACGCCCCCGACGATGTCCACGTACATCAGGTTGTAGCCGACGAAGAAGTAGGCCAGCCCCGCGATGGAATAGAGGCCGATGTTCTTCATGCAGATCATGGAGGCGTTCTTGGTGCGGACGGAGCCGGCCTCCAGCATCGTGAACCCGGCGGCCATCCACATCACGAGCGCTCCCCAGACGAGGAACGCAAATGTGTTGAGGACGAACGCGGTTTCCGAAGTGACGTCCGCGGCGTGCGCGATCGCAGGCTGGGCCACGAAGAGCACCAGTGCGAGAACGCCGGACACGGCAAGGATGATGGGGGGACGGCGGAAGGACAGGATGCGCAGGACGGTCATCGGCACTTAACCTCCGCTCTCCGGTTCGACGCGAGCGTAGCGCATCCCCACCGAGTCCGACAACGCTGCGGCAGCGCAGTTTCCCGCGGGGCGCTGGTATCATGAACGTCCTATGCTCGTTCGAGACCTCATTGCCGCACGCCTGCGCGACGCCGTCGGCGAGGCGCAACGCACCGGCGCGCTCCCCCCGTTCGACCTGCCGCAGTCGGGTTTCCTGGAGCGACCGCAGAAGGCCGACCATGGCGACTTCGCCTCAGGCCTGCCGTTGCGTGTCGCCAAGACCGCGAAACGCCCGCCGCTGGAGATAGCGCAGACGCTGGTGGACGTGCTCGCGAAGGATGCCGGGCAGGGCGGTCCCCTCGGCGAGGTCTCCGCCGCGCCGCCCGGCTTTGTGAACTTCCGATTGGGCGACGACTGGCTTCGCGCGCAGGTGGAGCCCATCCGCTCGGCGGAGGGCACGTTCGGCAACGTGGACGTGGGCGCGGGCAGGCGGGTGCAGGTCGAGTTCGTGAGCGTTAACCCCACGGGACCGGTGCATGTCGGCCACGCGCGCGGCGCCGTGCTTGGTAGCGGGCTCGCCCGCGCGCTCGCCGCCGCGGGGTTCGACGTCACGCGCGAGTACTATGTGAACGACGCCGGAAACCAGATGGAACTGTTCTACCACTCCGTGTACGCGCGGTATGCGGAGGCGCTCGGCAGAACGGACGTGCCGGTGCCGGAGGACGGCTACCGGGGCGAGTATCTCGTGGACCTCGGCAAGGAACTGGCTGAACGCCACGGTACGCGCTACCTCGAGATGGACGGGGCCGAGGCAACAGGGGAGCTGGGCGATGAAGCCCTCAACCGCATGCTGGACGTGATCCGCGCCGACCTTGAACGCATCGGCGTCGGATTCGACGTCTGGTTCCGCGAGCGCGACCTCTACGCGGACGGGCGCTACGAGGAAACGATGGCACTGCTCCGCGAGCGCGGCTATACCGCCGTGCGCGACGGCGCGGAGTGGTTCACCTCCACGGCGCTCGGCGACGAGAAGGATAACGTCATCGTTCGGAGCACCGGCGCGCCCACCTACTTCGCATCCGACATCGCCTACCACCGTGACAAGTTCGGGCGGCGCGCCTTCGACCGGGTCATCAACATCTGGGGGGCGGACCACCAGGGCCACGTGCCGCGCATGAAGGCCGTCATGCAGGCGCTTGACCTGGACCCCGACCGCCTCACGATCCTCATCGGACAGCTCGTGACGCTGAAGCACGGCGGAGACATCGTGCGCGCCTCCAAGCGCTCCGGCAACATCGTGACGCTCGGCGACCTCGTGGACGAGGTGGGCGCGGACGCCTGCCGCTACTTCTTCCTCGCGCGCGCCGCCGAGAGCCAGATGGAGTTCGATCTGGAACTCGCGAAGAGGGAGTCGAGCGAGAACCCCGTGTACTACGTGCAGTACGCGCACGCGCGCATCGCGGGCATCCTCCGGCAGGCCGCCGAACGCAGCGTCGCCTGGGACGACGGAGACACGACGCTGCTGACTGACCCCGCCGAGCTCGCGCTCGTGCGCAGGATGCTGCAGTTGCCGGAGATCGTGGACTCGATCGCTGCCACGCTCGCCCCGCACTCACTACCGCACTACGCCGTCGACCTCGCGACCGCGTTTCACTGGTTCTACGACCATTGCCGCGTGCTTTCGTCAGATCCTGCGGACGCGCCGTTGATGAAGGCGCGCCTGAAGCTGACCGACGCGTCGCGCGTCGCTCTCGCCCGCACGCTCGCGCTCATGGGCATGAGCGCGCCCGAGACGATGTAGGCTGCGTCGATGCGCCGCGGCTGGGAGGTGCTGCTCACCGCCGGGTGGCTCGGCCTCACTTCCTTCGGCGGTCCCGTCGCGCACATCGGCTACTTCCGCGAGGCGTATGTCGTCCGGCGGCGGTGGCTGGACGAGGACACGTTCGCCGGACTCGTCGCGCTCTGCCAGTTCCTGCCCGGGCCCGCCAGCAGCCAGCTGGGGATAGCCATCGGCATCCGCCGTGCGGGGCTGCTGGGTGGATTCGCGGCCTGGCTCGCGTTTACGCTGCCGTCGGCAGCCGCGCTCATCCTGTTTGCCTACGGTGTCCAGTCGCTCGGCGACCAGGCCGACGCGGGCTGGCTGCATGGGCTCAAGGTCGTCGCTGTTGCCGTCGTCGCGCTGGCGCTGTGGGGCATGGCGCGGACGCTCGCCCCGGACAGGCCTCGCGTGACGATAGCCGCTATCGCGGCCATCGCGCTGCTGGCGGCGCCGGGCATCGCGGCGCAGTTGGCCGTCATCGCTGGCGGTGGACTGCTGGGACTTGCGCTCCTGAGGCCCGACGCTTCCCAGCCGCCGCAGGGCGACGCGCAGCGCGGGACGCCGTGGCTAGCCATTGTGGCCCTCCTGGCGTTCTTCGCGCTGCTCATCGCGCTGCCGGTCGCTGCGCGGCTCGTCGACAACGGCGCGCTCGCCGTCGCCGACAGCTTCTACCGCGCCGGATCGCTCGTATTCGGCGGAGGGCACGTCGTGCTGCCGCTTCTGGAGGCGGAGGTCGTGCCGCCCGGCTGGGTGACGAGGGACGTGTTCATCGCGGGGTACGGTGCGGCACAGGCGGTGCCGGGACCGCTCTTCACGTTCGCGGGCTACCTCGGCGCGGCGATGGACGTGGTCTCGCCGCGATGGCTGGGCGGCCTCCTGGCGCTGGGTGCGATATTCCTGCCGTCGTTCTTCCTGGTGGTCGGGGTGCTGCCGTTCTGGGAGCGGCTGCGAGGGCTCGCCCGCGTGCGCCGTGCGCTGATGGGGGTCAACGCCGCGGTCGTCGGGCTCCTGCTCGCTGCGCTGTACGACCCGGTCTGGACGAGCGCTGTGCGCGCACCGGAGGATTTCGCGCTGGCCGTGGGCGCGTTCGCCCTGCTGGCGTTCTGGCGCGTACCGCCGTGGGCGGTCGTTGCCCTGGCGGCAGGGACGGGGGCGCTGCTCGCGGCGTTCTAGCGCGCGGCGACCTGAGCGTCCGCCGATCGGTTGGCTCCGATCTGGGCGACGCCCTCGTCTACGTTCGTGTCGATCAGCGGGTGGTCCGGGTCGCGGAAGACGCCGATGGGGTCCTCGCCCCGCTGCACCCGCTCGATCTGCTCCTTGGTAACGCGACGCAGCAGCACGACACCCCGGTCCGAGTACGACAGGTGCTCGACGGTGCGGTCGGTGATGGGGCCCTGCGTTTCCCACGCCATCTGGTCCTGCGCATTCACGTCCCGCAGGATGAACCGGGTGAAGGGGTGGTCCTTGTCCGGGTCCTCCTTGATGGGCGGGTCGAACTTGATTTCAGGCTCGAACGCGTCAGGAGGCTCGCTGCCGTCCGCGGTGGGGTAGAAGAACATGCGGAGGTGCCAGGTGTGGGTGTCGTCTATGGGCGTGCGGAACTGTGTGCTGGCGCCCTGGCGGAGGATGTTGGGGAAGAGCACGGGGTGTTCGTCCACCATGCCGTTCTTGTACGTGCGCTTCTTCATCAGCCCGCCATAGTCCGTCACGTAGAACTCGAACGAGTCCACGTCGTCGGTGAAGCCGCGGGTCGTGTTGACGGGCTCCCTTCCGCCGCCCGTGAACTCCTGGTGCAGCACCTGCAGGTGCGCCGGGTCCATCGAGTTCTCCATCGCCTGGAACCAGTTGCAGTTGAGCGGCGGGTGGATGCGCACCACGCGCTTGCCGTCCTTGCGGAACATCGTGTCGTAGGGCGCCATCGGCGGTGCGGGCAGGGGCCCCATGTAGGCGAAGATGAGGCCGATGTGCTCCTGCACCTTGTAGGCGGTCTGCTTCACGGAGCGCATGATCGCCTCGTTCTTCTCCGG
>DAOUHP010000045.1:0-8377 GCA_034428575.1 Dehalococcoidia bacterium | reverse complement strand
AGTTTGGATAGCCTCTTCCAGTCCACGATGGCCTCGATACGCTCCAACTTCTCGTTCCGGCCAACCTTCTCAGGCAGCATCACATCGACGAACGATTGCTCACTCAGCGGATTGTGCATGGGAAAGCCCTCCTGTACGTCTTGGCCTGCACAAATTGTGAACGCACAGTAGAGTTATGCAAAGGTCTCTCGAGGGGAGAGGGTTAGGGTGAGGGTGAACCGGGAGCGGGTGGAGTGTTCCCTGAGCGCTAGCTGTCGCCGTCCGCGTCGCTGAAACCGACCGAGACCCCGAGCAGGCTGACGACCTCGGTGGAGAGCGTGTTCTGCAGCGCCATCAACTCTTCGTAGACTGCGAACACCTCGGGCGAGTTTACCGCCGCCGCTTCCCGCAGCGAGCCGTCCACCGCATCTATCGCGGCAAGCGACGCCTCGAATCCGGCGCGCATCCGCTCGTCGGTTTCCTCGGAGAGCGGAACGATGAGGTTGGAGATGCCAAGCCCGCCTTCCACGCCCTCGTACACGTCGCGCATGCCCAGCACCTGGCCGTGGAGCTCTGCGAGCGCGTTCCGACCGGCCCCACCGGGTATGGCGGTCGGGTCGGCGTCGCCCTGCAGCCCGAGTGCCCCTCCGAGCCGCATGTCCACGATGATGCGGATGAGGAACACCTGTGTGCGCACGACCTCTGCCACCGCCTCGCTCGTGTCCAGCGATTCTTCGGCGCGCCCGGTGAAGTAGTCGTTGTAGGGAGAGCCGTCCCCCACGGTCCAGTCGTCGAGGATGCCCGCAGCCTCGTCCGCGATCACCGTTCCCGCTGCAGTGAGGTAGGCGCAGCGCGCCCGGTCTACAGCGATCAACGACTGCGCATCATCCGCGAACAGCACGTATTCGATGGCGCCGAGACCCCGCTGTGTGGACGAGATGTTGTTCCGCACGAATTCCGCTGTGATGCCAGGGCTGGACTCCAGCAGCGCGTCTATCCGTTCTGGCTGGCCTATCGGCCAGGCGACGAGGCTTGTCGAGCGCCTGTCCAGCACCGGCCCGAGCCCCGACGCCTCCGACCGCGCCCAGGCCTTGCGCGCGCCGCGCCACGCCCCCTCCGCTTCGCCCAGGGCGGCATCCGACGGAGCGGCGCACAGCGCGTTCAGCGCATCGCTCAGCGATGCCGTCTTTTCGGCCAGCGCCTCGTAGCTCGGGACCATGACGTCGTCCGTGATGCTGGCGAGCACCTCGGCCTCGTCCGGCCCGCTCGACCCACAAGCGACGGTAGCCGCCAAGAGAGCCGCGAACAGCAGGGAGGTGCGCAGCCCAGTACTCCTCACAACGACTCCAGGAACCGCAGCAGTGCGGCCCGCTCGTCGGCGGACATCAGCGTGAACGCGTCGCGGGAGGCCTGCGCCTCGCCGCCGTGCCAGAGGATCGCCTCCTCCAGTCCGCGAGCCCGCCCATCGTGCAGGAACATCGTGTGCCCGCTCACCGTGTCCACGAGCCCGATGCCCCACAGCGGCGGCGTGCGCCACTCGCTGCCCCCGGCTTCTCCCTCCTGATGACCGTCGGCCAGTCCTTCGCCCATGTCGTGCAGGAGCAGGTCCGTGTACGGATAGATGGTCTGCTCGCGCAGCGGACGGACGGGGTGCGATGCGCCCGTCATGTGTCGTGGAGTGTGACAGGCGAGGCAGTTGGCCTGCGCGAACAGCTGGGCGCCCTCCCGCACCTGGTCGTCGTCCGTGTCGCGCATGGCGGGCACGGCGACCGTCTGCACGTAGAACGCCACGGTGGCTAGCCGTTCCTCTTCGATCTCCGGCATCCCTCCGTCGAGAGCATCGCGGCAGGCCTGCTGCGCGGCGGGGCAGTTCTGCTCCGGGAAGAGCACGGAGGTGATGCCGATGTCGCCGAGGAAGGCGCCGGCGGACTGCTGCTCAACGGTGGGCTGGCCTGCCTTCCACCCGAACCGGCCCACTGCGGCGTCGCCGGTCCTGAGGTCGGTGACCATGTTCGGACGGCCGGATATGCCGTCGCCGTCAGTGTCGTCCGGGTCCGCAAGGGCCAGGATGTCCTCCGCGGGTATCGCCTCCAGCAGCCCCATGCCGATGGTCGCGGGCCCGACGCGTGGCGATATCGCCACGTCCGGGTGCAGCGGGCCGAAGGCCAGGTCCTCTATCGAGTACGTGGGCTTGCGGAGCGAGTACGGCGTTCCGTCCGGATACGTACCGGGCACTTCCTCGTAGCGGATGCTGATACGGCCCTCCGGCGGAACGCGGATGATGCTCCGGTCCTGCAACTGCCCGCCGTACACCGGATCGTCCACGGGGCCGCCCGGGCCGGGCACGTTGAGCCGCAGCAGCAGGCCGCGCTCCGGATCGTCGTCGTTGTCGGGCGGCTTCGCGCGACCGTCGTGCGTGTGGCACGACGCGCAGGCGAGGGCGTTGAACGTCGGGCCCAGCCCGTCGCGCGCCGGCGTCGATGCAGGCGCGGTAACCCAGTTCTGGTTGAAGAAGCTGTCCCCCACCTCGAACCTGCGGCGCTCCTCGTTCGTCAGATTGCGAGCGGACAGTTCGAATGCGTTGGTTCCCTTGCTGAACGCCGTCGTCTCCCCGCCGAGACGCTCGTCGAACAGCAGCGATTCGTCTATCCGGTCGCTCTGCGAGCAGGCAGCGGCCGAGGTGGTCAGCAGCGCCACTGCGATGAGCAGTGCCGCCGGCCAACTCGAAACGGACCCGATCACAGCTGCGCTCTCGTCCCGCACTACATCAGGTTAACTGACGCTGATGGTGATGCCGATAGATTCCGCCGCCGAAACGATCGTGTCTGTCTGGTCCTCCAGCGCGACGATGGTGTCCAGCACTGCCATGCGTCCCGCGTCCGCGTCGGACACACCATCCCGAAGGTGCTGGTCGAACGGCGCGGGGATCGCCCTGGCCAGAGCGACGCTGCGCCGGATCTCGTCCTCCAGTTGCTGGGCGAGTTCCTCGTCCTCGGCCGCGATCAGGTCTCGCACGCCGGGGCCGTTCACGGTGCCGTAGTCGCCCGTGTACACCAACCAGACTCCGTACGCGTTGGCAATGATGTCGGCTGTGGTGTTGTCCGCGAAGCAGGAGTGTTCGTCCTCCTGCGAGCGCGCCTCGTAGGCGACCGTCATCCGCTCGCCGGCGAGTTCGCCCCGGCTCATCTCGCCGATGCCGGTGATGATGCGCTTGAGCGCTTCGTCCGGATCAACGCCCAGGAACTCCGCGCGGTAGTTCCCGCTGCCGCTGGGCGCCCAGGCGTCGACCATGTCGCGCAGGTGACGCACGAGCACGTCCGACGCGGTCGCGAGGTAGGTCGCGCGCCGCCGGGCGTTCGCGTTCGTGGTGTAGTCCTCCACCGGGCGCAGGCCGGGGCCGTCATCGTTCATGTCCTGTCCCCAGAGCAGGAACTCGATGGCGTGCCAGCCCGTGGAGACGTTCGCCTCGCCGCCTTCCTCGTTGAGAGAGACGATGAGGTCCGCGTCGATGGTCGGGAAGTCGCCGGGATTGTTGATGATGCCGGCGCCGGGGTCGCCTTCGACGTAGTCGATGTACGCCTCGTCGAGAGGCCACGCGTTGACCAGCCCTTCGGGACCGTCCTCCGCGTTGTCTATCGGCCCGTCGTAGAACCGGTAGACCTCGGTGGGGCCGTAGTCGTCGCGGGCGAGCAGCCACGCACGCTTGGCAGCGTCGAGCCGCACCGCCGACGGTGCCGCGAGGAAGCGGTCTATCGCCGCGTCCAACGCCTCCGCGCTCGCGAGGCTCTTGGCGTACATCGTGTGCGCGCCGTCGGCATAGTTTCGTACGACGTCCTGCTTCAGGTCGTCGCTTGCTCCGCCGCCGCAGGCTGCCATCAGGCCGCCCACAACCACGAGGAGCACGGAGAGGGTCGCTAACTTACGCATCGTCATCCTCCATGAGTTGGGTACGATGGCTGACAGACGTAGTTGATACCACAGGTTGGACTACGTATGCAATAACTCTTTTTGTTAGGCTGAACGAATACACCGGGGCAAGCACACAGAGTCCGGCGCGGCGGCGCCCTTGGTAGAATGTGCTCATGCCACTACCTGCCCTCCTCATTCCGCTGGCCATCGCCGGCGGCTCAGCCGTAGCCCAGGCGGCTGCCAAGCTGAAGAGCCACGAGCGGCTCAATGCGCTGCGCGCTGAGCTGGAAGAGCTGGAATCGTCCCACCGGGACGAGCTCGTTCCGGTGTACGAGCGCCAGGTAGCACTCTGCCACCGGCTCGGTCTGCCGGAGCCTGAGTTTCCGCCCTCCCAGCAGGAGCGGGAAGAACTCCCTGCTCCGCCGCCCCTGTGGCGGCGGCTCCTCAGGCGCCGCACGCGAACCGTCGCCGAGGGCTCTCCGCACTCCCGGGTCGGCATCATCGGACGACAGGGGGCCGGCTTCGCCGCCGGCGCCGTCTGGAAAGCCTGGTCCACGACGCTCCTCAACCTCGTGCGCCCCATCGGAGCCCGGCTGCTGACCCTCTTCCCCGGGGCCGCTCCGGCTGTCGGAACGGGCAGCTCGCTGGTGTTCGGTATCAGCTTGCGGTTCGCCCTCGGCATCGTCAGCGTGGCCGCCATCGTCGTGGGACCGCTCCTGCTGGCGTGGGCCATCGTCAGGGAGGTCAGGAAGGTGCGTAAGGCTCGACGGGAGCTGGAGGCCATCCGGGTGCAGCGACACACGGAACTGGCCGGCTACGCGGCACGCACGCGGCAGTTGCAATGGCAGGCGCGCACACACGCCTACGCCACCTGCGGCGTGAGGCTCTGCGCGCGATACGGACGTTCCTACTCCCCGCGCAAGCGGGGGAACCTGCGCGCCCGTGCACGCGCAAGGCGCCCCAGCGTTCATCGTCCCGCGGAGAGGGATAGCCGTACGCCCTCAGCAGCGTGACGCCGTCGTCCCTGTCGTTCTTGTGCAACTGGGGTCCGTCGTTCCTGCGGAGGCAGGAACCTCGCCCCCTGCTTGTCATGTTGAGCGGAGCCGGAGGCGGAGTCGAAACATCTCTCGGGGAACGTCGGCGTACCCAAGACGCCCGCCAGAGAGAGTCGGCGCTTCCCCATTTTCATTCCCTTACACGGCCTGACAAGGCCCTGGGCCATTCCTGCGGAGGCTGGAACCCCGTATCCCGTTGGCATGGAGTGGAGGCTGTCATCCTGAACGGGGCCCGCGCTTCGGCGCGCAGCATCCTCTCGGACGGCCTGACTCCCCTCTCCCACTGGGCGGGAGAGGGGCAGGGGGTGAGGGTTGGTGGAGCGGCGGGTGGACGGATAACGCGTCGGCCCCTACAGCCCCAGCTCCCCTTTCACCCCGTACTCCTCGGCGAGCGCCGCGAGCTTGCTCCACGTGGCGTCCTCCACGAAGATGCCCTCCTGCAGGCGGCGCTGCGTGTTCCGGTGCTCGATCTCGCCAGGGTAGAGGATCTCGTCGAACCCCGCCGCGCGCTTGGACGCCTTCAGGTAGCCCGCGAGCTCCGATACCTGCCGCTTGAAGTCGTCCAACGGGCGGAATACGGACACGTCGAATACCGCCATGAAACAGCCGTCGTTGTGGAACCCGCGCGGGTCGTGGCCGAAGCCGAGGCCGGTCAGCAGGCCGGAGAGTATCTCAACGATCACAGAGAGGCCGTAGCCCTTGTAGCCCTCGGAGCCGCCGAGCGGTAGCAGCGCCCCGCCCGCGCCGCGCAGCACGTTCGGGTCCGTCGCGGGGTTGCCGTCGCTGTCGACGACCCACCCCTCAGGGATGGGAACGCCCCGCGCCGCGGCGAGTTCGATCTTGCCCGCCGCGACCGCGCTCGTCGCCATGTCGACGAACAGCGGCCCTTCGAGGTCGCTCGGCACGGCGACGCAGATCGGGTTCGTGCCGAGCCTCGGCTCGCGCCCGCCGAACGGGGCAACGTTCTTGGTCGTCCTGCCGGAGTCGGCGGTCATCAGGCCTATCATGCCCGCGCGCTCGGCCATCAGCGGGTAGTCGGCGACGCGCCCCACGTGGCTCTGGCGGTAGACCGTGGCGGCGGCTGAGCCCTGCTGCTTCGCCTTCTCGATAACGAGGCCCATCACGCGTTCGGAGACGACGTATCCGAACCCCCAGTGACCGTCCGCGACGAGCGTCGAGGGCGTCTCGTTGACGATGTCGAACGGCGCGCCGGGGACGATGTGCCCTCGCTTGATGCGGTCGATGTAGGTGGGCACCTGGATGATGCCGTGAGAGTCGTGGCCTGCGAGGTTCGCGCCGGTGATGTGCCTTGCGATGATGCCGGCCTCCTCGCCGCTTGCACCGGCGCACTGCAGCAGACGGTCGGCGATGGCTCGCACACTTTCGTGGGAAACGGTTGGCATGGCTCCTCCGTGGAGATGTGGACGTGCAGGCGGGATTGTATCGGGCTGTCATGCTGAGCGCAGCCGAAACATCTCTCGGGAGGCTCGCGCAACACGCAGAAGCCCCGGACCGATGCCGGGGCTTCTCACGGATGCCGGGTTGGTGCGCAGGAAGAGATTTGAACTCTTACGGGACTGCTCCCACTGCCCCCTCAAGACAGCGTGTCTACCTATTCCACCACCTGCGCCCGAGTCGTTGCAGTGGCAGGAGTGGAAGGATTCGAACCCTCGGCCGGCGGTTTTGGAGACCGCTGCTCTACCAGGCTGAGCTACACTCCTGCGCTTCGTTAAGGCTAGCACCCGCTGCCTCTGAGGGTCAATCGCTCACGAGCGGGCCGCTGCCCCCCTTAAAGCAAGAGCCCCTCCGCTCAGGAGGGGCTGTTGAAGGGCGGTAGGCCTTGCTGGGACTGGAGGCCCGGCAACCCGTACCGTCATCAATCACAAAGGTACACGGCCATAGCCGTGTAAGTACGGGACATTAATACTCGACCTCCGCATTGTCAATAGCGCAACACTACGAATTCTCCAACAGAATTTAAGAGAGATTGCAGAAACCTGCCGGTTCGTCCCGGATACCGGACGCTTGACACTCCCCATGCGCGCCACTAGCCTGCCCGCCGACCCCATACCGGAGCAGCAGACGTGGCCATACTCACCCCAGCGATGCAGGCTGCCGTCGGACGCGACGGCGAACCGCGCACCACCGTCATCGAACGCGGCGCCATCCAACGCTTCGCCGCCGCCATCGGCGACGACAACCCCGCCTACCCTGACGTGGCGCCGCCAACCTTCCTGCGCTCCGTCGGCCTCGCCATCCCTGTCCTTCCCGACAGCGAGGCCGTCCCGCGCGTCCTGGACGGCGGCAGCGAGTGGACCTACGGAGAGCCGGTCCGTCCGGGCGACGCCATCACCTTCGTCACGCAGGTGGAGAACCTCATCGAGCGGGAAGGCCGCATGGGGTCGATGCTCATCGCCACCTACGTCACCCGCTACACGAACCAGCGCGGGGAACTCGCCGCCACGTAACGCAACACCCTCATAAGGATGCCCGCAGCATGAGCACGCAGCCGTATCTGGACGCCGCCGCAATCGGCACGGAACTCCCCGCGCTGGCGAAGGAGCCGACGACTCGCCAGCTGGTGATGTACGCAGGCGCGTCCGGCGATTTCTACGAGATTCATTACGACAAGGACTTCGCCGCGGAGCAGGGCCTGCCCGGCGTGATCCTGCACGGCGCGCTGAAGAGCGCATATCTTGGCCAGCTTGTCACCGGCTGGGCAGGCGCGGAAGGGCGGCTGCTCTCGCTCTCGGTGCGCTACCGCGAGATGGACGTTCCGGGCGACGTACTGACGTGCAGGGGAACGGTGGTGGAGCGGGACGAGGAAGCAGGCTCCGTGCGCTGCGACATCTGGATCGAGAACGGCGCGGGCGTCCGCACGACAACGGGCGAGGCCGTCGTCGCGCTGCCGTCGCGCTAGTCCCCTTACCGTCATTCCCGCGCACGCGGGAATCCAGAGTGGCCGGCAGGCCACACTCGCCCCGTTATCGCCAACCGCGCGTCGCCCGGCCAGACGCGTCATGCTGAGCGTAGCCGAAGCATCTCTCGGGGAGCATCTCTCATACTCGTCGTTCCTGCCTCCGCAGGAACCTCGTCCCCGAGCGGGATGGAGGGGGTTACGCCCCGTCCTGCCGGGCCTCCCACTCCTCGCGGGTCAGCTCCATCAGGATGAAGTTGTAACCGGCGCGCCGCACCGGCTTCACTTCCCGGAACCCGCACATCGCGAATGCGCGGCGAGCCCGGGCGTTCCACTCCAGCGTGTGCAGGTACAGCCGGTTCATCGCCGCGTTCTTGAAGCACTGCTCCACCAGCAGCTGCACCGCCTCCCGACCGTAGCCCCTGCCCCAGTAGTCCCGGTTCCCGACGAGGATGCCGACCTCGCACTGTCCCTTGAAGTTGTCGATGTCGTAGACCATGCAGTTGCCGATGTGCAG
>DAOUHP010000044.1:0-1973 GCA_034428575.1 Dehalococcoidia bacterium | reverse complement strand
GAGTACCTGCGCACGATCGAGATGCTGGAGTCGTCCGGTTGGTCGCGCAGCCGGTGCGTGCCGCATGGTGGGCACCTCTTCGCGCTGCACATCGCAGCCGGGCTCGGGCTCGGTGGCAACGAGTCGTGCCCCGGCGTCTTCCAGCCGTTCGGCGGATTCCCTGACGGCGTGCAGCCGGAGGGAGGCCGGGTACGGCTGCCGGACATCCCGGGCATCGGCTACGAGTTGAAATCGGACCTCTACACGCTGCTGAGAGGACTCGTGGAGTAGGAGAACGCCATGCGTATCGCCGTGCTGGACGACTATCAAGGCATCGCCGAAGGACTCGCGGACTGGAACTCCATCACAGGCGCGGAAGTGACCTTCTTCCACGAGGCCATCGCCCCCGAGGAAATGCCGGAACGGCTTGCCTCGTTCGACGTCATCCAGATGATGCGGGAGCGCACACCCATTCCTGCGTCTGTGCTGCGTCAGTTGCCGAGCCTCAAGCTGCTCTCCGGCACGGGTCGCCGCCAGCCCCACGTGGATGGGGAAGAGGCGGGCAGACTCGGCATCCCGGTCACCGGAACGGACGGCGCGGGTGACTCCACGCCCGAGCTCGTCTGGGGACTCATCATCGGCGTCACGCGGCACATAGGCTGGGAGAACCAGCGCATGCGGGAAGGGAAGTGGCAGACACGGCTGGGCGTGGGTCTGGCAGGCAGGACGCTCGGCGTGCTGGGGATGGGACGCATCGGCACGAAGATCGCGGTCAGCGCGCAGAAGACCTTCGGCATGAACGTCATCGCGTGGGGCCCGACGCTCACTGCCGAGCGCGCCGCCGCGAGCGGCGCAACCTACGTCGCCTGGGACGAACTCTTCTCGCAGGCTGACATCCTCACCATCCACGTGCCGCTGACCGACCTCAGCCGGGGATGGGTCACGGAGCGCGAGTTCGGCCTGATGCAGCCCTCCGCCTTCCTCATCAACACGTCACGCGGCCCCATCGTGAGAGGGGAAGCGCTGATACGGGCGCTCCGCGAGCGCCGCATCGCGGGCGCTGCCCTGGACGTATACGACGTAGAGCCGCTCCCGGCGGACCACCCGCTGCTCGCCCTCGATAGCGTGCTGCTGACGCCGCACCTCGGTTACGCGACGCTGGACAGCCTCGCGGCCTTCTACAGGAACTCGGTGGACAACATCAAGGCGTGGGCAGCGGGCGAGCTCATGAACGTGCTGAACGCCGACTCCCTCACGGAGCCTCGCCGCTAGCTGGGATGCTAGTTGCGACGCTGGGCCAGGTAGTCCACCAGGGCGTCGAGCGACTGACGGGCGCGGGCGTCGGGCAGCGTAGCAACCGCAGCGCGCGCTGAGTTCCGGTAACCCTCCAACTGCGCCATCGTCTCGTCGATCGCGGACGAGTTGCGGATGAACTCCACCATCGTGGTGAGGTCATTCTCATCACGGCTCCCGTCGCGCAGCCGGCGCACGACCGCCTCGTCGGGATGGCTCCCCGCGAACAACAGCGCAGGTAGCGTGAGCGTCCCCTGCAGCAGGTCGTTCCCCACCGGCTTGCCCAACTCCTCCTCGCTACTGGTGAAGTCGAGCACGTCGTCCACTATCTGGAACGCCATACCGACGTTATATCCGAACGAGCGCAATGCCTGTGTCTCCTCCTCAGATGCACCGCTCAACACACCCCCGGACTCCGCTGCCGTGCAGATGAGCGACGCCGTTTTGTCGTAGATGCGGCGCTCGTAGTCCGCTGACGTCTGGGACCAGTCGTGCTTGCTGACGCGCTCCGTGAGCTCGCCGCGCGCGAGTTCCATGATCGTCTCGGCGAAACGGCGCACCACGCGGATGTTGCCCGTATCGCAGACGAACGTCGCCGATGCCGCGAAAACGTAGTCGCCCAGGAGCACGGCCATATCGTCGCCCCAGAGCCTGCTCACCGGGGCGCGTCCCCGCCGCTTCTCGGAATGGTCGACCGTGTC
>DAOUHP010000043.1:0-9254 GCA_034428575.1 Dehalococcoidia bacterium | reverse complement strand
ACCGCATGATGCAGCGCCACGCTGCCGCGACCTGGGACGAGGGCGGGGACTTCCGTGACCTCGTGAAGAACGACCCCGACGTGCAGGCGCTCCTCGATGCGGGGCAGCTTGCCGAACTGTTCGACTACGGCTACTACACGGCGAATGTCGACGCGCTGTTCGAACGCGCCGGCCTCGCCGGGGGTACTTATTCCATACGGGAGCGAGACCATGCCACTGCTTGAAACGCCACTGCCCGACCGACTCTACCGAGGTAAGGTGCGCGACACGTACGACCTTGGCGACGGCCTGCTGCTGATGGTCGCCACCGACCGCATCTCCGCGTTCGATGTCGTGCTGCCTACGGCCATACCGGACAAGGGCCGCGTCCTGTCGCTCATGTCAAAGTTCTGGTTCGACCAGACGCGCCATATCGTGCCGAACCACTTCATCGCGCTCGCGGAGGACAAGGATCAACTGGGCGACCTGGCCGAGCACCCGCTGCTGAACGACCTCGCGCCGGAGATCGCGCAGCAGGCGATGGTCGTGAAGCGCGCGGACCGCATCGACGCCGAGTGTGTCGTGCGCGCATACCTCACCGGCTCCGCGCTCGTCGACTACAACGCGACCGGCACGATGTTCGGTGTGCCGATGGCCCCCGGACTCGTGGACGGCAGCAGGCTCCCCGAGCTGATGTTCACTCCCACGACGAAAGCCGAGGTCGGCCATGACGAGCCACTGAACGCTCAGGAGATGGCGGATCTCGTTGGCGCAGAGATGGCAACGACCCTCCGCGATCTCTCGTTCGCTGTCTTCCAGCACGCCCACGACGTTGCGGCGGAGCGCGGCATCATCATCGCTGACACCAAGTTCGAGTTCGGCATGCGCGACGGCGAGGTCATCCTTATCGACGAGGTCCTCACGCCCGACTCCAGCCGGTTCTGGGACGCCAGCGGCTGGAACCCCGGCAAGTCGCAGCCCAACTACGACAAGCAGTTCGTGCGCGACTGGCTCCTCACGCAGAAGGACTGGGACCGTACACCCCCCGCTCCCCCGCTGCCGGACGACGTCGTGGAGAAGACCACGGAGCGCTACTGGGAGGCCTACCGGAAGCTCACCGGCCAGACCGCCTGACGCGACACTGCAACACAACCAAAGGCTGAAGGACACCCCTCTTGGCAGACGACAACCAGCAGCAATCCGCCGCGCAATCCACTCGTGCCGTGCGGGAAGACGGAGCTCTGACCCCAGCGCAGCTCGAACGTAGGGCTTCACGGCGAACGATAGCGCGACAGGAACGCCGCCAGCGTTCCGCCGCAAAACGCGCACGCAAGCGCCGCTTCTTCATGGCGGGCGGCCTCATCATCGCACTCGCGCTCATTACCGGTCTCGCTCTCCCCTCCTTCGGCATCAATCCCACGCCCACCGCCCCGCAGCAGAGGGACATCGCCGGAACACAGCTTGCCATACAGGAGGGAGACCTTCTGGACTCCGGCGAAACGGGCCAGTACGAGACTTCGCCTCCCACGTCCGGCCCCAGCTGGGCTGAGGCAACCGCCTGGGGCATCCATGAGGAGCAGGCGCCGGACGAGGCCGTGGTGCGCAACCTGCGCAACGGCGGCGTGGTGTTCAACTACAGCCTCGCCAGCGACTCGCAACGCACCGAGTTGGAGGCGTTCGTGGAGGCCCTGCCCGGGTACCCGGACTGCTACGTGGTGCAGCCGCACTCCGCGGTCGACGAGGGCGAGATAACGCTGACGGCGTGGGGCAGGATCGATACGGTCACTCCCAACGAGACGGACGCCATGCGTGATTTCGTGGACGACCACCGCGCCAACACCCTGGATGCCGAGTCCCGCCGCGAGACCTGCGGCGCACGCAGCGGCGCGTGATGCGGTTCACAGCGCGCGCCTGCCCGTCATTCCCGCGAAAGCGGGAATCCAGGACACTGGCCAAGGCTGCTCGCAGGGAGAACGGCTGATGCGGTTCACAGCGCGCATCCAGGTCATGCTCAAACCCGCGGTCAACGACCCGCAGGGCAACGCCGTCCTCGGCAGCCTGCACTCGCTCGGGTTCGACGGCGTGCGCGACGTGCGCGTCGGCAAGATGCTCACGCTGGACGTCGAGGCGGCGGACGAATCGGTGGCCCACCGCGACGTGCACGAGATGTGCGACAAACTGCTCGCCAACCCCGTTATCGAGGCCTATGAGGCAGACATCAGACCTGCGTAGTCGCCTCTATCGAGGAAGCCGACAGTACTGAAAGAGTAGCTCGAGGCAGAGCTGTCCTCTACCCGATGACGCCCTTGGTGCTGGGCGTGTTGCCGCCCGCGCGGGGGTCGATCTCGACCGCGTCCCGCAGCGCCTTGGCGAGCCCCTTGAACGACGCCTCCACCTTGTGGTGTGCGTTGACGCCGTGCAGGACGTGGACGTGCAGCGTGATGCGCGCCTCGACCGCGAACGACTCCAGGAAGTGGCGCACCAGGTCGCCCGGCAGGTCGGCGATGGTCGTGCCGCTGACGCCGAGGTCGACGACGGCATAGCCGCGCCCGCTGATGTCGAGCGCCACGCGCGCGAGCGTTTCGTCCAGTGGAGTGAGCGCGTGGCCCATGCGGCGGATGCCCGCCCCGCTGCCGATGGCGTCGGCGAACGCCCGCCCGAGCGCGATGCCGCAGTCCTCCACCGTGTGGTGCCAGCCTGTCAGCGCGCTGTCGCCGGAGGCCTTGACGTCGAGGTCGAACAGGCCGTGTCGGGAGAGTTGGTTCAGCAGGTGGTCCAGCATGCCGTTGCCGGTCGCGATGCTCCCCTGCCCGGTGCCGTCCAGCCCGATGCTGACCGAGACGTCCGTTTCGCCCGTGGTCCTGCTGTATGTTCCGATGCGTGAAGTCATCCTGCCTGTCGCAATGCCTCGCGCAGCGCCTCGATGAAGCGCCTGGTCTGTGCCGGCGTTCCGGCGCTGACGCGCAAGTAGTCGGCCAGCTTGCCGCGTGAGTAGTATCGCACTGACACGCCGCGGTCCGCGAGAGCGTCGTATATCGCTTTGCCCCGCCCTTCGGGCAGTCTGCAGAGGATGAAGTTGGCCTCGGACGGCAACGGTTCGACTCCCGGCATCTCCGCAAGCAGCCCTGCCATACCCTCCCGTTCCTGGACGATGAGGCGGGCGCGTTCGTCCAGTATCTCGGCGTCCTCGAGCGACGCCAGCAGCGCCGCCTCCGCCACCTGCGAGACGCTGTACGGCGGCTTGCCGCGCATCAGCACCTCTGCCACCTCGGCGTTCATCACGCCGTAGCCCGCGCGCAGCCCTGCGAGCCCGGCCCACTTGCTCATCGTACGCAGCACCACCAGGTTCGGGTGCTCGTCCACGAGGGGGAGCACGCTGCGCCCCGCGAACTCGGCGTACGCCTCGTCCACGACGACGAGGCAGTCGGCTCCGAGGAGGCGCACGATGTCCCCGACCGGCGTACCGTTGCCGGAGGGGCTGTTGGGCGACGCGAGCACGACGAGCTTCGCGCCCTCCGCGGCGGCAAGCATGCCGTCAACGTCGATGTTGAAATGCACGTCGCGCTCGACCTCGACGATGACGCCGCCGCAGATGTGCGCGGTCACGTCGTACATGCCGAATGTGGGCGGGGCGTTGACGACGACGTCGCCCGGCGAGAGCGTCGCGCGGAAGACGAGGTCGATGATCTCGTCGCTGCCGTTCCCGACGACGATCTGCTCCGGCCTCGCGCCGGTGTAACCGGAGAGCGCGCGACGCATCGCGACCTGTGCCGGGTCCGGGTAGATGTGCGCACGCGCGGAGTGGTTCAGCGCTTCCAGCGCTTTCGGCGACGGCCCGTACGGGTTCTCATTCGCGTTCAGCTTGACGACCTCGGCCTCCGTGATGCCGCCGCGCTCCGCGAGCGACTCCGGCGGCTCCGCGGCCTCGTACGGGTCGAGGTTACGCCAGTGCGGTTGCACGAAATCGAGGACATGCCTGGGCGTCATACTCGCCTCGCTCCCGTTGATTCGTTCGCGCCGGCCCCCTCGAGGCGCATCTCTGCCGCCCGTGCGTGGGCTGTCAGCCCTTCCGCCCTGGCCAGCACCGACGCCGCGGGGCCTATCTTGCGCGCCGTTTCCGAGGAGAGGCCGACCACCGGCACGTGCTTCAGGAACGTGTGCACGCCGAGGCTCGACGCGAAACGTGCCGTGGCGCCCGTCGGCATGACGTGGCTCGGCCCCGCCGTGTAGTCGCCCATGACCTCCGGCGACGTCTCACCGACGAAGATGCCGCCCGCGTTGCGTATCAACTCCACGCAGGCGTGCGGGTCGGCGGTGAGCAGGCAGAGGTGCTCCGGCGCGAATGCATTGGCGACCGCTGCCGCTTCCTCGATGTTTGCCACGACCACGATAGTCCCCTGGCGTGCCAGCGCTTCTCGTGCGATGGCCTCTCGCTCGAGCAGGGCGACCTGGCGCTCCAGTTCGCTCCCTACTTCACCCGCGACGGACTCGCTCGTCGTCACGAGCACGGGCGAGGCGAGTTCATCGTGTTCCGCCTGCGCCAGCAGGTCTGCGGCGACGATCTCCGGCGTGGCCGTGTCGTCGGCGATGACGAGCGTTTCGGTCGGGCCGTAGAGGCCGTCAATGGCTACGTGGCCGTAAACGAGCCGCTTGGCGATGGAGACGAAGACGTTGCCCGGACCGCATATCTTGTCGACCTGCGGAACGCTTTCAGTGCCGAACGCCATCGCCGCTATCGCCTGCGCGCCCCCGACGCCGAAGAGCCTGTCGACGCCCGCGGTAAGCGCGGCAGCGAGCGTCACCGGTGACGGGTCGGGCGTGCAGACGATGACTTCCGATACGCCCGCTACCTTCGCCGGTATCGCCGACATCAGCACCGTCGAGGGGTACGCCGCCGAGCCGCCGGGCACGTACAGCCCCACCCGCTCGATGGCCACGCTCCGCAGACCGTAACCCGCGTCGGCGTCGTCCCAGGCCGGCGGCATCGCCGCCTCGTGGTAGGCGCGTATACGTCCCGCAGCCATCGCCAGGGCTTCCTGCAATTCAGGGCCGATGGCACGTGCGGCGTTTTCCCACGCACCCCGGGGGACTTCGAGGGCATCCAGGTCCGCACCGTCTATGCGGCGGGCATAGTCTCTGACGGCCGTGTCGCCGTTCGCACGGACATCCGCGACGATGCGTTCGACTGCCTGCGTCGCCGTCAGCGGCTCGCCGAACAGCGCCTCGGTGCGCGCTGCGGAGGCGGGTGTCAGCTCAGGTTCCTCGTAGCCCGGACGCCGCGTGAGCGCCGCGAGTCCCGCGTCGATGCCGCGCAGCACGCGCATCACGACAGTCCCAGCGCGCCGAGCAACCGCGCGTAGATGTTGCTCTCCTCGCGGAAGAGGTATTCCGCGCTGGATACGCTCACCGACGAGCCACCGATGCTCCGGAGGTGGTCGACCGCCGCAGTCAGGTCGCGCTTGGGGATGGACACGGTGATCGAGTACACCTGCCGCCCATCGCGCGAGAAGACCGGCGATATCGTTGGTCCGCTTATACCGCTCGCCTCGGGAAGCTCCAGCACCTTTGCGGCGACGGCCTTCTCGCTCTCGCCCTCGATGTTCGCCGTCAGGCGCGAGTATCCCGACGCCAACTGGCTCGCCTCGATGCGCTCGATGATCTCCCGCGCCGTCTCCAGCCGCGCCGGGTGCTCGCATAGCGTCCGGCGGTTCGCGATGAGCGCGCCCTCCGATTCGAGCACCCTGCCGTCCGCGACCTGCTTGAGGTGGTTCTCGCGGAGCGTCTGGCCGCTGGCCGTCAGGTCGACGATGAAGTCCGCGTAGCCGATGGCAGGGGTCGGCTCCACCGCGCCGGAGAGCCGCTTCAGCGTGAAGTAGTTCACGTCGTGTTGGTGGAGGAAGCGGCGTGTGAGCACCGGGTACTTCGTTGCGATGCGTAGTTCGCGTCCGCTCTCCTGGAACTCGATCGAAAGGTCGGCGAGGTCTGCCATCGACTCCACGTCGACCCACGAGTCCGGCACCGCCGTCACGAGCTCGCAGTGGCCGTAGCCCAGGGCCTCGATCACGACGAGCGCATCGCCGTCGTCTATCCGCGTTTCCGCGAAGTTGTCGAACCCCACGAGGCCGAGGTCGGCGTCGCCTTCCTCTACACGCGCGGTGATGTCCGAGTTGCGCTGAAAGACGACCTCCACGCCGCCTAGCGTGCGCATCTCTCCGGTGTAGCCGCGGGGGTTCGGACGCCGCACGCGCATGCCGCTGGCGCTCAGGAAATCGAGCGTGCCCTCGTACATGACGCCGTCGCTCGGGATGGCGAGGCGCAAACGGTCCCGAACGGGACCGTTAGACGAATTGTTCTGCGACACGGCCATCCTGCCCTACCCGCATGATCGTCTCGATGCCGCGCTGCCTCGCGTACTTCGCAGCCGCAGCGTCGCTCTTGCTCTCCAGGTCCAACTCCGCCGGTATGCCCTGCGCTCGGAGGCGCTCCGCCGTAGCCACCGCCTCGCTGAACGCAGCCTCCTGCGCCGTCACCAGCACCTGCGCCGGACCATCGCCGTCGTCTTCGGCGAATCCTGCGGGCAACAAGCGCGCCACGTGGTCCAAACCGTAGGCGAACCCTATCGCCGGTGTCGCCTGCTTCCCGCCGAGCGCTCCGATGAGGTCGTCATACCGGCCTCCGCCACCGAGCGCATGCGTGCCGCGCACCCGTGGGTGCTCGATGTCGAACTGCACGCCGGTGTAGTAAGCGAGACCCCGGGCCAACCCAAGGTCCAGCACCACCGGAACGCCGCGCAGGTCATACTGTTCGAGTGCGGTAAGTAAGTCCTCCAGCGGGGCAAGGACGCTCCTGCGGATGCGAAAGCGCGACGCGATGCGCGCGAGCCGTCCGCGTACGCGTGCCGCGGGCCCCGCCGCACGTGCGAGCTCGCCGCAGAGCGCAAGCCCTCTCTCGAATGCTCCTGGTTCGTCGGCCAGGCGCAACTTCTTCAGGTAGCGCCGCAGGATCTCATCGGGCGTGCGTTGTCCGGTCGAACCACTGACCCCCTGTCCCACGAAGCTGCGCACCATCTCCGCCGCGTCCTCCGGCGCCATCTCCCGCGTGATGCGCGAGACGTGCTCATTCGTTTCCGGTGCGAGCAGGCCGAGGCGTGCGGCATTGGCCCGAATGTCCTCCGGCGACTCACTGCCGGAGCGAAGGGCGACAAGGCTCCCCATCAGGAACACACTGGAGCGTTCGGAGAGGCCCAACGCCTCGTACATCGCCGCCGTGACGCCGACGTGGCCGATGCGCAGCCGATGACCGCGCACGCCCAGCACAGTGAGTCCCTGCACGGCGAGCGCGAGCATCTCCGCATCCGCCGCAACGCCCCCCGCGCCGATCAGCTCAGCGCCAAGCTGCTCGAACTCGCCGGAGTCGCCGCCCTTCTCGTACCGGAAGACGAGGCCGGAGTAGCACCAGCGTTGCGGCGACGGTCCGGGCAGTGCGCCGTCCACGAACGCCTGCACCACGGACGACGTGAACTCGGGGCGCAGGCTCACGCGGCGCCCGCTGGGGTCCGTGAACGAGTACATCCTGGCCGCGAGCTCGCCGCCCGACTTCTTTAGGAAGAGGTCGGTCGGCTCGATCATGGGCGTCATTACCGGCTGGTAGCCCCTGCGTTGCAGGAAGCGCTCCAGGCGTATGCGGCTGCCCGCGACGACGCGTTGCCGGGCAAGCGATTGCTCTCGTAGGTTGCTCATGGGATACGGCCGATGAGGGACTGTCCCGTCATTGTAACGCACCGGATACGGGGAGCAGGCCGGATAGGGGTGCCGGTACGGGCGTCCTCGGCTGGGTGTGACGAGGCAGCAGAAAGACTTGCCGATACTCGTGAACGGCGCCCCACCGTCCTGAGAGGCAACGGTCGCTTGAGGATGTGCTGGCTGAGTTGGGAGTCAGCCTGGCGGCGCAGCCGCTCCCTGCGCTGCGCCGGTCATCGACCGGTGTCTTCATTGCCGAATTGGGGTCCTCGTACTTCGTTCTCGAACGGATTCTGTAGCTCAACCCCGAGCTGAGCAAAGTCATTTACGTTCCGGGTAACCACGGTCATGCGGTGTACGGTGGCTGTCGCCGCAATCATGGCGTCTTCGGTCATGGTGTCCGACCTCCTGTGCATGAGACGAGCCCACTCCCGGAAGGTGGACGCATCCATCGGCAGCACCGCGTAGGACGCCAGTACCTTGTCGAGCCACGATTCTAGCTCCTCAGCCTTGGCTTCATCTTGTTCACGGGTGATCTCGATTCCGGCTTGTATCTCCCCAACCGTGACGGCAGAGACGAAGAGTTGCTCCGCCGGCACATCGGCGATCCAGTCCAGAACAGCGCCATGTGGACGGAGTCGACGCAGTTCCGAGACCACGTTGGTATCGAGGAGGTACATGGCCTACTCCACGGGGAAGGGCGTCCGGTGGCGATGCCGTCGGCGTGGTGGCGTAAGTTTCTCGGTGCGGGCCTCAGAAGCGAGAAGCAGGTCCTTCAGATCCGGCCTGGTCATGCGCTCCAGCCTGCGCCATTGCGCGATGGGGAGGAGTACGGCAGTCTCCACGCCGCGCTTGGTCACGATCTGCGGCCCTTCGGTAAGGGCGGTATCGAGAAGCTCGCTGAATCTCGACTTGGCATCCTGGACAGGCCAACTCCTGCTCATGGTTTCACCCCGTCTGCTCATAACGCTGACTAGCTTTCAGACTAGTTTACATAGTCGTCGACGTCAAGAAGAAGGCATCTGATTGCAGGACGGGCCACATCTCCTGGATGGCTCTGTTTACCGCCAGGTTCGGCGGGGTTCATGGGGTCCCGCGTCGCTCCGGCAGTTGATCGTCACCCTCGACCAGATCGACGTCGAAGGCGTTGTTGAAGGCGGCTACGTTCCGGTAGAAGCCGATGGTCGCGACCATGAGGATCAACCATCGCTGACCATGCCGTGCCATCAGGGAGTCGAACATCGCTTGCTCCACGCGATTCGTGCGGCATAGCTGACGGCATAGCTCGATGACGTCGCGCTCATCGCCTTCCAGAAGGCCGCTGTCGGCGCCGGTGCGCGCGACCTCGATCGCGGCGCTGCTCAGGCCCGCGGCCCGCGCGCTTGTGATGTGAACCGACCACTGGTAGGGAGCGTCGTCCTCGTAGGCGACAGCGAGGATGGCGAGTTCGTGCAGCGCAGGGCTGACCACGCCGCCATCATGCGTCTGCTGGAGGTTCGCCAGGAAGCCTGTGGCGAGGCCGGGGCTGTAGATCGG
>DAOUHP010000042.1:0-7056 GCA_034428575.1 Dehalococcoidia bacterium | reverse complement strand
GCGGCGGTGGGGACAGAAGCGTTCGATGAGGCCGAGCGTGCCGGACCTGTCGCGGTAGAGGACGAGGTCCTCGCCGAGCAGGCGCACCGGCTTGGTGGGTCGCTCGTCGAGTTCGGCCGTCGCGGCGATGGGGTGCCAGTAGCGGCGCATGAGTCCACCCATGGGGGTGCCTGCGCTGACCTGCGTGAGCTCCTCGTTAGCCTTGACACTGAGCATGAAGCCTTCCTCCGAGGTATCTGGTCTGGTTGCTATGCGTACGTGGCGAGCACGCGCTCGATATCGGCGTGAGCGACGCTGGGTCCTGCCTCCTGTGGCACGTACCTGCGGGGGGCGCCGTTCACGAATCCTCTGCTCGGCTCCACCGGCAGCGTAACCGGCTCGCCCGGTGCGCCGTGAAACACGTTCATAGGTTCGCCGCCGTCCGCGACGACCTCCATCTGTTCCTTCAACATCTTGCGGAACATGATGATGCCCTTGTCGGACTCGCCGAGTTTCTCGAGGTCGCGGCGGGCCACTGGTCCCTGGCTCACCCAGGCCATGTAGTCCTGATTGAAGGTGACGTCGGTGATGAACCGCCCGTCCTCGCCCACCAGCGGATTGTAGTAATAGGGCACAGGGTCCTGCCGGGGTACGACCGCCCCGTCGGCGGCGCGGAAGATGTAGATGGACACGTGCAGCGTGTTCTGGTCGTCGACGGGGACGCGGAACTGCATCGTGATCTTCTGCGGGGAGCCGACCTGCAGGATGTTGGGGAACAGGATGGGGTGCCCGACCTTCCAGAGGTCGTGCTCCTCACCCAGGCCTCGCAGAACGCGCCGCTTGATGATGCCGTGGTCGAACAGTTCGAACCGTATGCGCTCGTGCGGCGCGGACTCGCCACGCACGTCCACGGGCTTGCCCGCGGCAAGCTGCTGGTATCGGGTCCAATAGGAGTGGAGCCACTCCGTGTGCACTGGATCGAGCGAGTTCTCCTGGCACTGCAGCCAGTTGCACGGAAGCTCGGTGAGGGCTATGTCGCAGGCCACGTTGTCGGCTGCGAGCGGCTCCCAGAGCGGCAGCAGCGGCGCCGGTTGTGGCCCGAGGTAGGCAAACACGAGCCCGCTCATCTCCCGTACGGGATAGCCCGCGATCTTGACCTTCTCCTTGAAGCGCCCGTCCGGGTGCACCGTCTCTTCGAAGGGCTGCTCGATGCACTGGCCGGTCTCATCCATCATCCAACCGTGGTACATGCAGCGGAGGCCGTGCTCCTCCGGGATGCCGTAGGAGAGGTCGACGCGGCGGTGGGGGCAGAAGCGTTCGATGAGGCCGAGCGTGCCGGACCTGTCGCGGTAGAGGACGAGGTCCTCGCCGAGGATGCGGACGGGCTTGGTGGGGCGATCGACGAGCTCACCGGCGGCGGCGATGGGGTGCCAGTAGCGTCGCATGAGTTCGCCCATGGGCGTGCCCGCGCTGACCTGCGTGAGTTCCTCGTTAGCCGTGACGCTGAGCATGCATGCACCTTCCTCGCGTGCGTGTGTGCGCAGCGTAAGAGTAGGGCGCGGCGCGTGCGCGGGTCAAGCGAAAGGGAGGATGCTTCTGGGTTAGAATCACCCGCATCCTGGGCAACTTGGAAGGTCACCCTATGACAGAGGAAGACGGAAAGGGTCCGAACACGAGTAGTAGAGTGAAGCGTGCGGCGAGTGGGCTTGCAGATGCAGCAGGCTCTGCAGGTAAGACTGCAGGTGGGATTGCTGGCTATGTTGGAGAAGTGACCTCAGAAACGGCGGGACTTGCTGTGCATGTTGCGGCAAAGGGTGGGCAAGCTGCGAGTGAAGTTCTTGGAGCGGCGGGAAGTGCTGCAGGCACTGCTGGGCGGGCGATAGGAGGTAGCAGGGAGGCCGTGGGCAACAACGTTCAGCGGACCCGTCAAGTGGTCGGTGAGGGTATCCAGCGCGCAGGTGCGATGACAACAGAGACAGCAAGCACGGCAGGAGTGGCGGCAAAAAGTGCTGCAAGGGCCACAGGGCGGGGTTCTAAGCGTGCCGGCGAAGTGTTCACGGGCACGGATATTCGCCGTTTGGACGAGTTCACCGACGCCGTAACGCGTGTCATCGTTGGCCTGCACCAAGAGAATACCGACCTGAAGGAACGGGTGGCTCGCTTGGAAGCTGCAATGGCCGAATTGAAAGGGTGCTAGTGTTGGGCCATGGGCTACGATGAACTGGTTGGGCTGGCAGATTCCTATCCTGATGCCGCGAAGACGGCATTGCTGGAACTGGCTCAGCAGGAAGAACTGCGGAAAGAACGGGAGATATTAGAGGTCGCTGCGATTCCCGCAAACCTCACCGTCGGTGCTTTCGTTGCGAGTCGCCTGTTTCCAGAGATTGACCCCCTGCTAGCCAAGGCCTTCGCCATGCAATACCCGGATGTCGACCCTTCGGTGCTCGTAGGGATGAAGCCTGAGCACCTGACTGGCTTCATCAACGGCGTGAAGGGTAAGTATTTCGAGGTTCTGGTAGAACAGAGACTAAACGCAGGCGAGACCCTCGGCGAGTTGAAGCTGGGTGCGGGCCAGGTTGCACGCCTTGCGATGTCTCCCTTTCAACCCGGATGGGACTTGGAGATACTGAGCCGAAACGGTCGATCGGTAGAACAGTTACAGCTCAAGGCAACGCAGTCCATGTCTTACGTGAAAGAGGCATTGGAGCGATACCCTGATATTCGTGTCGCTGTGCCTGCAGAACTAGACAGCACCCCTAGCAACATCTTGGGCACAAGCATCTCCCACGCGCACCTTGACAGGGAAGCGCAGGGGTACATTGGAGAGGTTTCAAAGGGACTGGTCGGTTCCATCATGGCCAGCGCAACGGGCTTGGCGTTGAATGCCATACCGCTGACATCGCTGGTCATTATCAGCACTACAGAGGGCTACAAGGTGCTGGCTGGGCGGGCCACGTTGCGAGAGGCGGTGAATCGTGGAGGCGTGCGGCTCATGCGGGCGACGATCTACCACGCTATCGGCAAGGCCCTGGCGGCTGCCGGGCTGGGGCCAGGGGCTATCCCTGTAACGACAGCGTTGGGCGTCGCGGAGACGCGCGTCACAGGGCAGATGGACCTGAGTGATGGACTACAGTCGCGGACAGAGCAATTGTCCGCGCTTCTCTGGGAGGAGGAGGGGTAGAAGGTTCAGGCTATCTGACCCCTTTTCCATGTGCCCCTACCGGCCCAGCGTGGCCTCCTCGCCGAGGTAGTCGACCCAGGAGCCCATGACCTCTTCGATGTCCTGCACCGCTGTCGTGTCGCCGGCCTCCGGCGGGATGTAGCGCGCCTGCGCCCGTACGCCGAACTTCACTTTCTCCACCGGTGCGTGCAACAGTCCGAGGTCGTCCCCGCGGAAGACGTTCATGGGGTCGCCGCCGTCCTCCATCACCGCGATGTTCCGCTGCAACTGCTTGCGGAACAGGATGACGCCGACGTCCGACTGTCCGAGCCGTTCCAGGTGGCGCTTGGCCACGGGGCCCTGTGTGGCCCAGGCCATGTAGTCCTGGTTGAAGGTCCAGTCCACGATGAAGCGTCCCTCGTCGTCCTTCAGCGGTACGTAACGGTAGGGGATGACGTCCTGCTTCGGCGCGGTTGCTCCGGGCGCGGAGCGGTAGTTGTAGATGGAGACGTGCAGGGTGTTGGTATCGTCCACCGGCACGCGGAACTGGAACGTTGCCCGCGCCTCGTTGCCCACGAGCAGGATGTTCGGGAAGAGCACGGGGTGCCCCTCGGCCCATTCGTCGTCGGTCTCGTCCTTGCCTTCGAGGATGCGGCGCTTGATGATGCCGAACTCGAATTCGTTGAACCCGATCTTCTGGTGTCTGCGGGACGACCCCTGCTGCTGCGTTGCGATACGGTCCGTGTTGCGGTAAGCCCCCATGTAGGCGTGCAGCCACTCGACGTGCACGGGGTCCAGCGAGTTCTCCTGGCACTGCAGCCAGTTGCAGGGGATCTCCGTGATGGCGATGTCGCGGACGGCGTTGTCCCAGAGCAGGTGCTCCCAACGCGGCAGGAGCGGAGCGGGCTGCGGGCCCATGTAGGCGAACACGAGTCCGGCCATCTCGCGCACGGGGTAGCCCGCGATCTTGACCTTCTCCTTGAAACGTCCGTCCGGGTGGACGGTCTCTTCGAAGGGCTGCTCGATGCACTGGCCGGTCTCGTCCATCATCCAACCGTGGTACATGCAGCGGAGGCCGTGCTCCTCGGGTATGCCGTAGGAGAGGTCGACGCGGCGATGGGGGCAGAAGCGCTCGATGAGGCCGAGGGTGCCGGATCTGTCGCGGTAGAGGACGAGGTCCTCGCCGAGCAGGCGTACGGGCTTGGTCGGCCGCTCGTCGAGTTCGGCGGCGGCCGCGACGGGGTGCCAGTAGCGGCGCATGAGTTCGCCCATAGGGGTTCCAGGGCCGACCTGCGTCAGTTGCTCGTTCTCCTGTACGCTCAGCATGGGGCATGGCCTCCTTTGCGTTCGTTCGCTGGCGCGGATTGTACCGCATGGCGCAAGCGCGTTACAGGAAGAGAGGCGCCCTGCGGAGCGCCTCTCTCGTTCGTCGTTGCTGTGTCCCCGGCTACAGCGGCCAGTTGTCCTTGATGCCCTCCATCGCGCCGCCAACGCGTGCCTTGATCTCGTCCTCCGACTCCGCCGGGGCCTGGTCGGGGAGGTCCTCCCACGTCTGCAGCACCTGGTTGATCAGGTCGCCGTCGCGGGAATAGCCGGCCTCACCGGGGATGTACTTCTTGGCGCGCTTCATGCCGAACTTCACCTGCTCAAGCGGCGCCACAATTCCGCCCTCCGGCGGAGGCGTGCGGAACACGTTCATCGGGTCGCCACCATCGGCGACGATGCCCATCTGCTCCTGGAGCAGCTTGCGGTAGAGGATGATGCCGCGGTCGGACTCGCCGAGGTGCTCCAGGTTCCGCTTGGCAACGGGACCCTGCGTCACCCACGTCGTGTAGTCCTGGTTGAAGACCACGTCCACGATCCAGTGGCCGTTCTCGTCGAGCAGCGGCACCTCGCGGTAGGGGACGGACTCCTGCACCGGCACCGGCTGACCGGGAGCGCCGCGCCACGTGTAGAGCGAAACGTGCAGCGTATTCTCGTCGTCGATCGGGACGCGGAACTGCATCGTCACGGAGACCTCGGAGCCGACGAGCAGGATGTTCGGCACGAATACCGGGTGGCCGTGCTTCCAGTCGTCGTCCTCCTCGGTGTAGCCCTTGAATACGCGGCGCTTGACGACGCCGTGTTCGAAGATGTCGAACCCGATCTTCTCGTGCGTCGGCAGGTCGAGGAGCGCTCCCTTGAAGCCGGGCCCCTGCTGGACGTACTGCCCCCAGTAGGAGTGCGACCACTCGACGTGTACCGGGTCGAGCGAGTTCTCCTGGCACTGGAGCCAGTTGCACGGCAGGTGGGCGATGGCGATGTCGCGCACCGCGTTGTCCCATACCAACGGCTCCCACAGCGGCAGGAACGGAACGGGCTGTGGCCCCATGTAGGCGAACACGAGCCCGCCCGCGACTTCGACGGGGTAGCCCGCGATCTTGACCTTCTCCTTGAAACGACCGTCCGGATGGACCGTTTCCTCGAAGGGTTGCTCGATGCACTGGCCGGTCTCGTCCATCATCCATCCGTGGTACATGCACCGGAGGCCGTGCTCCTCCGGGATGCCGTAGGAGAGGTCAACGCGGCGATGGGGGCAGAATCGCTCGATGAGGCCCATCGTGCCGGACTTGTCCTTGTAGAGGACAAGGTCCTCGCCGAGCAGGCGGACTGCTTTCGTGGGGCGGTCGTCGAGTTCGGCCGCACCGGCGATGGGGTGCCAGTAGCGGCGCATCAGTTCGCCCATCGGCGTGCCTGGTCCGACCTGTGTCAGTTCCTGGTTCGCTTTGACGCTGAGCATGCGTGCATTCACCTCGCGTGCGCAGATTTGCGTAGCGTAAGGGTAGGGCGGGACCGGACGCGGGTCAAGCGCGGCGGAGGCAGGGTAGGAGGGGGATCCGCCGCGTCCAGACCCTTGCGCCTACGGCCTGCTGATGTCCGGTGCGGCTTCCGGGTTGTTGGTGACCACGCGCGTGTAGTACTGCCAGACGCCGCCAACCCTCGGGCGCCAGCCCGACGGGAGCACCTGCGCGAAGTGCGGCAACTGCGGCAGCGGCGTGCGCCCGGACATCTCGTCCACGAGCTCGTCTTCGAGGTACGGGTGGTCCGGCCCGGCGGCGGAGTAGGCCCAGTAGTTCATCTTTGCCTGCTCCTCAAGCTGCATCATCGTCATCACGGCGTCTTCCAGGCTGCCGCCCGCGGACGTCGCGCCGTGGCCGCGCAGCAGGATGACGGGGGAGTCGCCCATAAGCGCTGCGACCTCAGCGCCCTCCTCTTCCGTCTGCACGGTCTTGACGTGGTTCCACATGGGCAGTTCTTTCTGCACCAGTTGAGCGCCCTCTTGGTTCATGGGGCGCAGACGCCTTCCAAGTGTCGAGGCGAGGATGGTGTAGTGCGGGTGCACGTGCACGACGGAGTTGACCTCCGGGCGCAGCTTCATGATGGAGGAGTGCATGATGACCTCGAACGGCTGCGACGAGCCGACCGGCCCGTCCACCTTGTAGCCCTCGATGTCCACTACGATCATGTCCTCTGGCTTCATCGAGTGGAGCGCGTCGACGGCGTAGCCGCGGCCCTTCACCACGAACTTGTCAGGGTCGTTCGGCAGGCGCATGCTGGCGTGCCCCAGCGACGCGCGAAAGCCGGTCGCGAGTCCCACCTCGGCGAGGACGCGGTTCGCGACCGCCACCTCGTATTTGACCTCGTCCCATTCTCTCGGCATGTTCTGGTCCTCCTGCTGGTATCAAGAAGAGACTCTACTAGATACCGTGATGCAGGGGTAGGGCGCTGGTAACTCAGGCGTCCTGTGGAAGGCCATGCCGTTTCTAGTGAAAGGCCCGATGGCCAGGGACGTGCTCCGTCAAGGCACACGCCCCTTACAGGCCGGACTGGCCCGTTCGCAGCGTGTAGGCGGACTCGACGTCGGTGACGAACGCCCT
>DAOUHP010000041.1:0-3541 GCA_034428575.1 Dehalococcoidia bacterium | reverse complement strand
CCGCATCCGCGAGCCAAACGCGCGAGCGTGCGGGCAGAGGGCACGGCGTCATCGCCGAGGACCGCGTCGTCTTCCTGGAGGAAGTGCTGCAGGGAGCGCAGGCACGCCCCGGCCCCACCGCCGTCACCTACTCGGAGCGCGGCAACATCCAGGGCGCGCAGTTCTTCTCCGTCGCGGGCCGCGCCTACGAGCTCGCGAAGGCGAAGGGCCTCGGCCACGAGCTGCCCACGGAGTGGTTCCTGCAGGACATCCGCGACTGACGCCGGTCCGGGTTGTCATGCTGAGCGGGGCCGAAGCATCTCTCGGGTGCCTGATTGCTGTTCGACCTTGAAGCAACGATGAACAGGTATGCTATGCATCATGAGAACGGCGGTCTCCCTCGATGAACAGCTTGCACGCCAGGTGCGGCAGCAAGCGGCAGCCCGCAGGATGAGCGTAAGCGCTTCATCGCGAGAACGCTGGACGACGCGCTGAAGCGCACCGAACCGCAGGGACCGCCCCCATTCCGGCTGGTGACCGTGCGTGGGCGGCCACGGCCTGGAGCCGACCTCGACCGGACGCGGGCACTCGATGCAGAGGACGACGAGGCCTGGTTCGCGCATGGTCGTTGACGTATCGCGATGCTGCTTCCCGATGTGAACGTCCTGGTGTACGCCCATGTAGAGAACTCGACCCTCTACCACGCCGAGTACGCCGGTTGGGTCACCAACCTCGCTACGAGGCCGGAGCCATTCGCGCTCTCTGTCCTCGCTCTCTCAGACTTCGTCCGCGTTGTCACGAATCCACGCATCTTTGGCGCCCCATCCACGCTGGATCAAGCGTTTGCGTTCGTGTCGTCACTCCTCGAACGCCCGACTGCGCGCGTCGTGGGACCAGGCCCCAGCCATCTGGAGCGTCTCACCGCCTGGGCCTATCGCCTCGGGCCTTCGTAGTCCACCCATAGGCCCGTCATCCGGCACTCCCCTACTATCCGCTGTTCAACCCGGTAGTCCGTGCTCACGCTCGTCCCCCACTAGATGTAGTTCCCATAGAGGTTGTTGACAAGTGAGGGGCCTCGCTGTTGCTGTTGTGAACGAAACCCAGCAGTAACAGGAAGCCCCTCGTGACCCAGCCTAGCACGAAGGGACAAGTACAGTTACAGATACCGGGGTGCTCATAACTACGCCATGGAGGCTGTATGACATGACCACACCTCTCGGCAAGATCGTCTGTGAGGTCCCGGCCGCCCGTCTGCACCGGGAAGGTCGGCTACGACTGCGCTGGCTGTGTGCGGCTCATGTACGGCGCAGACGACGTGGACTGCCCTCTACAACCCCCGCCTCCACCGAGGCCTCCAGCTGCCGCATGAGCTGGGAGGCGCAGGGAAGTGAGCACACTCATCGTTATCGACCACTCGAAGGTGATCCGGCGGTGTGTGCATTGCCACCACCTCTTTCAACTGTCCCCCGCCGACGACTACAACACGCAACTGCCCTGCCCGGGATGCGGCTGCTCTGCTTACAAACATGGAAAGCGCCCGCCCGCGACAGGTTAGAACAAGCTCCACCCGGGATGCAGCCTCCAAGGAAGCTCCAAGTCACTTCACGGAAGGGAGTTCCAACGGCTCATCAAACTCTGAGAACTCCATGCGATACCAGAATTCGAACGCAAGGAGTTCTCCCATTGCGGGATAGGCTCCGCTCACTTCAAAGGCGTGGAGGAGGCCATCTTCAACGCCCACCCAACCAACGAAATCTTCTCTCCCCGCTACCATCTGCTGCCTTGGTTCTTCTGAGCCTGCCTGCAACAGACTGGCTTGGTCATTCGAATCGCCCCATATCTGTCTGGCCCGTTGCTGCAAGTCGAGCCTCCCCGTAATCTTCCTTACCGCGATACCGTTGAGAGTTTCTGTTCCTCCAACAGCGAAGCCGGTGCCGTCAACGAACTGACGATGCTGCGTTGAATCCAACGTAGTCATCTGAGAAGTGTCAAAACTGCCTTGGTGTTGCTTCCATGAACCGTCGGGCGTATGGCGGGAGTATTGCCCGTCATCCAGAAGCAGTGATTCGTTATAAGAATCATTCCCACGCACAGTAATATGCATACCCTTGTTGCGTACAACGACACCCTCAGTACTGGTCTCATACTTGGCCGGGTCCCCTTTGACTTGAGGAGTTTGCCAAGCCTTGATGGTAAACTTGTAGGTGCCAACAGCATCATGCTTGTCTTGTGCATTCGCCAGTATCTCCTGCGCTGAGGCGACCTCTGAAGACGTCTCCAATAGGAACCAGGCAGCGATTGCGATTGCAATCCCTGCAACTGAGAGGCCTAGAATTATGAACCTCGCTCTAGCAACCAAGTTATGCCTTCCTCGCTTCGCTTGAGTGGACGCATGAAGAACCCACGCTACGACCTTAGTACTGCTTCGATCTGGTAGAGGAGGGCCATAGGGTCACCCCATTGTTCCTGAAATAATGTCGGCCGTCCATCCTGATGTGGGGTCCTAGTCCATAGAGGAACCACGTTCTATGGCTACCCAGAGAGCTTCCACTCTGACAGTTAGCGCAGGAACTCCCCCAGTTGTCAACTTCAATGCCATCGTCGTATTTCCAGCCTTCTCAAGACACTTGGTCTATAGAGGACGCCGCATTGCTGAGGACTTGGCCGTGGATGCAACTGTACACGTAATCAAGGCCACCTAAAGCTAGCACCTACCCCCGGTGCTGAATTTTCCCCGACACCTGAACTCCATCGACGTATTGACCTGTTGGAGTATGGCCCGTGTAGACAATGGTATTCAGAGGGCAGGCAGCTGAAGCCGTCTCGCGGTTGCCCAGACCTAGAAACATTGACAAAGCCACTCCCAGCACAAGCAGCAGTAGCCAGTATTTCCTGTATCTAGGAGTCTTATGAGAGCGAAGCACTGATTCTACCTCCTATAACGCCGGTGAGTCCCTCCGTGTAGTCGTTTCACTACACGGGGACAAGATGGGTCATCCCGTGGCGTTTTGGGGGATAGTCCCAAGGGAATCTGCAAGTCAATGGGAATGCCGTCGTAGAACTCCTCTTGGTTGGACATCAAGAAACTCGGCCGCATCCCGCAGGGCGGTGGCAGGCGCATCCTGCCCGGATCTCGCCGAGAGGCCAGCACTCGGTGTGGCTGTCACGCTGGGTGCTGCGGCTATTCGAGCGATTGTGCCGCGAGTCCAGGGCCACGGGAAAACTGGTAGCAGATGCCCAGCATGCAGCGGTCGCCGTGGAGCATGGGTGCACTCTGGTCTCGACCGACGCCGACTTCAGCCGGTTCCCAGGACTTCGGTGGCAACACCCGTTGCGCCCGGGCGTGCTGTGACTCACCTGCCCCTACTCCGAATCCCCCGCACCGAGTAAGATGCGGCCATCCGGAACCGACGGAGGCTTTGCATGGCGCGACGTTTCACCTACGACGACTGGATGGAAGCCCAGGGCATCCCCATCCACCGGGGCTACTACGTGGAAGACCTCCGCGTCGCCGAGCTCGGCTGGTGGGAGGACCGCCAGGTCGACGCTGCGTTCATGCAGT
>DAOUHP010000040.1:0-11806 GCA_034428575.1 Dehalococcoidia bacterium | reverse complement strand
GTCATCCCCCGCCCCTCTCCGCACGTGCTCTTCCAGTGGCAACTCGCGCCCCTGGGCGACATCGCTCATTTCATCACCATGCCTCACGTCACCCGCAGGATGGTCGACGAGGTCATCGCCGACTGCCTGTGGCCACCAACCGACACATGAACCAGCACCCTGCCAACCCACCGGCGCCCAGCCGCCGCGTCATCGTCATCGTGCCCGACAGGCCGGGCGGGCTCGCCCAGGTCACCGCGGCGCTCGCCCAAGAGGAGATCAACATAGAAGCAATCGACGGGCGGCTGGCCTGGGAGTTCGGGGTCATCACGCTCAGCACCAGCGACGATGACGCGGCGCTGCTTGCGCTGCTCAAGGCCGGTCTGCGCGCAGTCACGTCGGACGTCATTGTCTTCCATCTGCCCGACCGTCCCGGCGCGCTCGCCGACATCGCGCAACGCTTCAGCGAGCACCATCTCAACACGCGCACTATCCACATCCTGCATCGCCTGGAGGGGCACGCCATCGTCGCGGTCACAACCGACAACGACGACCTCGCGCGCACGCTGATAGGCAGCGAGTCGCTGCTGTAGGCGGCGGGCGGCGGAATCGGGGCGATGACGAACACGGCGCATCCGGTCCGGGTCAGGCTTCGCGGAGGAGCTGGGGGCTCGCCCATTCCATACGCGCGCGTGTCGTCGTGTCCCCGCTGGCGCTCGTAGTTTTGTCACCGTAATGTAATCGAACCCACCACGAACGTCACTCCGGTGTCATCAAGTATGCCTATGCAGCAGGCCTCCCTTCGGCTACAGTGGGACTGAGTCGTCCGCTCGTCGGGGCAACGGCCCAATTCCTACCATAGAAGGCATTCCATCTCCGCTTCCGCTCGCCTTGCCCTGTCCCTGCTGGCGCTCGCAGCCTTGTCTCTGTCGGCCTGTGCTCCCACTGAGGCGGAGCTGGAGGGCACTGTTCAGGCCCAGGCCCGTGAACGGGTACAGGCGACCATCGCAGCGATACCCACTGCGACTGCGACCCCCACGCCCACGGCGACGCCTGAGCCGACGCCCACCCCAACACTGACGCCTACGGCTACCGCGACACCCACACCCACGACTACTCCGACCCCTACGGCGACTCCGGCCGCCACGGCCACGCCCACGCCACGCCCGACCCCCACGCCCGCGCCTCCTTACTCCCCTCGTTCGGACCTCAGCGACCCGTGGCAAGAGTCACAGGATGGACTGCTGGAACTCAAGCGTCCGGGCCAGAACCCCGCCGCAGCCGCTGCCATCGAGTCCCTGGGCTGGGTAGCCGACGGAATACGTGAATCGATCGTTGAGCAGGCGGCCGTCGTCGACTTGCTGTCTCTCGCGAGGTATGGGTCGGGCGACCTTCTGCAGGCGCTGACCCGGACGCCGTGGTTCCAGGACGATCTGATGTTCAACGAGTTGTTGGTGGTGAGGGGGCTGATCAGCGTTGCATACGATAATGAATCGGCGGCAGTGCGGCTCCTGGGGATGCCGTTCCTGGAACAGCCGGAGTACCTGGACTTCGTGGCCCTCTCGCCGTTCTACGAACTGCAGCAGGACAACGTACTGGACACAGCGCTGGCGCACCCTGCGCTGCGAGACGGCATCACGGATGCGCAGAGGGGCATCGTCGGCGCGCTGAAACCCTGGGTCGTGCGGGACTCCGCGCTGATGACGAGGCTGTTCGACACGGAGCGGACCGCCGTCGCGGAGAAGGTGGTCTCGTCCCCGTTGAGCGGCGACGTAGCCCTGTCGGTCATCTGGCCCGGCGACGGGGCCTCCGCGGGGAAGGCGTCCCATACGCTCGCCCTGGTGGAGGACATCGTCTCAACGTTCGAGGAGTTTCTGGACGCGCCCTACCCGCACGAGCACGTGACGGTGGTGGTCGCCAACTCCGAATGGCGGCTCTACAGAAGCAGCAGGAGCTATTCGCACATCGTCATGGACCCCGATTACTACGACCGCACCGGGTTCCTGGCCGACCTGATCGCGGACGAGTTCTGGGGCGGTTCCTGGGTGGGCGATGGAGCCAGGAGCTTCATGGCCAGTATGTACCCCGCGCTTCGCCACGACGCAGCGGTCCCGGCGCCGCGCCAATGCGCCTATGCCGCCAACGTCCACGAGATGGTGAACGATCCTGAGTCGCCGTCCTGGCGTTACCTCTGCGACCCCATCCTGGGCGAAGGCATGTTCATCGACCTCTACCTCGCGCTGGGGGAAGCGGCGTTCAGGAAGGCGTTCACGCAACTACAGGTGTGGTGGAGCGATGACGCGCTCCGCGTCAGGTGCATGCGCGCCGACGACGAGGACCTGTGCTACGTCGATACGGCATTCCTGGACGGCCTCACCCCGGGACTCACGGAGGAGGACATCCGCCTGGCCCGACCGGTCATCAACCAGCACTACTACGGAAGTGAAACCCCGCCCGCGCCCACACCCTCCGGGTGAGGCGCTGCCCGCCGCTCCGGCCCGGCATCCGCCAGATGATACGCAGGGACTCATGCGGGAGGCGCCGATGGGCGCGTGGACAGGAGAGACGGACCCCAGGGAGGAAGGAACCCCATGCGTCTGATGGCATCGCTCACTGTTCTGCTGCTCCTGGCCTGCTCGCCCGAGCCACCCGACCTCGAGCCAACGGTAGAGGCCGTCGTCAAGGCGACCATCGATGCCGGATACCCGGCCACGCCAACGCCTGCTCCGACGCCGACTCCAGCGCCCACGTCGACGGCCACGGCCACGCCAACTCCCACTGTCACGCCAACTCCCACTGCCACTCCAACTCCCACTGCCACTCCAACCCCGGCGCCCACGCCCACGCCCAGACCTGAGCCCACCTGCATACCCAATATCGGACAACTGTCGCCCGAGCAGGCGCAGCAGATCGCCGGCAAGACCTGGTCACGCTTTACGGTCGAGGCATTGGAACGCCTTGCGATACGTTCGCCGGCGGCGTTCCAAGCCTGGATGGAGCGTTTCGGAGGCGACGAAACGTACCTAGGCCTGATCGATGCCTTCACTCTGATAGCCGTATGCGACGAAGCAGCCGCCGTGCAGATCGCCGGGATGCCGTTTCTGGACGACGCCGGTGTCGGCCTTGACTACGAGTTCAACGACCAGATGATCCTGGAGGCGCTGGCCAGGCTGGGGCGAGTGGACCTCGGCGGCCTTGCTGAAGTGCTCTCTCACCCTGAACTGCAGGGCGGGATAACTGATGAGTCAACCGCTCTCGTCCTGCTGCTGGCCCTCGAGTACGAAGACGCGCCGGCGTCCGCGGCGATACGCGCGTTGCCGTGGGTCGCGGACGGCATCACGGAGACGGACGGCACGGAGATGCCTGGCAGCAAAGACATCAACTACTACGAGAACTACGCCCCGCGAGACGCTTTCGAAGACGAGACCAGGCACGTGGTCAGGCTGGTGTGGAAGGCGCAGCGCGCCCCAAGGTCGTTCCAGGCGTTCATGGAGATTCCATGGATACGGGACGGGTATGGACGGGCCGAGTTCAGCATCATCGAGCTGCTCGGCAGACTGGCGTACCGGGACGACGGACCGGCGGCGCGCATCCTCGGGATGCCATTCCTGGAAACTCCGGGAGGGGACGACGCGGAGATCCTCTCGTTGCTGTTGGATATCGAGCGTGAAGGGATCCTCCCGGAGGTCCTCTCCAGCCCCACGCTCGAGGGAGGCATTGGAGACGATCACCTGGCCGTGGTGGCGTTGGCGTACGTCGGCGCCCAGGACGAGGATACGGCGGCCGCCCTGGAGGGCCTCGCCTGGGTTCAGGACGGAGTACGACACTCGGAGCAGGACGCCGTCCTGTCGCTCATGGAAGCGGCGGTGACGTCCCCTGCGCTCTTCCGTGCCCTGCTCGCCGCGGGCTGGGTTGGGGACGGCCTCACGCAAGCCGAATCGCAGGTCGTCGACTACCTCACGTACATGGCCGTGCCGGACGGGGGCGAGTCAACGGAGCAGACGGTGTTGCGCATACTCGGCATGCCGTTCCTGCAGGGAGAGGTAACGTCGCTGGATGCCCTCGCCGTGGGCGCCCTGTGGCTGCTCCCCTACCGAGGCGTGGAAGGCTCACTGCAGAGCGTACTGTCACACCCGGCATTGCGCGGCGGTATCACCGACGAGTGGACGAGTCGTCTGGCGGTCCTGAACTCGGTGCACACGGACCGCGGGCTGCCGGGCGTCGTGTTGGACCCTGAACGGACTCCAGCCGAGCAGCTCATGCTCACGCTCCCGAACACGGGCGCGGTGACGTTGCACCTGATCGAGACCTGGAGCGGCGGCTCGCCCAGCGGGGCCGTGACATGGGAGCCGATGGACCTGCTGGAGCGCACGGTGCGCGCGCACGAGGAGTTCATCGGGGCGGCGTTGCCCGTGAGCGACGTCGTCCTGTTCATCAGCGACATCCTCCAGGCCGAAGGGTATCGGGGCAACGGTCTCCTTACCGCAAGATCCAGGGACAACGTGTCAAACATGACCTGGGCGGCGGCGTATATCTGGGACTTCACTCCGGCCTGGCTGGACAGGCCCTCCGACTGGATGAGGCTGGGAGCGAGGCAGTTCCTGGTCCATCTCTCGTATAGAGCCCTTGCCGGCACGCCGCTGCCTGGGGCGGAGGACTCGTGCAGCCTCGCCAACAGCATCTCCGAGTTGGCCGCACTGGAGCTGGACCGGGACGTGATCTTCCGATCGGCCTGCAACTACACCCTGGGGAAGGGAATGTTCCTGGAGCTCTACGACAGGCTGGGGGACGCCGTGTTCCGGCAGGGGTTCCGCAATCTGCACCTGGCCGCCACGGGACAGGAGGGGGTGGAGGACGGCGAGGACACATGCACCGGGGAAGATGCGGCACTGTGCTACTTCAAGGCGGCATTCCTCTTCGGGATGGCCCCGGAGGAGTCGGCCATCGCGGAGGAGGTCATCGACCGCAGGTACTACGGCCCCCGGCAGGCGGGCTCGAACTGAGACCGCCTGAATATCCAGTGTGACACGGGGCAGATGGAGATGAACATGCAGGCAACGCAACGCCTGTTAAAGCACATTGCCCATAAGGTTGGGAAGTTCACTCGGACAGGTCTCCCCCTCTGTCTCACGACCCTGGCCCTGACCGCGCTGGTCGCCTGCTCGGGCGAGACCGGGCCTGACCCCACGGCCACGGATGCGCCGCCCACCGCAACGGCTGCGCCGGTGTCCAGCGCGACTCCCGGGGGCGAGTCTTCACCAGGCCCCATCACGCCTCAGGCCACGCAGCCTGCACCCGACCCTGTTGCGACCGTCGCGCCAACCGCGGCGGCAACTCCGACGCCGACAGCCACGGCGACGCCCTCACGAGCACCGACGCCAACACCGGCGCCGTCCGGTCGCGATCCGTATGCGGATGGCCAGCCTCCACGCTTCCTGTGGCATTACCCGGACCCACCCAGGGGACTGACCGCAAGGGGTGTCTCAGGAGACAGCGTCATACTCGAATGGGAGCCCACCCACGGAGCGGCTGGGTACGACGTCCTCTACTACGCTTATTCCGAGACTCCAACTCCCGACGAACTGGCGAACGCGGAAGAGCACCCGATCTTCAACAGCGCATTCGCCTCCACGGGGGACCTGTTCACCCCGGAGACATCCCGGGAGATATGGGACCTGGACTGTGAGCAGACGTACCTGTTCGAGGTCCGCGCCCTGGGCGGCGGCATATACATCGATACCGTCTATCCGGCCCGGAAGGACTACGGGCCTCCCTCCAGGGTGATCATCTCGCCTTGCGACGCCGGGCCCGCGATGTCGGAGAGCCACACCGGACTGTGCCCGGACGGCGGGGACGACTGCCTGGACCGGTCGCGGCACTGGCCGTCGTTCCAGGCGGTCTACTCGTACTTCCATCCCGAGAGCTGGACACATGAATGTGCGGATGGGGCGTACTACGAGTCCAGGCGCAGATCAAGCACATCGACTACAGAAGCGCCCTCGACCACCGGACAACGGTGATCGCGGACCTCAACTGGGCGCAGCCTGAGCTGTTCTGCAACGGCCTGGGGAATGCACTGGACGGCGTCGGTTCATACGAGGAGCAGAAGGGGTTAATCCATACGACCTATGACGCGATAGACGTTCGCGCATATGTCGAACGCAGGGAGGTGCTTGCCCTCAATCTCGGCGGTGAACTCACGTCGAACCACTACTATGTCGAGGGTGTCTATGGACGAGACAACCCGCTGGCAGAGGCCGCGCTCATACTGTTGGGCATCGATCCTTCAGAGGGCGTGGAGAGACCGAAAGGCGTCCCGGAGGACTATGACGGCGTCTGCTACCGGAATGTCTGTGAGACCGAGGATACTGCCCTGCGGTTCGGCGACGACCTGGTAACGAACGACCAGTTCCACATCCCGCTGGTGTTGAACGGCGTGTCCCGCATCGGTGATTCGATCAGGGTGCACAAGCTCTGGATAGATGCCGACCGGGAAGTCCAGTGAAGTACCCCCGCGGGATGCACGATCACCGGATGCGGCGTGACATCAGCCTGCCATGGACCGAGACCGCCAAACGTCCGGCACGATAGACATCAGGAGGACTGACGATGCGCCTGACCGCGTTGCTCGCATTAGCCCTGCCAGCCGTACTCCTTGCCCTTGCGGCTGCCTGCAGCGGCCCGGCGCCTACGGCAACGCTCACCGCAACCCCACCGTCCGCGGCTGTTCCCACCCCGACGCCCACGGCTACGCCCACTCCCACAGCCACGCCGTCCACGATGCCCACCCCAACGCCACCGCCGACCGCGACGCCCACGCCAACCCCTACGGCGACTCCCATACCCACGGCCACGCCTACTCCAACTGCGACCCCTACGCCCACGCCCACGGCTACGCCTACCCCAACGCCCACGCCCGTCCCAGCCGTAGCTGTCGCGCTCAAGCCCGATAGCGAGCTGATCGTCCATGGGAGGGGTGCTGCGCGGTTCACGGTGGAGATCGAGGCCGCAGAGCACCGCTTCGATCTCGGCATATGGGACCTGACCGGCGCAGAGGAGAGCGCGGACGAAGCAGAGGTGACTTTCGGGCCGGACACCGTATTCACCGGCAGGGCGCGCGACCAGTTCCGCAGGGGGCGGCACAACGTCGACGCGAGCTGGCTGGCAGGCGGCGAAGCCGAAGTCTCCATCAAGGCGGGGCCTGACGACCTCTGGTACTTCTTCATCGCCGGGCCGTACCACAGCCTGGGGGACGACCCCGTGCTGGCGCCGGACGCGCCGCCGTACACGCCCACCCGGTGGTTCAGGTATACGGACGGCGGCAGGCGGCTGGCCTTCCTGTACGGGGAGCACCCGGACGCCGTGAAGCGCATCAGGGCGTTGCCGTGGGCCGTCGATGGGCTGGGGCCGATGCCCTCGGCCAGGCACCACGCCGCATACGCCCTCGCCAATGCCAGATGGGCCGGCGAAGCGTCGTTCGAGCGGCTCATGGCCCAGCAGTGGGTACGGGGCGAGGAGATCTCGTACGCACAGGCCTCCGCCACCGGCGCCCTGGCGGGCATCGGGCACAACTCGCCTGAGAGCATGCAGCGGCTGCTCGATATGCCGTTCCTCGACACCCTGGAGACGCTCGACTTCCGCGCGCTCGACTCGCTGTCGCTCCTGGCACAGGACAATCGGCTCGAAGGCGTCCTCGATCACCCCACCCTGGCCGGCGGAGTGACGGACGAACACACGGACGTCATCGCGTTGATGAGCACCCACGCGGTGTGGAGCGCAGGCTACGAGTTCGAGCTACTGGACACCGACCGCGTGGTCACTGTGCGGCGCACCGTGGACCTGCCCCTGCAGGGCGAGGTTCCGTTCTCGGTGATATGGCCCGGCGGAACGGGCACGGCCGAGAAGGCCGAGCGGACGATGGAGATCCTCATCGAAGCGGTGACGCTGTTCGAGCGCTTCATGGGCATACCCTATCCGCAGCCGTACGTCATAGCCATGGTGGCCGACCTGACCGCCGGAGGCGGCGGGGGCGGAGGGAGCGGCATGATCAGCGTAGACCCGCCCTACCACGACAGCGAGAACATCCTGTCGCATGAGGCGGCGCATACGTACTGGCCGTTCTGGCCGAGTTGGATCGCGGAAGGCGCCGCCACCTTCATGGACCTGTACTACCAGAGCACGCGGGCCGGTCGGCCGCTGCCGGCGCCGCGCGTGTGCGACAGCTTCGACAACATCGGGCAACTCGAGGCCGCGCAGGTGTTTTCTACGCATCCCTGCGACTACAGCCTGGGCTCCGGACTGTTCCTGGACCTCTACGGCGCGATGGGCCACGACCCGTTCAGGGAGGCGTTCGGCCGGCTGTACACCTGGCTGGACGACGAGGCGCTCTTCGCGCGATGCGGACACTCCGAGGGAAAGGGCGAGTGCTATGTAAGAGCCGCGTTCGTGGAATACATGCCGGAGCACGCAGCCGTCACCGAGGAGACCATCAACCGGCACTTCCACGGCGCGCCGTGAGGCGGCGCGCGCTTCGCGAACGTCGTCGCCGCAGTGTCGGTGCCCACCCCGGAACAATCGGCCGTAGACGAGCGGATAATCGACCGCAGGTGCCCTTCACCAGCGGCCCAAACCAGAACGCCGAGGTCGGGAGCCGACCGCAAGCCACATTCCTCTACCGTGACGATATCTATGCCTGGAACGCGGAGGCGAAGTCCTCCGACGATGGTCTCGCGGAAATTCTCATCCGCTGCGAAACGAAGCATCTAGGAAGCTCGTTGCTCCTGCTGGGCAGCGTCATGGCGAGCTCGCAAACGCTCAAGCAACGAGGCGTTGTCCGGATACTGCGCGTCGATCTCGGCCTTGGTTCGCTCCCAGTCCTCATCCACCTTCCGTAGGTAGGCCTCAACCTCCTCCGTGTTGCAGAGGTAGTAGGCGATGACGGCATAGATTCCGCGAGCTCGAGCGTGGGGAGAGCATGCTTGATCTGCTCAGGCGACTCCCCATCCTTGAAGGACCACACGACGAATTCGAAGTTGACGCGCGTCTGCGGGCCGGACACACGCACCGCGCCGTTCGGTTCCACACGCAGCGGTACCGTCATGTTGGGGAAGCTCTCGATCGCCATCTCGTCGCGCTCCTGCACCTGCTGATGCGTCGGTATCAGTATAGCCGATGCTCGCACGCGCCCCTGATTCAACGACCTGCCCCGGACGACCCTTGCCCCCTACGGCAGGCCGAACTCGTCCCAGCGGGCCGCGACGCCGTCCATGACGTGGCGGCTCACCTTGTTCACCGGCCGGAAGTTCTCCCCCTTGAACTTCATCGTCGCGTCGATGCCCATGCCCCGGCTGGGCTGGATGAAGTCGACCTCCCCACGCACGCGCGGCGTGGGCGGGAACACCCTGCCGGGGAATACGTCGGCGTCTACGTCCGCAGCGGAGACGACGCGCCACATCACCTCCTCCCAGTCCCGCACGTTGCAGTCGTCGTCCACGACGATGATCCAGCGCCACGCCTCGGCGTCCCAGATCGCTTCCATGATCTCGCGCGGCTCTTCCCTGCTCTGGATGTCCGCGGACACGATGAGCATGCCGTGGCGCCCCACTTCCGGGAAGTACACCTCGCTGATGTTCGTCTTCCCCGTGCGCTGGACGAGCCGTGACTGCATCGAGCCGGAGCGCAGCAACTGGCGCGGGTAGTCCTCGACGCGCTGGCAGATGAGGCCGTACGTGAGCGGGTCCTGCCGGTGCGTGATCGTCTTCACCTTGATGACGAAGGCGGACTTGTTCTGCCCGTAGAAGCCGGTGGACTCGCCGTGCGGTCCCTCCTCGGTGCGCTCGTACGGCAGCACCTCGCCCTCGATGACGACCTCGGCGTCGGCGGGCACCAGCAGGTCGCTCGTCTCGCACTGCACCAGCTTCGTCGCCTCGCCCCGCCAGCCGCCCGCGGCCTCGTACTCCATGGAGCCTTCCAGCTCGCCGCTGTTGGGACGGACGGGACTGCCCGCCGAAAGCGTCACGAGCGGGTCCGTCCCCATCACGATGGCGATGGGCGTCGGGCGCCCCTCCGCCTCGTTGCTCAGGATGTGGTCGCCGCCGCCCGGCCCCGTCGACGACTCGCGTCCCCGGATGCCGCCGGAGAGGCTGAGCGTCTGTTTGTCCTTGATCATGGCGCGGTAGAGGCCGATGTTCAGGATGCCGGTGATGGGGTCGCGGGTCACGACGCCGGCGGTCGTCGCGAGGTACTGCCCGCCGTCGTGCTCGTGCCAGAGGGGCGTGGGGATGAAGTCGAGGTCGACGTCGTCGCCGCTGACGATGACCTCCTTGCACGGCCCGGAGTCCACCTGGACCGACGGCAGGCGGTGATTCATGCCGTCGACGACGCGCTCGTGGATCTTCGCCTCGTCCGGCTCGGTGCCGAACGCGAGGGCGACCTGCTCGATGGTGGAGAGCAGGTTCACGACCATCGGCTTGTCCGGGTAGCCCTTCACGTTGTCGAAGATGATGGCTGGGCCCTGGCGCTCCAGCGAACGCGCGGTGATCGCGCCGAGCTCGAGGACAGGGTCAACCTCCGCCGTGACGTGGTGCACCAGTCCCTTCTCGTCCAGCAGCCGTATGAAGTCCCGCATGTCGGTGTAGGGGACGCGTTGTCGTTCGAGGGTCATCGTGCACCTCCGTGAGGCATCGTTGTTCGGGGCGGAGCGTATCGCCGCAGGGCGCACGGGTCAACGCGGGCGCCCTCGCCCACTGGCCCATCCCCTGAACCCATGCATGACCGGATCGTACGCCCCTCGCCCCTCCAACCCTCACCCCAGCCCTCTCCCGCCATCGGGAGAGGGAGCAGACAATCACGCCTCTTCGCCAGTCATGCAAAGGTCTCCCTCCAGAGAGGGCCAGTCTTGCAAAGGTCTCCTTCCAGAGGGAGAGGGGGCCAGGCCGACTCACCACGAACGCGCGGCGCGGTATACTGCGCCCGACGGAGACCGCAGGCGGACGACGCCCCTGAGAAGGAGGCTTTCATGCTGAGCGTGCAGGACAACGAACTGCTGACCGACATCTCGCCGGGAACGCCGATGGGAGACCTGGTGCGCCGCTACTGGGTCCCCATCATGCTCTCCGAGGAGCTCCCCGAGCCGGACGGCGACCCGATGCGCGTGCGGCTGCTGTGCGAGGACCTGGTCATCTTCCGCGACACGTACGGACGGGTGGGCCTGCTGCCGGAGCGCTGCCCCCACCGCCGCGCGTCGCTCTACCTCGGGCGGAACGAGGACGGCGGCCTGCGCTGCATCTACCACGGATGGAAGTACGACGTCACGGGCCGCTGCGTCGACATGCCGAACGAGCCGCCGGAGAGCACGTTCAAGGACAAGATAAGGGCGCCAGGCTACCCGTGCCGGGAGGCGGCGGGCATGATCTGGACGTACATGGGCCCCCGCGCCGAGCCGCCGCCGCTCCCCCACTTCGAGTGGATGGACGTGCCGCCCGAGCAACGCCAGATGTCGTCCTTCCTCCGCGAGTGCAACTGGGTGCAGGCGCTGGAGGGCGACATCGACACGACGCACTCCGGCTTCCTGCACGGCATGCTCGAACGCGGCGCAGACGCCGTCAACACCTGGCGGCGAGAGCACCCTCCCCGGCTCGACGTCGTCTCCACCCGCTATGGCCTCATGTACGGCGGCCGCTACGGCGACATCGAAGCCGAGCAGTCCGGCCTCGACGCGCCGACGACCTACTGGCGCGTGAGCAACTTCCTCTTCCCGTTCTACACGTTCTTCCCCAGCCGTCCGAACGGCCTCGTGCCCGGCCACATCTGGGTGCCGCTGGACAAC
>DAOUHP010000039.1:0-2203 GCA_034428575.1 Dehalococcoidia bacterium | reverse complement strand
CTTCAACTCCCGAGCAACTGTCGATGCCGGGCGATCCAGACCTGCTGCGATCTCCCTGATCGGGGCTCCCTTGGTATGTAGACGGGCAATCTCACATCGTTCCTCAATGCTGAGCTGGCTATAGCGCTCTCCCATGGCAACACCTTAATCTGGTGTTGCACTTCGTTTGTGAACTTAGGGAATCCAGAGGTGCCCACCAGGGCACACGGCGTGGGGCGTGGGGTGCCCGGCCCCTCTCCCTTGGGAGGTGAGGATACTCCGGCGGGGTAGGGGCTGACGCCAAGGGTTGAGGCCCCTTTTGGGAGCCGACGGGAGTGCAGCGGGGCGGAGCCCCGCTGCCGGGGGCGCGGGGGTGTCCCCCGCAACGTACCGGGCGGGTGGGTGGGAAGAACTACACCCGCCAGGCGAGATAGCACGAACGGAGGAACCCATGGCCGACCGCCTCAACAACAAAGTCGCCATCATCGCCGGCGCGGCGAGTGGGCAGGGGCGTCTCGCAGCCCAGCTGTTCGACAGCGAAGGCGCCGCAGTCGTGCTCGCCGACCTCGACGCCGATGGCCTCGAGGAGACCGCCGCCTGGCTCACCGGCGCAGCCGCACCGCCCGTAACCGTCGTCGGCGACCTCACGCAGGAGGACGCGAACCAGCGCCTAGCACAGGCCGCGCTGGATGCCCACGGACGCATCGACGCTCTCTACAACGCCGCCGGACTCGTGCGCTTCAGCCCGCTCCACAAAACAACCCTCGAGGACTGGCGTTTCGTGCTCGACCACGAACTGACCATGGTATTCCTCACCTGCAAGCACGTCCTGCCCTCCATGATGGAAGCGGGCAGGGGTTCTATCGTCAACGTGTCGTCTGTCTCCGGCTACTCCTCCGGCTCGAAGCGCCATCCCGCGCACGCGGCGGCCAAGGCGGCCATAGCAGGCCTCACCAAGCAGGTCGCAGTCGAGTACGGCCCATACGGCATCCGCTGCAACGCCATCGCCCCCGGCTTCCTCGTCTACGCCGAAGGCCAGCGACGCATCGCAGGTCAAAGCGGCTCGGGCCCCCCGTCGGAGGCCGTCCCGCTCGGCCGGCACGTCACCCCCGAGGACACCGCCCTCTGCGCCCTCTACCTCGCCTCCGACGAGTCCGCCATGGTCAACGGCCAGACCATCGTCGTTGACGGCGCCCGCTCCATCACCTGACGGCACTTCTCATCGTTCCGCCCTCTTCCCGTCATTCCGCCCTCTTCCTGTCATTCCTGTAGGTGTTAGGTAATTCGTTGACAGAATGACCTGTGAAGACAGTTCATCTCTGGAGACGACGATGCGAGACAACAGCAGCGACCGCACCTTGGAACGGAACTACGTCCAGAAGTACCGGTTCCTGATCCGGGAATACGAACTGGTCAAGGCCAAGCGCCACCACCGCTTCCGCTTCCTCCAGGACTTCTACGCCCACCACGGGACGAACCGGCAGACCTTTGCCAAGTACTACAACCGCTACCGGCAGTCCGGCGACGTCGCGGCCCTGCTGCCCCGCAGGCGAGGACCCCGGTGGAAGAGCCGCCGCACCATCCCCTACATCGAGCAGCAGGTGCTGGAGCAGCGGCGCAAGGGCAACAGCCGCTACGAGATCTATGCCATACTCAAACCGAAACTGAAGGCACATACCCCGGCGCCGTCCACTATCTATGCCATCAGCAGGCGCCACGGCCTGAACAGGATGACCAAAGCGATGCAACAGTCCAAACGCCGCATCATCAAGACCCGCGCAGGGGAGCTGGGGCACCTTGACGCTCACCACCTGAGCAAGGACCTCATCGTCGGCGCCAGGCAGCGCTACTACCTGGTCTCGGTGGTGGATGCCTGCACCCGCCTCGCCTGGGCAGAAGTGGTAGAGGACATCAAGAGCCTGAGCGTGATGTTCGCTGCGCTCAAGAGCATCAACATGCTGAACGCGGAGTATGGAGTCCGTTTCGAGGAGGTCATCACAGACAACGGCCCGGAGATGGCTTCACCCACCAACAAGGCGCACCATCCGTTGGAGCGGATGCTGCAGGAACTGGGCATCAAGCACCGCTACACCCGGCCCTACCGGCCGCAGACGAACGGGAAGGTCGAACGGTTCTGGCGGACCTTGAACGAGGACCTGATCGAAGGGACAACGTTTGAGTCATCGGAGGAGTTGAAGGACGAGCTCGTCCAGTACCTCCTCTA
>DAOUHP010000038.1:0-1831 GCA_034428575.1 Dehalococcoidia bacterium | reverse complement strand
GGAAAGTTCGAGGACATCGTCAAGACGACGGTGTACGTCGTGGGCGAGGAGCACCTGGACGCGGTGCGGGAGGCGCGGTCGGCGTACCGCCCGGAGAAGCCCCCGACGAGCACGCTCCTCGTTGTCTCCCGCCTGGCGAGGCCGGAGTTCATCCTGGAGATAGAGGCAGTCGCCTACGTGGAGTAACTGCGCGGGATAGCCTGCGTGGAGTAGGCCTGCTTGCAGTAGGATAGGCCGAAGCAAAACAGAGGAGGGAAGCGCATGGCAGCAGTAACGGTCCTGCACCCGGGAATGACGACAGAGACGATCCAGATCACCGGACACAATGGCGACGAGATAGACGCCTACGTTGCGAAGCCCGCAGGGCCCGGCCCGTTCGCGGCCGTGCTCGTGGCGCACCACATGCCGGGCTGGGACGAGTGGTGCATAGAGGTGACGCGCCGGTTCGCCCACCACGGCTACCTGGCGGTCTGCCCGAACCTGCACCACCGCATGGGCCCCGGCACGCCCGCCGAGATGTCCGCCCGCATCCGCGACGACGGCGGACAGCGCGACGCGTTCGTCATGGGCGACCTGCAGGGCGCGCTGGACTACATCCGCGGGCTCGACGACGCGACAGGCAAGGTGGGCGTCATCGGCTTCTGCTCCGGCGGGCGCGTCGCCTACATGGCGGGCTGCAACCTGGAGGTTGACGCGGCGGTGGACTGCTGGGGCGGCAACGTCATCCCCACGCCCGACCGCATCAACGAGAACCAGCCGACGCCGGCCATCGACATGACGCCCAACATGGGCTGTCCCGTGCTGGGGTTGTTCGGGAACGACGACGGCAACCCGGACATCGAGCAGGTGAACGCCATCGAGGCGGAGCTGCAGAAACATGGGAAGGAGTACGAGTTCCACCGCTACGACGGCGCTGGGCACGCGTTCTTCAACTGGAGCGGCACGTCGCACCGTCCGGAGCAGGCCAAAGACGGCTGGGAGAAAGTGTTCGACTTCTACGCCAGGCACCTGAGCTAAGGGGCTTCGGCGACGCCTTGGCCCGGCCTCGTAGCACGGCTACCTGACCGTCTCCCCCTGTGGAGACCCCTGCATGACGCCACTGGAATCGTCGTTGGGAGAGAAGCGGGGGTCTGATTCCCTCTCCCTTGAGGGAGAGGGTCAGGGTGAGGGTGAACCAGGGGACGGGAGTGTGGTGTCTGCGATGGTTCAGGCAAATACCTCCTCGTAGCGCGGGGGGATACTCCAAACAGGGGAGCGAGCGGTGAAAGCAGCATTCATACGCAATCACGGAGGACCCTCCGTGATCCAGTACGGTGACATGCCGGAGCCGGAGGCCGGACCGGGCGAGGTGCTCGTCCGCGTGCGCGCGTCCGCCCTGAACCGGCTGGACCTCTACACCCGCGCCGGGCTGCGTGGCACGAAGGTTGCGCCGGAGGACATGCCGCGCATCCTGGGGGGCGACTGCGCAGGCGAGATCGCCGAACTCGGCCCGGAGGTGAGCGGCCTGAGCGTGGGGGAGCGCGTCGTTGTCAACCCGCTCTGCGGCACGACCCCGCCCTCGATGATCGGCACGAACCGGCAGGGGTCGAACGCCGAATACGTCGCCGTTCCGGCGGAGAACGTCGTGCCGATACCGGACTCGCTCTCCTTCAAGGACGCCGCGGCGTTGCCCACCATCTACCTGCCGACGTGGGGCATCGTCGTGCGTGAGGGGCGGCTGCAGGCGAACGAGACCGCGCTGGTGCTCTCGTCGTCCAGCGGGGTCGGCACCGCGGCCATCCAGCTCATCAAGGGCGTCGTCGGCGCAACGTGCATCGCGGCCACGAGCACG
>DAOUHP010000037.1:0-21513 GCA_034428575.1 Dehalococcoidia bacterium | reverse complement strand
GTGGACGGTCTCCTCGAAGGGCTGCTCGATGCACTGGCCGGTCTCGTCCATCATCCAGCCGTGGTACATGCAGCGGAGGCCGTGCTCCTCGGGGATGCCGTAGGAGAGGTCGACCCTGCGGTGGGGGCAGAAGCGTTCGATGAGGCCGAGCGTGCCGGACTTGTCCTTGTAGAGGACGAGGTCCTCGCCAAGGATGCGGACCGCCTTCGTGGGGCGCTCCATCAGCTCGCCGGCGGCTGCGATGGGATGCCAGTAGCGGCGCATGAGCTCGCCCATGGGCGTGCCTGCGCTGACCTGGGTGAGTTCCTCGTTGACGTGGCTGGGGATCATGTTCTCTTACACCTCGTAAGCCGTTCGTTGTCGGGGCGCCGCCTACGCACCGCCAAGGCGGTAGAAGCGGCGGGCGTTCTTGTGGAGGATCGCTTCTTTGTCCTCGTCGGTGAGTTGGGGGTTGTCCAGGAGCTCCTGCAACTCGTGGCGGCAGGTCTCCGTCGTTACCTCGTGGGGAAAGTCGGTGGAGAAGAAGAACGGTTTGTTGCCGACCTGACTGACGGCGAACGCGATCGCGGGCTCCTCACCCTCGCAGCCGATGAAGAGGCGGTCATTGTTGATCTGGCGCTGGATGTACTCCTGGACGCTGTCGCCGATCCCGGGGCCCATCATGTCGTCGTCGCGAAGCTGGTACTCCATATGGGTGCTGTGGGAGCGGTCGAAGCGCTCCAGGCACATGACGAACCAGCCGATGCCGCCCTCCAGGAAGCCGAAGCGAGCGTTGGGGAAGCGCTCGAAGACGCCGTTGAAGACCATGCCCGCGAGGGCGATGGCCTGCCCGGCGGGGTGGCCGAGGGCGTGGATGGGGGCGTAGACGTTCATGTGGTCCAGCCCGATGCCGCTGTGCGCGCCGCCGTGGACGGCAATGGCGCAGCCGAGGCGGTCAGCCTCCTCGTAGACGGGCCAGTAGAGCTTGGAACCGAGGTGGTCCGGCAGGCCGAAGGAGGGGAGCATCGCGCCCACGAAGCCGAGGTCCTCCACGCAGCGGCGGAGTTCCTTGACGGCCTCCGCGGGCTCCTGCATGGGGATGAGACCGACGCCGTGGAAGCGGGAGTCACGCTTGACGTAGGTGTCGTGGAGCCAGTCGTTGTAGGCCTGGGCCGTGGCGATGGCCCAGTCGCGGCTGACGATCTTGCCGTAGGAGAGGGCCGTGGTGGGGTAGAGGACGGTGGCATCGATGCCGACGTCGGTGAGGAAGACCTCCCATCCGTCCGGTCCGACGAAAGCGCCCTTGCGGTCGCGGCGTCCGGGGGTCTCGACGAAGTGCCCGGCGTGGAGGTGGTCCAGCGGGGGGAAGAGGGAGGAGTTGAGCTTGCGGGCGGGGTTGTCGCGGAACTTGGGCGGGAGAAACTCGGCCATGGCCTGGATGTCCTCCATGATGTGGCCGTCGCCGTCGACGATGATCTCCAGGTTGGTGGTGGTCATGCGATTCCTCCCGATGCAGCGTCTCGATTGTGCGGTCTCGTGCGCGCGGATTCTAGCAGGTCGCGTGCTGGCGTGAGCCGCGGTGCGTTACGAGCCGGCGGGCTCGCTCAGTGGCGCTTCCCGTCCGCTGATGAGGGAGTCTATGTCCCGGTCGTCGCGCTCGTGGAGGAGCGAGATGGGGACGGCCGGGAGTGTGGTGATGCTCACTCCCACTCGAACGCCGAGTTGGATGGAGTAGCGGGCCGCGGCGTCGTTGTCCGGCGCCTGGATGATGCTGACGAAGTCGTAGGGGCCGAGCACGGCATAGAGGCCGAGGCCGGTGACGTCCTGGACGTGGACGTCGGCGGCAGCCTCTGCGATGGAGTCCGGGTTCCCGAGGATGGCGTGCTGTCCCTCGGGTGTGAGTTTCATCAGGAGGATGTAGTTCGCCATGCGCGTGCTCCCTGCGGCCAGGTTGGTCTGATTCTAGCAGCGGCAGCGCTCCAGTGCCGGAGGGGTGCTGGTTTCGGCAACGGGAAGTGGCATACTGAGCGCACGACGGTTCGCGCCGCCGACTGCCCGGGCAGCCGCTGCGCGAACCGCGATCGAGCCGGGAGGTACCAGGATGGACTTCGCCTCGCTACGTGAGTCGATCGCCTGCATGGATTCAATGACCTACATGAACGCGGGCTGGGCCGGTCCGAGTCCGGCGCAGGTGGTGGAACGGATGCGGGATGCCGGGGAGCGCGAGAGCGCGGGAGGGCCCGCGGGGCCGGAGGGGCGCGCCTTCGCGGCGTCGGTGGCGGAGGAGGCGCGTAGGGAGGCGGCGCTGCTGTTCAACGTGGACCCGGAGGACGTGCTGGTCACGCACGGGACGTCGGAAGGTATCGCGATCGCGCTGTTCGGCCTCGACTGGGAGGCCGGCGACGTGTTGCTTACAACAGACCTCGAACACCCGGGCATCGAGTCGCCGGCAGCGGTGCTCGAGGAACGCGGCGTCGAGATCAGGCGCGTATCGGTGCCGCCGGACGCTTCGGCGGATGCCTGTGTGGAGGCGTTGCGGTCCGGCCTGGACTCTCGCGTGAGGGTGGCGGCGCTCAGCCACGTGATGTTTACGACAGGCCTGCGTGTTCCGGCAGAGGAGATAGTGGCGGCCGCGCACGAGGCGGGCGCGCTGGTGTTGTTCGACGGGGCGCAGACGGCGGGCCACATCGCGATGGACTTCGCCGCTATGGGGGTCGACTTCTACGCCTCATCGGGACAGAAGTGGCTGATGGGGCCCACGGGCAGCGGAGTGTTGTACGTGCGGCCCGATCGCAGGGACCTGCTGAAGCCGTTGCTGAGGCGGCCCGGCGCGAATTATCGGCCTGGCCTGGCCCAGCACTCGCTCGCATCGCAGGGCGTTGCGGAGCGTGCCGGGTACGCTGAGGCGGTGCGCATCAATCGAGAGTTGGGGCCTGAGCGCGTGGAGGAGCATGCCAACAGGCTGGCTTCGGCGCTGCGCGCGGAGCTATCCGGCATCGGCGGGGTCCGCATCAACGGACCTGTCGACGGGCCAACCGCCTGCGCCATCACTGCGATCAGCCTGGAGGGCTGGGAGCCACCGGCGTTCGTCGATGCATTGTGGGAGACGCACCGCCTGGTGGCGCGCTCCGTGGGGCACCCGGCCGGTGTGCGCATCTGCACGGCGGCATTCAACAACGAGAGTGACGTGGAGCGCGCGGTGGCCGCGATAGCGGAGTTGGCGGGCCGTTAGCGGGCCCGGCGTCACGAGCCGGGGAGTGCGGAGTGCAGGGGGATGCGGCCAGCAACAGCAGGGCAGCGGCGCACGCGGCCAGCGCGGCCCCCGGGCGCGGGGTATGGGAGACCCATCCCACCCCTGCCGGGAAGTTGCTCCTCGCCAAGGTAAGCATGACGGCCCTAGGAACTACACCTAGCGGTCTATCCTGAACGAGTAGAGAACGGTATCAAGCTCCTGCTCTACGTCCAAGAAGCCATCGTAGGGAGCCAGGGCAAGCAGAAGGTACCAACTCCGGCCGTGCCTGATCACTAGATTGCGTTCGTAATAGGCGTATCCGTCTCCATCGACTGCTTCATAGTCGAACTCCCAAGCTTCCGATCCACTTGGGTGACAGACCATGCGGGCATCGGTCGTTGGAGTGTAGGTCCAACCTTCCCGTCCTATAAGGCTATCGAAAAGCTCGTAGACGCTGGCATATGGGTAGGCTAACTCCTCGATGTAGACCTCCGACCACGGATATGGCGCATCCCTGGCGACGGCATGGTATCCGGGATTGTCCGGAGCGAACGATCGGTCGTACTCAACCCCACTGGGTAAGCGGGCAGACCAACCATTGGGATGAGAGAACGTCGTTCCGCGCAAGAGGGGTGGGGTGGGCTGGCAGATGCGTTCACCGCTGGCCAACTGGTCAACCAGGCCGTAGGTCAAGGGGCTGGCGAATCCGACCCCTGCCGACGTGTAGTCTTTCGCGACCACGATGCCGGCGAGATCGCCACCGGCGGTGATGATGGGCGCTCCGGAGTCTCCAGGGTTGACATCGGCCGTTATCTGGATGCGGTCGCCGTTGATGCGGTAAGCGTCCACGAGCGCCGATATGATCCCGGTCGAGACCTCCAGGTACCCTGAGGGGTACCCCAGTTTGCTGACGGCGTCGCCCAGCCTGACGCTTGCTCTGTCTGCCAGTGGGATGGCGCTCAGGTCCGACCGGGGGACCTTGATGAGCGCCAGGTCCTGTCCCAAGTCCTCTCCAAGCAGCCTCGCTTGTGTCTCGGAGCCATCGCTGAACCATACAGTGATGGATGCAGCGTCTTCCACCACATGAAGCGCCGTCAAGATCAGTCCGTCGTCTCCTATGACGACGCCAGAGCCCACCCCGAAGTCGGTGCCGATGCTGACCACGCTCTGGGCAACCCGGGCAATGACGTCTGCCAGGCTGGGTGTGGGAGTCGGCGTGGCGGTGGCTGCGGGAGTTGGTGTGGGTGGAGCGGTAGGGGTGGGTGTCGGCTCGGGAGTAGCGGCGGCTGTGGGAGTTGCCGTGGCGGACGGCGATGGAGTGGGGGTCGGCACCGCGGCGGGCGTTTGGGTGGGAGTAGGAGTAGGGGCAGGACCAGCACACGCAGCCAGCAGGAGCGCAAGCATGGCCATCAGCACGAGTGATGCATGGCCTATCCGCGTGGATCTCCGCGAAGAGAGTTGCACACACCCGCCGACCACCACGCTGCCACCCGGAACGTGTAGTTGATAGACCAGGGGACGCGGACGGTTCACGCCAGACCCCACTCCTGCTCCGTGGCGGTGAGCGAGCGCTCGAAGATGTCCGCCATGTCGTCGATCTCCGCCGCGGTGACGCAGAGCGGGGGTGCGAAGAATACCTGGCGCGTCGCGCGGGTGTAGAGGCCACCGTCTATGAGGCGCTGGTTGAGGGACTCGACCGCGCCGGGCGTTTCGGCCAGGGGAGTCTTCGCCTGCTTGTCGGAGACGAGGTCGATGGCGCACATGAGGCCGAGGCCGCGCACGTCGCCGACCGCGGGATGCTCGCGCAGGGCTTCGAGCCGCTCGAGGAGGCGGTCGCCCATCCGCTCCGAGTTGCCGATGAGGTCTTCTCTCTCCATGATGCCGACGTTCGCGAGGCCTGCGGCGCCGCCTGCGGGGTGCCCGCCGTAGGTGATCCCGTGGCGGTATGTCGTTTCCGGCCCGCCCTGGAACTCCTCGAACACGGCGTCGCGCACGACGCACGCGCCAACGGGGAAGTAGCCGCTGGTGATGCCTTTGGCCATCGTCATCATGTCCGGAACGACGTTCCAGTGCTCTATGCCGAACCACCTGCCGGTGCGTCCCCAGCCAGTGATGACCTCGTCCGCGATGAGCAGCACTCCGTGGCGGTCGCAGATGTCGCGCAGCATCGGCCAGTATTCGGGTGCGGGGACCGCGACGCCCGCCGAGAAGGAGACCGGCTCCGCGATAACTGCGGCGACGGTCTCCGGCCCTTCCTCGAGGATGATGTCCTCGACGGCCTGGGCGCAGCGGATGCTGAACTCGGACGGCGAGAGCGACTCGTCCTCGCGGCGGTAGTACGCAGGCTGCGGCGTCACGCGGAAGTTGTCTGGCAGGATCTCGCCGTAGGAGGGGCGGTCGAGGTTCCCTGAGGTGGAGACACTGAGCGCGCCGCGCGTTGTGCCGTGGTAGGAGCCTTCGCGCCCGATGAACTTGCGCCTGCCGGGCTCACCCCGGTTGTAGTGGTATCGGTAGGCGACCTTCAGGGCGGTCTCGACCGCCTCCGAACCGCCGCTGGTGAAGTAAACGCGGTTCAGGTCGCCTGGCGTGTGCGAAGCCACCTTCGCGGCGAAACGGGCCACGGACTCGGAGCCGTACTTGAACGTGTTGGCGTAGTGCAGCCTGCCCAGCTGTGCCGCCACGGCGTCCACGATCTCCTGCCGTCCATGGCCAACGTTCACGAGCATCAGCCCCGCGATGCCGTCGTAGCCCCACTTGCCGTCGGACGTCCTGATGCGGACCCCGTCGCCTTCGTCCATGAACGTCACGCCGTTCTCGGCGAGGTCGCTCCAGTCCTGGGTGGGCATCCAGAGGTGATTGAGGGCTGCGTCCTGCAGTTCGTCGTGCGGGTTGGTGGTCATGTCGTGCTCCTAAGGCCCCTGTTCGGCTGCGGGACGTCCAAGCTGGGGCCATGCTGCGGGCGCCGCCGCGGCCTCCAGGCGCTGATCGATGGGCAAGCCATCGTCCCATTTCGAGGCGATGATGCGCCGGCCGTTGACGCCGTCGGCCTCGTTGGACGCGAGCCAGGCGATGGGCGCGCGCATCACGTGCGGCTGGATGAGGGCGTCGCGGTCGCGCGCGGCGTCGTCCGAGATGAAGTTGGTGTTGGTGGCCCCGCCCGGGATGAGGACGTTTGCGGAGACGCCGGAGCCCTCCAACTGCTTGGCGATGATTGCGATGAACGATTCGTGTGCGGACTTCGAAGGGCCGTAGGGAAGGTTGCGGATCATCGTGTCGAGGCTCGTGGTGACGCCGACGATGCGCCCCCAGCCCTGCTTCCGCAGGTGGCCTATGGCGGCTCGCGCCATGAGGAAGGGCCCGTTGGTGTTGACGCTGAGCGTGTGCAGCCACTCCTCCGGCGGCAGCTCCCAGAAGCCGCTGGTGCGGTGACTGGGGACGCCTGCGTTGTTGACCAGGATGTGCAGCCCGCCGAGGCCGGCGATGGTCTCGCTCACGGCGCGCTGGGCGTCGTCCCAGTTGTTGACGCTGCCGACGATGGGGAGCGCGCAGCCGTCGCCGCCGACCTCCCGAGCGTCGTTGACGTTGCGGTCGAGCTGTACGGCGTCGATGTCCATGAGGGCGGCCCGTGCTCCGGCTTCAACGAGCGCAAGCGCCATCTCGCGCCCCATGCCCATCGAGCTTCCGGCGCCGGTAATGAGCGCGACTTTACCCTCCAGCGGCTTCTGCGCCATGCGCGTCCTCCAGTCGTGCTGAGTGGACTGCAAGCCTATCATGGAGCGGGGTCAGTGCGGGTGGGGGATGGGTGAGGGGGCAGTGATAACCGCGTGTCCGAGTGCTTACTGAAACACGCCCTTCGTTAGCGATTAGGAGCGCGTAGAGTTGCGTACAGCCCGAACAACTGCGGTCAAGGCGGAATCGATACGTGAACCCCGCCGCCTGAAGCCGAGTTCGCTCCGCATCTCGGCCATCAGTTCCTCGTCAGTGCGCAAGAGTGTGTCGGAGAGAACCCACTGGGCCAGCGATATCAGTTCTCTACGCGAGTATTGGTCTATAGGGTAACCGGGTGGAACGGAGGGTCTAGGGCTTCTGGCAGGGGCAGGTGGAGTTGGTGTCGGACGAATCTCTGGGTTGTGGTCTTCACGAGCTATGCCATTGGTGTCCGATTCTTCGGCATCAGCCTTCCTGACCGCTTGCCGCCATGCCTCAACAGCACGGTCTAGTTCTTCGTCCCTGTTCTTGAACCAACTCGTAGACCAGATGCGGTGGAATGCCCACCCTCTCTCCTCCAGGGCCGTTTGGCGGAGACGGTCGCGCTCGCGAGCAGTCTGGCCTGAGTGGTAACTGGCGCCGTCGGCCTCAATGGCTAGCACCATACGTCCCGGCTCGTTCGGGTGGGCGCATGCGAAATCGATCCGGTATCCGGCGACACCGTACTGCGGAGTCACGGGAACACCGCGCTCCTCCAGCCGGTGCATCACGTCCAGTTCGAACGCATTGAGTGGCACGTCGCTGGTCGTGGCTCCAAGCTCGGTTCCGCCGGACGATGCGAACTCCAAATATTGGCGGAGCAACTCCACTCCCCGCGCTTTTGACCGTCCGGGCTCCATATCGAGATGGGAGAACGACGAAACGACGTGCACCCGTAACCGTGCGCGCGTGATGGCTACATTGAGACGCCGCTCGCCGCCCTCCTGAAGGAGAGGCCCGAATCTATAAGGTAACGATCCATTACTCGCCTTGTGGTATCCGACACTGAGAATGATTACGTCGCGCTCGTCACCCTGGACAGTTTCGATGTTCTTTACGAAGAATCGCTCGTTGGAGCCTTCATCAAAGAAACTGTCTAGTGTGTGGTCTGCGAGTTCACGGCGTCGGAGGCGCAGTGCTTCCTCAATATTGTCGGCGTGACGTCTTCCGAAGGCGATGACGCCCAGTGATTCGTCGGGATGCTGACGTGCATGCTCGATGACCAACTCGACCACTGCCTCAACTTCGTCGGGGTGAGAGACGGTCGACCGTTGCACAACTGGGCGGAATGGAAGTAGGTGATGCGAGATTGGAACTTCCGATGCGGTATCAGGGAATGCGGTAAGCGCTTCCCCATAGATGTTGGAGTTTGAGAAGGCTATCAGTCGCCCATCTCTACTACGGTAGTGCCACTTCAGGAGTTCTTCCCGGAGAGGCCCAGCCTTGGCTACATCCAAGATGGATTCGATGTCAGATATCAGTGCAGTGCTAGGGTCAATGTCCTCCTCATCTTCTTCATCGTCGTCGCGCGCACTGAAGAAAGTGGTTGGCGGAAGCTGGCGGTCGTCTCCTGCAATCACGGCCTGGGGCGCCCGCGCCAGACTTCCAATCGCCTCAGCGGGTGGGACTTGAGAAGCCTCATCAAAGATTACCACGTCGAACAGGTCGGCTTCGGCGGGCGTCATCTCTGCGACGAGAAGTGGCGACATCGTCCAGCAAGGACGGATTGCCGTCAGCACATGCGGCGCTGCCGCGAAGAGGCGACGGATGGGCATGTGCCGAGTCCTTTTCGCCGCCTCTCCTCGCACAAGATCAGTTTCGTATTGGTATTTGTTCATCACTTCTATAGCGTGCTCAGCCACTCGCCGCCTGATTCTGCCCGGTGTAGTTGCCAAATGTTTCCGGTCAAGGTCTATGAAGTGTGTCTGGCACTGGTTATGAGAAGTAACGTTGAACCACCCTATAAAGGGGTCGCCGAACGATATCTCTTCCCACACAGTGCTGAGCCAAGCGTACTCTACGGCATCAGCCCCATGGTCTTCCGGGACTTGTTCGCCAATCAGTGGGAGGAGGCGATCGATGCCTGCATCGTTGAATCGCCTCTCAAGTTCTCTGATGCGCGGCATATTGGATGCCACGCCCTGTTGGCCTGCGAGGCGAGACAGGACCTCTTTCTGCTCGCGCATCGACGCCGTCTGAAAGCCCGCAGACGGGAAGGATCGGTCCGCCTTGGTCAACGAGGCGGCCAGTCTCGCCACTTCAGAACGGACGTCCTCTAACTGCGTAGGAACAACAGGGGCTGCTTCAGTTCCCCCAAGCGTCTGCCATTTCTGCGACTGCTCGTCTGCCTGATTAGCGACTGTCAAAAATGAATACATCGCGTACAACTCCTGGATTGGCGATGTAAACAGATTGGTCGCTGGGAAGAATCTTTGAACTGCTTCTAACGGTTCAGTTAGCGATTCCACTACGGAACAAGCCTCATCCAATTGCGAAGGAATAGCGGGGATTTTGCTGGTTGCCCCAAACGCCTTCCATTCTTGCATTTGATGGTCCGCCTGTGCGGCAATCATCTTAAGCGTTTCGTCTGAGAGTCCATGTGAGGCCACGAGTGATTTCCTCATTGAGCTTCTGGCCTTCCGGTAAGTAGAAGAGAATAGTGGAGCCAGCAGTGCGCTCAATCCTGAACGTGGCGCCAGCGCATCTTGAGTAGCCTCGAGATTCAACTGGTACACCTTACGTCCATACTGCTGTTGGAAAGCACGTAATTCAGTCAGCCAATCCAATACTTCTTGCCAGCGATTCACACTGTCAGGGACAGGCAATCCCGCTTCTGTAAGGCAAGCGTCTACGAGGCGCTGTGCTAGCGGGAGTCGCTTCGCGATTGGCCTCACGGATTCGAGTGCCTTCCGTGTTTCATCGAACGTGGAGATAGACGTTAGCAGCCATTCAGGATAGTTTTCGGCAAAGTGAGGCGTGTCTGCATTCAACTGATAAATGCCGTCTCCGTACTCATGCTGAAACTCCTGTACTTGCAGGAACCATTCCAGCAATTCAGTAGAAGCCTCTACAGTATCAGGAACAGACACCCCTGCTTGACCGAAAGTAACCGATAAGAATCCTTCAACTGCAGGGAACTGTTCGTATGCGAGCACCCGTACGAATTCGAAAGTAGCCCGCGCTTCTTCGAGTGTCGAAACGGAAGTCGACTGCATCCACTCCGGGTAGCGTTCCGCAAGAGACGGTCCTTCTAGATTCAGCCAAGCTTGGATGTCTGAACGAAGCTCCTGCAATTTGTCTACGTTCAGTTTGGCGGCGTGGTGCGATTGTAGTCTGACGTTCACGTGAGCAGACTCAGGAATCCCAAGTAGTCTGCTCTGCAGATTAAATACGCTGATATTCCATGGTGCTCTCACGTGGTGCATTGCTTGCTCGTGTTTAACTAGCGGCGTGCGAACGGTCTCCAATGCGCGGTGAATCTCTGCATTGTCTGGCACAGCAATCTGCCCTATTTGTCGAATCGAATCGGCAATATTCTGAGCGAATTCACGCTTTGACTGAATTCCTCCATGAGCGTCCATTACAAGATCTGCAAGGCGTGCTCTTTGGAGACGGGCGACCACTACCTCGATCGCCGCCCTCTTTTCGGCTACGAATAATACACGCTTCCCATCGGCAACCAAGGACGTGATTAAATTCGCGATGGTCTGAGACTTGCCTGTGCCTGGCGGACCCCATATAACAAGCGATTCGCCGCTCAAGATTCGATTGATTGCTCTATGCTGACTTGAATCTGCATCAAGGATGAGGAACTCTGACTGAGGTGAATCAACGTCTGGTCTGTTCGCAGGAGGATCGCTGATGGTTGCCACTAGGGCCTGGCGGGCTTCCTCTACACCGGCGATAGCTGCGACGAAATCGTTATCAGCGAACGCATCTAAATTATTCTCTAAGTCGGCGACCATAGGCATGTTGGTGTACCGGAAATTGCTGATGACTACCGACGATTGAACTTCGAGTCCTGGTACTCTGGTCCACTGATTCCCTAATTCGTTCAGAAGTTGTTGAGTTTCAATGAATGAACTGGGAAGTGCTAACTCTTCTTGATCGGCAGAATCGATGCCATATTGAGTCCTCAACAGATGAACGAGGACTGGATTGAGGTATGGCTCACCGGTATGCTTAATGCTGAATTCCCATCGTCCCGCACCATCGGGAGTTACTGAGATGGGAACGAGGATTACGGGCGCTGCGGGCTGCGAACCCGAATCCACTATCCAACTCGCCACTCCGACGGCCATGAATAGGGTGTCCAGCCCCTTTTCCTCGAGGTTCTCGCGAGCTTGCCGATGGATGGCTGTCAACCGCTTGCGAACATCCTGAGCTGCCCCTGGCGTGAGAAGTTGCCCGGAGAAGAGTTTGGTCGTGTGGACGGCTCTGCCTGCGAGGAGCGCGTTCAACATCTGAAGATCGATTTCAGGATTTTGGTCAGGCGTCAAGTCAAGCGTTCCGACTTTGAGATGCCGGTAGTTCAGGAGGCGATTGCGACCGGATACATCAACCAGTTGCTTTTTCCACTGCTCTGCGGCCCGCTGAAGCGCTTGCATTCGCTCATCAGGCGGCCCTGATGTGCTGTTCCTATCGATTACCATCTGTCCTCGTCGTTACTCCTAGGGAATGGATAGTCTACTGGAACACGCCCTCGTCCGACAGTGTGTGGTATTCGTCCTCCGGCATGCCGAGGAGTTCGCGCATGGCGTACTCGGTGTGCTCGCCGAGGAGAGGGGCGCGGCGGTACTCCGGGACGGTTTCGGAGAGTTGGAAGCAGTTGGCGTCCGAGGCGTAGCGTCCCATCTCCGGGTGGTCCATGAACACGAAGTGACCCCGATGCGCTTCCTGCGGGTCGTCGAAGAGGTCGCGGCAGTCGCGCACTGCGCCGGCGGGGATGCCCGTGGCCTGGCAGGCCTGCATCACGTCATCCGGCGAGTGGCTGAGCGTCCACGCTTCGATAGCGGCGTCGAGTTCAGCCTCGCGTTGCTTGCGGCCCTCGAGCGTCGCGAGGGTGACATCGTCCGCGAGGTCGGAGCGTCCTATAGTCCGGGCGAGCGCGCGCCACTCGGTGTCGGTGGGGCAGGCGATGGCGCACCAGCGGTCGTTGCCGTCACAGCGGTAGACGGCGTGCGGTGCCATGTCGGGGTCGTGATTGCCATTGCGTTCCTGGATGCGTCCGTTGGCGAGGTAGTCCATTACGGGCGTTCCGGCGAAGTAGAGCGCGGCCTCCAGCTGCGAGAGGTCCAGGTACTGCCCCTGGCCGGTGCGTCGCTTGTGGTCCAGCGCGGCGCAGACGGCGGAGAACGCGATGTGGGGGATGAGGAAGTCCGTGTACGCGCCGTAGGGGCTGACGGGCACCCGATCGGGCCAGCCCGTGAAGTTTGTGTGGCCGGAGAGCGCGGTGAGGACGGGGCCGAAACCAGGCTGGGAGTCGTAGGGTCCGCCGCGGCCGAGCATGGAGGCGCTGAACATGACGAGGCCGGGGTTGTGCTGCCGCAGTTCCTCGTAGCCGAGGCCCCACTTCTCCATCGTGCCAGGAGTGAAATTCTCGGTGACGACGTCCGCCCACTCGGTCGCGAGGCGGAAGGCGATGTGGCGCGCTCGCTCGTCGGCCATGTTGAGGCCGAGACCGAGCTTGCCGCTGTTGTAGTTGGCCCAGTAGCCGCTCCTGTTGACCCCCGGCTTGCCCTCGGCGAATGGCAGGCCGTGGCGGATCACGTCGGGCCGCAGGGACGACTCGACGCGGAGCACCTCGGCGCCGAAGTCGCTGAAGTAGCGCGTCGTCATGGGGCCGATGACAACCCAGCAGAAATCAAGGACGCGCAGGCCTTCGAATGGTCGGGCGGATGGTTGAGTCATCGCACCACTCCCGATGCACGCAGCCCCGCGATCTCGGCCGGCGAGAAGCCGAGACCGGTGAGCACTTCGTCCGTGTGCTCGCCGAGCCTCGGCGCGCGGCGGAGTTGGAGGGGGCGCTCGCTCGACTTCACCCAGGGGCCGAGCGTCGTCATCGTCCCGCCATCCGGCGCCTCGGTCTCGCGGAAGAAGCCGCGTGCCGCAAGCTGGGGGTAGGAGCAGACGTCGGCCGGGTCGTTGACCGGGAAGAGCAACACACGCCGGCGGATCGCCTCCTCGGACAGGTAGCGCTTCGTGCGGGAGCGGAAGAACGCCTCGAGCGTCTCGCTCATCGCATCCAGCACGTCGTCGGGCAGTTGGCCGAAGCCGTAGGCGCCGAAGTCGGTGTTGCTGAGGAGTGGATGGCCCTCGCCGTGCTCGTCCATCCACGCGCAGAGGGCGACCATGCCGCGCCCGCCGGTCGCGCCGCCGGGCTGGATGTAGTTGACGTAGCCGTCTGCGCACTCGAAGTTCACGCGCAGGTTGCGCCCGTCGCCTATGGGGCGGAATGGGCCGGAGCGCTTGAGGATGATCTCGTTCATCTCCCAGAACTGCGGTGCGTGTGAGAGCGTGCGGGTGAGCGCCTGCTGGCAGGAGACGTCCACGCGCTGGCCCCGTCCGGTGCTGATGCGGTGGGCGTGCGCCGTCATCGCGCCAGCCGCGCCGGCCGCGCCGCCCAGCGTCCAGAACTGCGGGACGCTCACGCGGAGCGGCGGGCGGTCCGGGTCACCGGTGAGGTAGGCAAAGCCGCTCAGGGCTGAGCCGGTGAGGTCGGTCGCCGCGAATTCGCGGTACGGGCCGTCCTGCCCGAACGGGGTTATCGACACGTAGATGAGCGCGGGATTGATCGCGCGGACCTCGTCGTAGCCGAGTCCCAGCGCATCGAGGTAGCCGGGTCGGAACGATTCGACGAGGAAGTCGGCCGAGGCGATGAGCCTGTGCAGCGCCTCGCGGGCGGCGTCGGACTCGATGTCGAGCGCGGCGCTCTTCTTGTTGGCGGCGTAGAGCTGCCAGAAGAGGCTGCTCTCGATCCCGGGTCGGTCGTGGTGGAAGGGGCCCATGCGGCGGGCAGGGTCGCCGGCCGTCGGCTCCACCTTGACGACCTCCGCGCCGAGGTCGGCCAGGACGCGCCCGCAGAAGATGCCCCGGTCGTCTGCGAGGTCTATGACGCGGTAGGGGGAGAGCATGGGCAGGGCAGGCCCGGCTAGAGTCCGAGCGCCCCGGCGAGCTTGCGGCGGTGGTAGCGGGGGCTGCCGAGGTGATGGTAGAGGGTGCGGGACATGCGGGTGTGCAGCGTGAGGCCGTACTCGCGGACGATGCCGACGCCCGCATGCACGTCGTGCGCGGCGTTGCAGGCGAGGTAGTAACCCTCGCTCGCAAGAGCGGCTGCCATATGCACGCCGCTCGCGGCGGGCCGTCCGGTGTCGAGCTTCCAGAGCACCTCGTAGGTCGTCCATCGCGCGGCGTCCAGGTGGTTCACGATGTCGATGATGTGGTCCTGCACACGCTGGAAGCGTCCGATGGGCTGCTGGAACTGTCGGCGCGTGCGGCTGTATTCCAGGCACATCTGGAAGACGCTCTCCAGCCCGCCGACCTGGTACGCGGAGAGCACGGCGGTTACCTCGAGCATCGCCCGCTCGAATGCGTCCCAGCCGTCCGCGGAGCCGCCGAGCAGCGCGTCCTCTCCGACGGCAACGCTGTCCAGCCGCACCTCGCCGAGGCCGGTCGAGAGCCCGCTCAGCGCCCTGCACGCGACGCCGGGCGCATCGGCGGGGACGATGAAGACGCCGACACTCTCGCCACCGGTGCGCGCTGCGACAAGGAGGTGGGTCGCTTGGGCGGCGTCGGGCACGTGGAGCTTCACGCCGCTGAGCGTGTAGCCGTCCGCGGTGCGCTCCGCTGCCATCTGTACGTCGTATCGCTCCCAGCCGTAATCGGGTTCGGTGACTGCGACAGCGAAGACCTCTTCGCCCGATGCGATGGCGGGCAGGTGCGCGGCCTGCTGGTCGTCGCTGCCGCATTCCAGCAGGACGAGCGCCGCGAAGACGCCGGACGAGAAGTGCGGGCCGGGTACCGGGCCTCTGCCGAGCTCCTCGAACAGGACACCCGCGTCGCTGAACGAACCGCCAACGCCGCCGTGCTTCTCCGGAACCAGGCTGCCGAGCAGGCCGGTGGAGGCGAGCGCGGACCATCCTTGCGATGCGTCCATGCTTCCCGCGTCGATGGAGACGAGGGTTTCCTTAGGGAAGTCGCGGCGGAGCAGGTCCTGGATGGTGGACTGCAGCATGCGCTGCTGTTCGTTGAGGAGCAGGTCCATCGCTAGCGCAGCCTCCCCGGCTCTTCCCGCACGTCGCGCCCGATGCCGAGCCGCCGCGCGATGATGACGCGCTGGATCTCGGCGGTGCCGCCGGGGTGCTGGTCGACAATGGAGCCGCGCTGGTGCACCTCGATGTGGCCCCCGGCAACGGCCCAGTCGTCGGGCGCTTCGACGAGCGCCTGAGGGCCCATCACGTCCAGCACGGCGCGCGCCTTGGTGAGCTGGCCGCGCTTCTGGTAGAGGTACGCTTGCGCGCCCTCGTACGTGAGTTGCCTGCCCTGGCCGCGCCAGGCGTAGTTGCGGAAGTGCAGCAGGCGCGTCACCTCTGCGTCGATGTAGAAGTCGACGAGGCGGTCGCGCACGTCCTGGTCGTCGAGGAGTGGCTTGCCGCCGCGCTTGGCGTTTCGGGCGTAGTCGAACACGCGCTCGGTGAGGGGGTCGTCGCGGACGGCGCTCCGGAGCAAGCCGTGTTCGATCTCCAGGTGCGTCCCGGCTACCTTCCAGCCGTTCCCCTCGCCGCCGACGAGGTTGAACGCGGGCACGCGGACGTTGTCGAAATAGACGGTGTTCTTGATGCCGCTCGCCGCTCCGCGCTCGCCGCCGACGAAGAGGAGGTCCATCTGCTCGACGGTGATGCCAGGCAGGTCCATCGGCATCATCAGCCAGCCGAGGTTCTCGTGGCGCGGAGCGTCCGGGTCGGTAACGACGATCATCCACGAGTACTCGGCGCCGTGGCTGCTGCCGACGAATATCTTGGTGCCGTTGACGACGTACTCGTCGCCGTCGCGGACGGCGGTGGTGCGGACGCTGGCGAGGTCGGAGCCGGACTCAGGCTCGGTCAGCAGCTGCCAGGTGCGTATCTCGCCGCGCAGGATCATCGGGAGGAAGTGCGCCTTCTGCTCCTCCGTGCCCCAGACGAGGATGGCGACGCCACCGAGCTTGCCGCCGGTATCGTAGTAGGGGGGGAGCGGCATGTTGTAGCGGTCGAGCTCCTCCTCCAGCGCCATGGCGAGCTCCATCGAGAGCCCGCCGCCGCCGTATTCCGCGGGCATGGTGGGGTAGAGCCAACCATTCGCGCCCAGCTTGCGCCCGAACTCGCGCTGGAGCAGGTACTCCTCGCGGGTGAGATTGCCAGGGTCGGGGTGGTCGGGGATGTGGGGAACGTTCTGCTCGATCCAGGCGCGCGCTTCCTGGCGGAAGGCGTCCTGCTCGGGCGTCCATTCGAGCTCGAAGTCCATGGCAGGCGGATGTTAGCAGATGGTGGGTGGGGGAGAGGGGTGGGCCGTGAGGCTAGGCAGCGAGGGGTTCGATGGTTACGGGGCCACCGTCGACCACGTCGAGTATGACGCGGCTGCCGGTGAGAAGCCGCATTCCGATGAGGGGTTTGTCACCCATCCCGATAATGGGAATCACTCGCCGCTGCGTGTGCCACACAACGGCGGTGCGGTAGATATCGTGGAGTAGTGCGCTTCCATCAGCTAGAGTGATGTGCCCCTCGCCGTCGCTGGTCAGCCCCAGTTGACGAATGACCGGCTGCGGCAGCGCAAGGTACCCGGTGAAACCCGTGTCCACCACAGCATCCAGAGGTCGCTCGATATTCGCTCTATCCACGACGAGCACCTGAACGAAGGCTTCTCTCCCTTGTATCGTCCCACTAATCATCGTTACTGGGAGTGGCGCCTCCTCCAGTGCTGTAGAGGGCTCTATAGCCGACGCGCTCGGCCCACGTGCGCGCTCCAGGCCGCCGGGCCAGCAGGGTTTCGAAGGCGCGCGCATCATCGTCGTCTATCTCGTAGTCGCCGCTGTCGACGTCGATGACGACAATCTGGCCCTTCAACTTCGGGTACACGAACGGGCGTACCTTCTTCCTATAGATCGCCTGCCCGCGAGCAGCGATGCTCCTTCGTGGGAACGGCAGCCTGATGTTCATGCGCTCCTCCGACGAACAACCGTCGTCACGAGTGTAGAGCGCGCTCGAACCAAGGGGCAATGGCCGTGTGTCGCATATAAGGACTACCCCGCGCCTGCACCCGGCGCGGGGTAGTCCTTCGGTAACCGTGCTCTAGCTGCCCTACAGCGTGATCTTCTTGTAGAGCTGCGGCAGGCGGCGCGGGAGTTCCATGATGTCGGGCAGCACCTCGTAGTTGAGGTCGCCGGTCATGGTGCGGAGGTAGTCGTGGCCGTTGCGGTCGACGGTGAGACAGAAGGGCGTGATGTCCACGTTGCGCGCCTCCATGAGGGCCATGCGCGTGTCCTGCACCGCGTACTCCTTCTCCACACCCTCGCGTGAGTAGCCGCGGTCCTGCGGGCGGCCGTCGCTGATGACGAACATGAACTTGGTCTTAGCGTCCACGCCAGCGAGTTTCGAGGTGGCGTGGCGGATGGCCGGCCCCATGCGCGTGGCGTGGAGCGGGGCGACCTTGTCCATGCGGCGCTTCACGCGGTCGGTGAAGAGCTCCTCGACCTCCTTGATGACGTAGAACTCGACGTTCTCCCGTCCAAAGCCGGAGAAGCCGTAGACCCCATAGCGGTCGCCGATGGTCTCCAGTGCGTTCATCAGGAGCACCATGGACTCTTTCTCGACGTCGATGATGCGCTTGTAGGGACGGCGTGCCGTCTCTCCCCGGCGGGCGCGGAGCCACGCGGTGTACGCGACGGGGTCGCCGGGGGCGTTCCAGTCCGAGTCCCGCGAGCTCTCCTCGACGGCCTCAGCCGTTGAGGCGCTCATGTCCAGCAGGAAGACGACGGCAACGTCGCGTTCGTCCTTGTTGCGCCGCCAGTAGATGCGCTCGTCCGGCGTCATGTTGTTCCGGAGGTCGATGAGGGCCTCGATGCCGGCGTCGAGGTCCACGTCCTCGCCTTCCGGCAGGCGCTTCACCTTGCGATACATCTCCGGGCGGACAGACTCGAACTGCCGCTTGATCTGCTCGATGAGCCCGGCGTAGGCGTGCATGGTCTCGTTGTAGAAGGCGGACTCGCCTGAGACGGCGAGACGCTCCTGGACGATGCACCAGCGCGGCCGGTAGTCGTTCGCACGAAAGTCCCACTCGTCGTAGGCGTAGGAACGCGGCTCGTGCGGTTCCAGCGGGCCGCCTTCCTCGTCCACGTGAGGGATCTGGTTGTAGCCGGAGCCTGCGGGGTTCTGCGGGGCGTCCGCGCCCATCTCCTTCATCATGTTGGCGGCTACGGTAGTCACCTCTGCGTCGTCGGCGAAGTCGATCTCGGTGGAGTCGCGCAGCGCCTGTTCGAGCTCGGCCTGCGACATGCCCTGGGCGCTCTCGGAACCGTCGTCGTCGCCGGGCTCGGCCTGTCCTCGCATCTGGGCAAGGAGTTGCACCATCTCCGGCTTGAAGTCGCCGCGGTAGTCGACGTCGTCCGGCGACTCGTATTCGTCTCCCGACGCCTCCTCTTCCGCCTCTTCGGCCTCGGCCCGCAGGCGCGCCACGATCTCTTCGAGGGTGGGTTCGTCGAAGCCGGCGTTGGTGAGATCAAGGACCTCCCAGTCGTCCAATGGAATGAACTCGTTGGGCACCTGGGAGAGCGTGTAGTACATGCGAAGCGCGGCTTCGGCGGAGTCTTCGGAGGTGGCCTCATGGTTGCGCACGCTGCGGAGGAGACCGGCGAGCTGGCGCGCCTGGTCGGCGTAGCGGGAGGGGACGTGGGCCTCCGTGGTCTGTCCGAGGCTGAGCCGGACGAGCGTCTCCATGAGCGCCTGCTGGGCGGGCAACATCTCGATGGGGCCGCGCGCGGCGAGAGCGTCGCCCTGCACCTGCTCGTAACTGGGCGCGAGCCCGCGGTACTGGGAGAGTATGCGGTGGTCTATGCGTGCGCTCTCCGTGGTGGAGAAGAGGTCGGCCGCCATCGCGCGCACCGGGAAGAGGTCGAAGAACGAGGCGACTTCGGTCGTGCCGGGAGGCGCGCCGACGCCTTCGGCGATACCCTCGCGGTAGTCGTTGAACCCGGCGGAGGGGGCGTGGAAGTCGAAGTCGAAACTCTTGAATTCGAGGTGCCCGACCTGGTGCGTGGTGACGACCTTGAGCCAGGCGAAGTTCTCGCTCTTGGAGTCGCGCAGGTCGACTGTGGAGGGCAGGAAGACGCTCTTGCCGTCGGTAGTCGCGAACTCGACGGAGACCCAACCGATATTGCGGTGGGTGATGTCGTTGGCCTCCTGGAGTTCCACTTCGGAGCCGGCGAGGGCGTTCGCGTACATGCGGAGCAGCCCGTGCACCTTCTCCAGCTCCACGCTGGAAGAAAGCTGATCGAGCAGCGCCTCGGCGCGAGCTGATTCGAGCCGGAAGTAGGCGATGCCCGCGTCCGGGTTGTCGCGCAGGAACTCGAGGCCGCGGCCGAACCAGGTGTCCAGTTGCATGGGGCTGATGCGGTCAAGCACGCTGGGCGCGGTGCGCAGGAACGCGCTGACGGCTTCTGCGGAGGTGTCGGCGAGGTCTTCCGCGCGTTCGAGCACCATCGTCTGCAACTCCTGCGGAAGCTGCCCAAGCGAGTGTGCGCTCTCCACCATGAAAGCGGAGACGTTGCCCAGCCCCTGGCGGGCGAGCCGCTCGCTGAGCGCGAAGTAGCGCGGGCGCAGACGGCGGTCGACGCTGTTGCCGACGCGGGTCGCTGCCTCGAAGGAGCCGCGCACCTCCCGCCAGCTCGTCTCAGCGAGTACCTTGGCGAGCGATATGAGCTCCTCGCGCTCGCTGACGCCGGGCAGGACGCGTTGGCCGAGCACGAGCGCCTCGGCTGCGAGGTCGTAGGAGCGGCTGGCGAGCGTTTGCACGAGCGAGACGAAGAGCTGCAGTTCGTGGAAGTTCACCTGCTGTACGAGGTCGTCGCTGACGTCGAAGAAGCGCGCCGCGAGGCTGGACGACTTCCACGTACCCCTTGAGAGGCCGCGTCCGAGCGAGGCCCATCCGCTGATGTGGCGTGGGGCGAGGGTGGGGAGGACGCGCGGGCTCGCCCGGAAGAACGACGCCGCGATGACGGGCGCTTCCGCGGTGAGCTCCATGCCGCTCTCCGCCCACCGCTCGAACTGGGTGAAGCCGATGGTCTGCACGACCTGGGGTGACGCCTTGAAGTACTCCGTGGCGGCTTCCCACGCGCGGGGCCCCTGCGATGCGATGCGGACTCCCTGCTGCGCCCACCGCAGGGCGGGGGCGGGGCCGAGCGCGTCCGTCACCTCGTCGCGGACCGCTTCGTAGGCGGCGATAACTGCGGAGGGGTGCTTCTTCAGCTCCTCGATGACGCTGTCGTGCTCGGTCGTCACGCGGTCTCCTTCTCCCGCCCCTCGTTCCCGGGGCGCAGGCTCCGCAGCAGGTCCAGCAGTTGCGCGAGTATCCACGCTGTCGCGCCGAACACGAGGTGCGGGCCGTGGACGTAGGCGGTGCGTTGCAGCAGGCTGCCGTCAGGGTTCAGTCGCGCCTCGTGGCGGGTGGCGCTGTCTTCCAGCAGGTGGTCGAGGGGAATCTCGATGATCTCGGCAACCTCGTTCTCGTCGACCTCGAACGCGTACGGATGCGGGATGGTCCCCACCGTGGGCCACACGAGATAGTCCGTTCGAGTAAGGACAGGTTCCAGCGAGCCGAGCACGTCCACGTCCCCGGGGGCGATGCCCATCTCCTCGTGCGCCTCGCGAAGGGCGCATGCAAGCATGTCCGTGTCGGTCTGTTCGTACTTCCCGCCGGGGAAGGCGATCTCGCCCTGGTGCAGCCCCACGAACTGCGAGCGCACGTTGAGGATGACGTGCCATTCGCCGTCGTGGTAGTGCAACGGGATGAGAACGGCGGCAGGCCGGGCTCCGTCCGCGCGGGGCGAGGCGGATGGCTCGCGCGTAGCGAGGGCGACGCGCAACTCCTCCATGCGGGAAGCCGCGTCTGCAGGTATCGCCGTTGTCTGCAAGGTGGCCGCCATTTACGGGAAGATGGAGGTCACGATCTCCATCACGCTCGCTTGTGTCTCGTGGTCGTCGGTGAGCCCCCAGACGACGGCGACCTCGCACGACCTGCGGGGCGCGATGCCCTGCTCGATGAGCTTGCCGGCGTAGATCAGCAGGCGCGTGCTCACGCCCTCCTGGAGCCCCTGGCCGATGAGGTTGCGTATCTTCTCCCCGAGAAGTGCAAGCTGCTGTGCCGTGGTGCGGTCGACGCCGCTCTCGTGCTCGATGATCGGCCCTTCCAGGTCGCGAGGCGGAAAGTCGAACTCGATGGCGATGAATCGCTGGCGTGTCGAGTGCTTCAGGTCCTTCAACGCGCTCTGGTAGCCGGGGTTGTAGGAGATGACGAGCAGGAAGTTC
>DAOUHP010000036.1:0-6815 GCA_034428575.1 Dehalococcoidia bacterium | reverse complement strand
CCCGTTCGTGTTCGAGGACCGCATCGGCGACTCACGCCAGTTCCAGGGCGAGGGCTACATGTTCACCGGCAACACCGGCCGCGTGAACGTCTGGGAGACCAACTTCATTCCGGACATCGAGACCTTCACCACCTTCACCTGGAAGGAACGCGGCGCGGGCGGCTCCAGCGTCATGTTCGAGTTCGCCGATAACACCCAGGCCGCGCACGTCTCACAGTTCCCCGTCGGCACGTACAAGAAAGCCCATCGCCACGGCCCCGGCGCCCACGTCATCATCATCTCCGGTCAGGGCTACAGCCTCCTCTGGCCCCGCAGCGGCAGCGTTCCCGACGACGTCATCCGCGTTGACTGGAAGCCCGGTGCGATGGTCGTCCCGCCCAACGACTGGTTCCACCAGCACTTCAACGGCGGCACGACGCCCGCTCGCTACCTCGCGTTCCGCTGGGGCTCCCAGAAACACGGCTTCAGCCTCGGCGTCGCGATGGAAGGCGATGCCGACGTCTCGGTCAAGCTCGGCGGCGGGCAGATCGAATACGAGGACGAGGACCCCTGGGTCCACGACACCTTCGCCGAGACGCTCGCGAGGGTCGGCGGCGAGTCGAAGATGGCCGACTTCATCCCCCGTCTCCGCGGCGAAGGGTAGGGGTGGAACGCGCGGGCCGGGGCTGATACCCGCACATGGACACTTGCCTACAGGTCCTCGGCATACTGGCGCTCGCGGCTTTTCGTCTACGTCCTGTTACCGGACGCCGTGCACGAGTTTTGTTACGGCGTCCGCAGGCGCGTCCGTCAGCGCATCGGCCTTGACTAACGGCCGCCGCCCGCGAGTGTCGCGACCCCACTGCGGACAGAGGTGAACTATCGCTGAGCGTCCCATACAGAACTGCTACTGGGTGGAACCCGGCAAGCTGCTCGCCGGCGAATACCCCAGGGAGCCCGACCACGCGCCCTCACTCACGAAACTGCGCGCACTGAGGGACGCGGGCGTCTCCGCCTTCGTGGACCTCACTGAGAAGGTCGAGGCTCAGGCGTGGGGTTGGATTAAGCCGTACGACGACATGATTGACGGGGCGACGCACGAGCGGTTCCCCATCGCCGATATGGGCGTACCGGGATCGCCTGCGCTCACGACTGCGGTGCTCGACGCCATCGACCGCCACATCGCAGTGGGGCGCACCGTCTACGTCCACTGCTTCGGTGGCGTCGGGCGCACCGGCGTCGTCGTCGGCTGCTGGCTCGTGCGCCACGGACACTCCGGTGAAGAGGCGCTCGACCGTCTGGCCGAGCTGTGGCGGGACTGCCCCAAGTCGTCTCGCCACCCGCGCTCGCCGCAGATGCCGGAGCAGCTCGACTACATCCGCAACTGGCAGGAGAACGCCTGACCGAGCGCCCCCTGCTGTCATTCCCGCGAAAGCGGGATTCCAGAATGGCCGACAGGCCACACGGCGAAGCGGGGTATCGGAGTGGTGCCTGATGTAGGGGCACTCCTCGTGGGTGCCTTATCCCTAACCCAGCGCCAGCATATTCGGCTCCGGCGACGACGTGACCTCCCACCAGTTCGCGTCGAGGTCCGCGAGCAGGAACCACGCCTCGCCGCCATCTTCGCGGACGTCGCCCAGGTGCGTCACGCCCGCGCCCACGAGAGGTCCCATCTTGTCGTGCGCCGCGAGCACCTCCGCGCGTCCCGCGAGCCGGAGTGCGTAACGGTTCACCGGACGAAGCAGCGTCCGCTCCTCCGGCGCGGGCAGCACCACGATGTACCACGGATCGTCTCCCGCACCGATGTACGTCGAAACGTTGCCGCCGCCCACGATCTGCAGCCCAAGCACCTCCGTGTAGAAACGGTTGCTCGTCTCCTTGTCGGCGCACTGCATCGTCCCGTGCGACAACGCCTGCGGCACGTACCCACGGCCGGGAAAACGCTCCTGCGGCAGCAGCTCGTTCCAGTGACCCGTAGCGATCCGCCGACCGTGCAGCGCCGCCCGCGGGTTGTAGTGTTCGATCTCTATCGTGTTGCCGCCCGGCTCCTCGATATAGACCGAGTAGGCGAAGTGGCTGCCGCGTGGCCCGTCGATCAGCGTCAGCCCGTAGTCGGCCTGACGTTCGCGGAGGTAGGCCGCCGCCGCATCTATCTCCGTGTGCTCAGAAACGCGGAAGCCGTAGTGGTTCGCGTGCGGCTTCACCGGTGCGTCCCGCCCGCCCTCGTGCACCACGAGCGCCCACGGCGTGTTCGGGTGCTTCACCACCGCCGCGCCGTCGCCCCGCTGCACGACATCCGACGCCAGCAGGTCCGTAAAGACGGGCAAGGTCTCGTCCAGCGAGCGGCACTCGTAGTGTCCGCAGCTCAGGGACTCGGGCTCCAGCAGCGGCATCGCACGTACCTCCGGCTCGGCTGCGCGCATGGTACTCTACGCGCACCGGACAGGCGGCGTGCTTGTCATGCCCATCCTGTCAATCGATGTTGGTTGCCTCGCCCCTCTGTGAGCGCGCCGTGTATCCTGTTCCTCCCATGGACGAACTCGCCGAACGCACGCAGCTTGCCGTCCGCATCGTGCGGGAGATCGGCGCGCACGCCATCACGTACTACCAGCAGCAGGACATCGGCCTCGACTTCAAGCCGGACCGCTCGCCCGTGACACGCGCCGACAAGGAGGGCGAGGAGCTCGCGCGGCGCATCCTCGACGCCGAGTGTCCCGCCGACGCCATCCTCGGCGAAGAGTACGGCGAGAAGGACGGCTCGTCAGGCTACCGCTGGTACCTCGACCCCATCGACGGCACCGTGTCGTTCGTACGGGGTGTCCCGCTCTTCGGCTGCATGGCAGCGCTCGAGCACCACGGCGAGCCCGTCGCCGGCGCCATCTGCTTCCCCGCTCTCGGCGAGGTCGTCTACGCCGCGACAGGGCAGGGCGCCTGGTGGGCCAACGCTATCGGCGCGCCGTCCGACAAGCTCAACCAGCGCCCCGCGCACGTCTCGTCGGTCGCCAACCTCGGCGATGCCCTGTTCGCCTCCACCGGCTTCCACGACTTCGCTAACATCGGCAAGGCGGAAGGGATGGCGAAGCTTCTGGCTGGAGTCGACTCAGCCCGCGGCTGGTCCGACTGCTACGGCCACTACCTCGTAGCGACGGGCAGGGTGGACGTCATGATTGACCCTTACATGAGCGTCTGGGACAACGCCCCGCTGCTGCCCATCGTGGAAGAAGCGGGCGGACGCTTCACCAGCCTGGGCGGAACGCGCACCATCCACGAGACCAACGCCCTCTCCACCAACGGCGCCCTCCACGACGCCGTGTTGGCGCTTCTGGGTTGAGCCTTCGTCATTCCCGCGAAAGTGGGAATCCAGGGTGACTGCCAGGTCACAGGGTGGGGTAGGGATGCATGAGGTGGCCGATATAAGGACAACCTCCTCCCGGGCGCCCTGCCTCGTCCCCTCTCCTGAGGGAGAGGGCAACGCGCTTCAGCGCGCGGTGAGGGCCCTGCGCGCGTGAGTGACGTGGCCCGCCTGTCTTCCGAGCGGCGCCGAGGAATCTCTCCGGGCGCTCGATCCCCTTTCCCTTGAGGAACCCACTGCACCCTGAGCCAAGGGGGGTATCTACTCCCTCTCCCGCTATCGGGAGAGGGCTGGGGTGAGGGTTGGAGGGGCGAGGGGCATGCTACGGGGTCAAGCAACGCCTTCCCGGGGAGACCCTGAGAGGCGGAGTGGGAAAGCCTGCCCCTACAGGTTGTAGAACGCCTTAGCGTTCGTCTCCAGTATCTTCCGCGCGACCGTCTCGCTGATGCGCCCCTCGCTCGCCCAGCGTTTGACCTCGTCGAGCGCCGCGAGGTTCGCCGACGGGTCGGAGTGGCAGTAGTCGGTGCCGATGATGAGGTTGTCCTCGGTGCCGAAGTCCAGCAGGTGCTCTATCTGGTCCATCGGGTCCATCGTCACGAACAACCGGTCGGTCTGGAAGAGATCACGCGTCAACTCGAACCCGGCCGAGCGGTCGTGCAGCGCCAGCGACCGGTGCACCATGCCGAGGTTGGAGAGCGCGTAGGGGATCCACGCCGCGCCCGCCTCGATGAACCCGAACTTGAGGTTCGGGAACTTGCTCGGCAGTCTGCTGGAGACGACCGCGAGGAACGCCGCCATCACTGGGAATCCCCGGTCCCACTCACGGCCGGGCAGGGGGTGGCCGGTATGGATGCAGAGCGGCATGTTCAACGAGTCCGCCTCCTCGTACACCGGGAAGAAGTGCTTGTCGTCCACAGGCTTGTCGAGATCGAACCCGCGCTTGAAGATTGCGCAAGCGCCGTGCTCCTTAGCCCAGCGCAACTCTGCGACCGCCTTGTCGGGGTCGAGGAAGGGCAGCACCGCCGCCCAGCGCAGGCGACCGTTGCTCATCGCGCACCGGTCGGCCAGCCAGCGGTTGTACGAGCCCGTGAGCTCCGCCTCCGCGTCCGGGTCCTGCGCGCCGTAGCGGATAAAGAACGTCGGGAAGATGACCTGGGCGTCCACGCCCATCTTGTCCATGTCCTGCAAACGCCCTGCCACTCCTGCGGCATCGTCCAGCTCCCGATGCTCACGCCGCGGGTGGTGTATCTCGTCGCGGATGAAGCGCGGTTGCAGGCGGTTCTCTACCAGCCACCAGCGACTGCCGAGCGCCCCGGCGACGCGCACGCCCGCGGCTTCCGGCCGGTCCGCCACTGCGGCCTTTGACAGCGCGTCCGGCGAGATGGAGACCGGCACGTACTTGGAGCCTCTCTCCTCGAGGCTCTGCCACGTGGCCTCGTTCTCGTCAACGTGCGTATCAGCGTCGATCACACCAAACATCGCCATGATCCTGACCTTCCTTTACACAAAGTCATGTGCCTTGCATTTCGTGGCAGCCACCCCCACCTCGAGCGCCCTGCCGCACAGTGGTAACTATATTACGCCGAGGCGCCGGAGAGGGATGATTCCCTCTCCCTCCGGGAAAGGGTCAGGGTGAGGGCCTTGCGGAAGGTTGCGCGGGGGTGGGTGCTTGTTTCCTCGGTTGCGTCGCGAACACCATCAACACAAGCATCAACACCGCGACGCACGCGAACAGCAGGAAGGCCCCGGTATAGTTGCCCGTCTCGTCGCGGATGAGCCCTGCCAGCACCGGTCCGAACGGGCTGATCATGCGGAACGGGGCGGTGAAGCCCTTGATCGCCCCCAGCGACGCCCGGCCGTAGTAGTTCGCAAGCAGCAGTACCTCGATGACGTTCCGCATCCCCGCCGCCACGCCGAAGAGGACCGCCCAGACGACTGCGGCAGGGAAGCCGCCCGCCGGGACCAGCAGGAGCAGCATCGCCGTGAGCACCAGCACTGCCTGCACCATTGCCCCCAGCCGGACGTGCACGCGCTCCAGGATGAACCCCATCGGCATGATCGACGACGCCGACGACAATCCGAAGATGGACACGATAGCCACCGCCTGCCCGTCGCTCAGCCCACGGTCGTGGAAGATGGGCGCCATGTGCAGGTTCGTCGCTCCCTGCACGAACGGCGTGCATATCAGGAAGACCGTGATGAGCCAGAACGCCCGCGTCCCTCGGGCCTCCCGCAGCGTCCACGACTCCTCCTCGACGATGCGCACGCCGGCGTGACCCGCCCCGGGAGCATTGCGGAGGTCCGTTGCGCCGTCCGGCAGCATCCCGTGGTCCTCCGGCTGGCTGCGCATCAGCACCAGCGCGGGCCCGATGATGGCCAGGCACGCGAACCCGGACAGCGCAACGTAAGCCGTCCGCCAGTCAGAGGCGTCCATGATGAAGAAGCTCACGATGGGGAGCATGACCTGCCCCGAGCGCTGTCCCATCGACTTCAGCGCGAGCGTCCGCCCGCGCTGCCGCACGAACCACTTCGCTATCGCGACCGACGACCCGATCTCCACCCCGGCGATCACCGACCCCCGCGCCAGCCCGAAGAACGTCCAGAAGTGCCACGGCTCTTGTATCGTCGAGAGCCCAATGAGCGCCCCCGCGAGTCCCAGGCCCCCCAACGCCACCACAACGCGCGGCCCGTACTTGTCGACCAGCCATCCCGTGACGCTCGACGCGACTGCCCCGGACGCGCTCCCGATGAGGAATCCTGTCGCGATCGTCGTGTACGACCAGCCCAGTTCGTCCTGGATCGGCTTGACGAATACCGTCAGCACGGGCCCGAAGCCCGGCACCTCCGCGAACGTCGCGACGAACGCCGCCCCGACGACAGCCCATCCGTAGAAGATGCGGTGGGCTGGCCAGAATCGCGGTATCCCCGGAGGATGAGGACTGGTGTTCGCGGGATTACGCAGTGCCGAACGCTTTCCGCAGCTCGCCTGCCGCCTCGTCTATGGCGTCCCACGTCCGCGTGAACGGGACTCCCGCGTTGAATAGCGCGTGGACCTGTCCGTCGTAGCGGGACAGCGTCGTCGGCACTCCTGCTTGGCGCAGCCGGCCCGCGTACGCCTCGCCCTCGTCCCGCAGCGGGTCGAACTCGCACGTGAGCACGAACGCGGGCGCCAGGCCGGACAGGTCCTCCGCGGCCATCGGCACTGCGTACGGGTTGAACGCGTCAGCCTCGCTGGACACGTAGCACAGCCAGAAGTAGACCATCGTGTCGTAGGAGAGGCCGTACCCTTCGCCATTTTCCACGTAGGAGGGACGCCGGAAGTCCTTGTCGACCACCGGGCAGATGAGTGACTGGTGCGCGAGCCGCAGCTTCCCCTCGTCCCGCGCTCGCAGCGCCACCGCCGCGGCGAGGTTCCCGCCCGCGCTCGATCCTGCGACCGCCAGCCGGGACGGGTCGCCGCCGAACGACGCCGCGTTCGCCGCCG
>DAOUHP010000035.1:0-1907 GCA_034428575.1 Dehalococcoidia bacterium | reverse complement strand
GCCACCCGGGAGCCAGCCGTCAGCGGGCCTTCGATCGCCTTCCCCGCCCCGTGGTCCTTCGCCTCCTTGCGCACGAAGAAGCCCGACACCGGGGCGCCGCCGTCCTGTCCGCTCAGCATCGCGATCTCCGTCACGAGAGGGGGCTTCCCTGATGCCCTCCTTGACGTACTGGGCGAGCTCGCGCTGGTTGTAGTTGCACGGCATCGTCTCGATCCATGTGGTGGCGACGCCGATGAGGGGCTTGGCGAGGTCGTCGTCGGTGAAGCCGATAGCCTTGAGCATCGCGCGCGCCGGAGCGCGGGACGGGCCATCAGTCATCTCTGCTGAGTGTCGCTTGAGCGGGTTGGTTGCCATGAGGACTCCTCCGGGTGGGGGTGCGCCTTCCGAGTCCTTCAGGCGCATGACGATTATAGCCCGCTCCCCAGGGCAGGAACGAACAGGGGGACGACAAGGGCTACTGTAATGACGATACAGGCGGGGGCTGAGCGGGAGGGCCGTCGGAATGGTCGTATGCACCGACGTCGACAAAGAACTCGCGCAGCCGGTGCGCGTCGGTGACCAGCATGGGCATGCTGGGGTCCGTGCCGATGCGGCCTTCGTACTCGTTGACGAGGGCCTCGTAGGCTTCAATAACCGTTTGCGTAAAGCTAGATAACTCTGTCTCCAACAAAGAGCGATGTAGGCGGTAATCTCCCGGCCTGTAGCGCTCCCATAAGTGGCGTTGAGGATGGACGGCAATGAAATCCCCATCCGGCCGCCGCTCCACGCCCCAGGCCCCCAGCAGTTGCCATGCTTCGGACGAAAGGTCCCACCCCAGCCCTAGGAACAGCACCTCTTCTCTGCCGGAAAGGATGCCGTCTAACTCAAGCGCGGACTCTTCGACGGCTTCTTGTTCGGCCACGGCTTCATCCGCAAATATGAATTCATAGTCTCCATGCAGGTACCAGAACCACAGGATGGTAAGAATAGGCGGTCCTTCACCGATGACGTAAGCATTTACGCGCACATCGACGTAGCACTTCAATGCCCGGGAGTCCTCGAGGAACGCGGCATCGTCACGGCTCATGTACGACGGCGGGCGGACCAGATCACCGGAGGTGCAACGCACGGTGCCCGGCAGGTATGTTCCCCGCAGCACCAAATGGGGGACGTAGGGTGACGAGTCGGTGAATGCTGCTGCGTCCAGACTCCTCGGCTCATCGCTGTCAGGAGGATACTCCACCGGATCGAATACGGCTGTGTTGGGTTCGCACGGGTTGACCGAAGAACCAGGTACGGGTGTGCACGGGGGTATCTCCTCTGTCAGATACGGTAGTTCAGGCGCAGGGGTTGCCGTGGGCGTTGGCATCGCCGTGGGTGTAGATGTCGGGGCGGGGGTGGGCGTTACTGCCGGTGTCGGCGTCGGAGCCGGTGTTGGAGTCGCCTGGGAGCATGCCGCGAGTGCGAGCGCAAGGAACGTCAGTGCAATGAGGGGGGAGAGCGTTCGCAAGGTGGAGTCTCCAGCCAGTGGCCGATTGGATGCTTCTATAGGGGTGTGGTTCGACAAGGCTCACCACGAACGGCTGTGCTCACCCCATCCTGTGAATCCTGTCCATCGATGTTCGTGATCCCCTACGCATACCTATACGGCGCAGGGTTGAACGTCTCCCAGAGGGCGGGGTCGTGGCTGGGGACGAGCGTGCCCTTCGTGACGGCGGCGAGCATCTTGAGGCGGCGGATGGACTCGTAGGCGTCCTGGAGGTTGTAGAAGCCGTTGAAGGGGCGCTCCTTCTCCGCGTTCTCCCACACGTGGATGGCGTCGCCGCTGAAGATCATCGGGCCGGACGGCAGCTCCACGAGCAGGCTCTGGTGTCCGGGCGTGTGACCGAACGTCGACAGCGCCCAGACGCCGGGCACGATCTCGGTGT
>DAOUHP010000034.1:0-6387 GCA_034428575.1 Dehalococcoidia bacterium | reverse complement strand
CGGCAACTGCAGCAGCACGACGAGGAGACCGTGTCGGAGAACGAGATATCGCTGCGCCTGTTGCGGCGCTACGCCTCGTCCGTGCGGCACCAGCAGTTCCACGGCTCCGACATCATCACGGTGCGCGTCGGCCCTCCGGGAACGCGGTAGGTGGGACTGTACCACCGCGGGGTTGTTCAGGCGATGCATCCATAGGTTCAGAAGGTTCCCTGCAAAGGTAACCCCGCATACACTGTGCGCACTTCGACCGCTCGGAGGCCTGCCATGAGCACCTCTTCCACCCAGAAAGTGCTGTGCGTTCTCTACGACGATCCGGTAGCCGGATTCCCTCCCGCCTACGCTCGTGCCGAGATACCCACGCTCACGCATTACCCGGACGGCCAAACGCTGCCCTCGCCAGCCGCCCGCGACTTCACGCCCGGCCATCTGCTGGGGTCCGTTTCGGGCGGACTGGGTCTGGAGAAGTTCCTGATCGAGCGTGGGCACCGCTTCGTCGTGACCTCGGACAAGGACGGCCCTGACTCCGTCTTCGAGCGAGAGCTGCCAGACGCGGACATCGTCATCTCGCAGCCCTTCTGGCCCGCCTACCTGACAGCCGAACGCATCGAGAAGGCGCCCCGGCTCAAGATGGCCATCACGGCCGGCATCGGGTCCGACCACGTCGACCTCAGCGCCGCCATCGACAGGGGCATCACGGTCTGCGAGGTGACGTGGTGCAACAGCATCAGCGTGGCGGAGCACGCGGTGATGCAGATGCTGGCCCTGGTGAGGGACTACATCCCGCAATACGGCTGGGTGGTGAGGGGCGGCTGGAACATCGCCGACGCCGCCTCCCGCTCATACGACATCGAGGGGATGGATGTGGGCGTCGTGGCAGCCGGAAGGATCGGGCTCGCCGTGCTGAAGCGGATGAAGCCGTTCGACGCGAACCTCCACTACACGGACAGGCACCGGCTCCCCGCCGACATGGAGCAAGAGCTGGGCCTGACTTTCCACGAGAACGTCGAATCGCTCGTCGACGTCTGCGACGTGGTCAGCATCCACTGTCCCCTGCACGCGGAGACCGAGCATATGTTCAACGACGCGCTGATCGGCAGAATGAAGCGCGGGTCCTACATCGTGAATACCGCCCGGGGGAAGATCTGCGACCGGGATGCCATCGTGCGGGCGCTGGAGAGCGGTCAGCTTGCCGGGTATGCGGGCGACGTCTGGTTCCCTCAGCCGCCCCCCAACGACCATCCGTGGCGGACGATGCCCAACCACGCGATGACGCCGCACACGTCGGGCACCTCCCTCTCGGCCCAGGCCCGCTATGCGGCGGGCGTCCGCGAGATACTCGAGTCCTGGTTCGATGGGCGGCCGATCAGAGAGGAATACCTTATCGTGCAGGGCGGCGCGCTCGCCGGGACGGGGGCGCATTCCTACAGCGAAGGGGACGCCACGGGAGGCTCGGAGGAGGCGGCGAAGTTCACAGCGGGTTAGGCAGAGCGCTCACGGCGCGCCGGGGAAGGGAGAAGGAGGTTGCCATGGCCGATGAGGAGACCGGGAAGGACGGCGCAGGGGCGACGACGAGCGGGCCGGGTGCAGGCCCGGGAATCGTGGAAACCACCCTGGACGACCTCCGCCTCGCCTTCGAAGCGGGGCAACTCTCGAGCAGCGAGCTCGTTCAGACCTATCTCGACCGTATCGAGGCGCTCGACCGCGGCGGGCCCGGCATCAACTCGATCATCTCGATCAATCCGAAGGTACTCGAGGACGCAGAAGCGCTGGACCGTGAGCGCGCGGGGTCCGGACCGAGGGGGCCGCTCCACGGCGTACCGGTCGTCCTGAAGGACCAGATCGACGCTGCCGGCATGGCCACGACGATGGGCTCGGTCCTGTTCAAGGACTACTTCCCCGACCGCGATGCGTTCGTCGTCGAGCGATTGAGAGAGACCGGCGCCGTCATCCTGGCAAAGGCAACCCTCGGAGAGATGGGAGGCGGCGATACCCACGGATCGCTGTTCGGTTCGACCCGGAACCCCTATGCGCTCGACCGTACCGTCGGCGGATCGTCCGGAGGGACCGCAGCTGCCATATCGGCCAACCTCGGAGCGATTGGCGTTGGCCAGGAGGGTTTCGCTTCCATCCGGCGGCCGTCTGCGTGGAACAGCATCGTCGGCATGCGCCCGACCGCCGGTCTCGTGAGCCGCGGCGGGGTGTATTCGGGATGGCCCGGAGTCCAGGGGGTGCTGGGGCCCATGACGCGCACCGTCGCGGACGCCGCTGCCCTGCTCGACGTCATCGCGGGCTATGACCCTGAGGACCCGCTCACGGCGATGGGCGTTGGCCGGATTCAGGAGACGTTCGTCAGCCGCCTGGACGTCAGGGCCCTGGCGGGCGCCAGGATCGGCGTCCTGCGCGAGTCGATGGGGTTCGGCAGCGAACCCGACACAGAGGACTATGCGCAGGTATCGGCGGTATTCGACAGGGCCGTGGCGGAGCTCGCAAAAGCGGGTGCGTTCCTGGTTGACCCGATCACGGTCCCGGACGTACGGGAGTTGCTGTCGAAGCGGGCAGGCGGCCCGTACACGAAGCCGGCCTGGGACGCCTATTTCGGGCGCAGCGCCCATCCGCCGTACGGGTCTCGCGAGGAGATGCTCGCCTCTCCTGATTTCGAGCTCGTGCGCAACAAGCGGATGGCATCCATCGGCCCGTGGGACGTGACGGCGCACCACGAGGACCTTATGGCGCGGGAGCGGCTGATGTTCAACGTCATGAAGGTCATGGCCGACCACAAGCTCGACGCGATCGTGCACAAGAGCGTCGAGCATCAGCCGACCCTCATCGAGGATGCATCCGCTCCGGGGTTCGTCGGCATGCGCGGCGCCACTCACCTGAACACCTTCGTCACCTACGTCCCGGCGATGTCGGTGCCCATCGGGTTCACCGCGGACGCCTTGCCCGCGGGGATGACGTTCCTGGGAAGGCCGTACAGCGATGGCGCCATGATCGGCTTCGCCTACGCTTACGAGCAGGCGACGCGCCACCGCAGGCCGCCGGACCTGGCCCTGTAGGCCGCATCCCGCACACAGCCGGTCTCGCTGCGATAAAGTACCGGCGAGGGTTCGAGCACCCATCGGAAAGCGGAGGTGACGCGATGGAGACGTGCAAGGCTGCCGTCATCACGGGATTTAACGAACCGACCGAGATGCGCGATATCCAGATGCCGGACCTGGAGCCGACAGGGATGCTGGTTGAGGTCGAGGCCGCGACGCTGTGCGGGACGGACGTGCACATCTGGCACGACGCCGCGAACCCGAAGATGCTGCCCTACATCCCCGGCCACGAGACCGCGGGACGCATCGTGGCGATTAACGGAGAGCGGTTCGACGTGCACGGCAGGCGGCTTGAGGAGGGCGACCGCATCGTCTCCGCGTACCGCTTCTGCGGGCACTGCTTCTACTGCTCGGTCGCTAACCAGCCCTCGCTCTGCGACGACAGCATCCGGTTCGGGCGCGGGCGCGCGGACCTGCCGCCGTACCTGCTGGGCGGTTGCGCGGAGTACCACTACATCCCGCCGGGAACGGCCATCATCCCCATTCCGGATGAGGTGACGTCGCCGCAGGCGGCCTCCTCTGCCTGCGCGCTCCGCACGGTGATGCACGGCTTCGAGCGGCTAGGCCCGATCTACCCCCACGATACAGTCGTCGTGCAGGGGTCGGGACCGGTCGGGCTGTACGCGTCTGCGGTCGCGCGCGACCGTGGCGCCGGCCGCGTGCTGGTGATCGGCGCGCCGAGCGTAAGGCTGGACGTCGCCAGGGCGTGGGGCGCGGACGAGACGCTCGACATCGGCGAGATGCCCGACGCGAAGGACCGGCACGAGTGGGTGATGGAACGCACCGGCGGGCGCGGCGCGGACGTCGCCATCCAGTGCGTCTCCTACGTCGTCATACCGGAAGGGCTCGGCTTCCTGCGTCCCGGCGGACGCTACCTCTCCATCGGAGGCGGAGGCGGGCCGGTCTCGATCGACGGGTTCGGGCAGCAGGTGACGATCGTGAGCGTGCGCTCCGGGGAGGGCCGCCACTACCACCAGGCGCTGGAGTTCCTGCGGACGCGCGGCGCGTCGGTGCCGTTCGAGCGGATGCTGTCGCGCCCCTACTCGCTCGAAGAGACCTCCGATGCGCTGCACGCCATGGCCGGCTTCCGCGAGGTCAAGACGGTCATCCTGCCGCACGGCAACTGAGGCCCGGTCTTCGGATTGTTGACCGGAGGAGAGAAGCGATACATGGAACTCGGTGCGTTCTCCATCAGCCTGGCCGTGGCGGACATCGCGGCTTCGAGGGACTTCTACGAGCAGTTCGGGTTCGAGGTCGTCGGAGGCGATCCCGCAGAGGGCTGGCAGATACTCAGGAACGGCGACCACACCATCGGTCTCTTCCAGGGGATGTTCGACAGGAACATCCTCACGTTCAACCCTGGGTGGGACAGCCAGGCCCGTCCTCTGGACGCGTTCACGGACGTGCGTGAGCTGCAGCGGCAACTGAAGGCGCGAGGCGTGCAGTTGGCAAGCGAAGCGGACGAGGCCGGCTCGGGACCGGCCAGCTTCGTGGCGATCGACCCGGACGGCAATCCTATCCTGGTGGACCAGCACGTCTGATCTTGAAGGGACTGGTTAGTCGAGATGAGGACGGCCTTCCTACTGTACGGCGACCCGGAGGAGATGGCATGAAGGTTAGCGCGTGGGTGCGAGTCATGGTACGAGGGCGGCGCGATGAGCGGCGGCGTTTCGCCTCTCCTGAGGAGTTGGAGGAGTTCTTCCGCCGATGCGATGCCTTGGACGGCCCCGAGAGGGAGCCTGATTGGAGCGAGCACCGCGAGATCATCGACAGGTCACGTGCTGCGGGACGGGCGGAGTCGTGATGCGACGCACACGACGAGCGTGAGCAAACAGACAGGAGGCGCAGCATGACGCTGGTGTTGAGCGACGAAGACGTTGCCCGGGTACACCCGATTGCCGACTGCATCGAGGCGATGGAGACCGCCTACCGCGACCATGCCCTCAGCGGGGCCGTGAACATCCCCCGCATCCGCTACGTCAGTCCCACGACCAGCCCTGACACCGTGTACGGCTCCAACATCCACATCGGCACGACGCCCTCGTACGACACCGCGGCGATACGCATCGGCGGCAGCGCGCGCAGTACGAATCCCAACGCGCAGGGCGAGCGCTCGCCAAAATTCGAGAACCGCAACTGGGGCTTCATCGTCCTCATTGACATGCAGACGGGGCGGCTGCTGGCCTTCATCCAGGAGTTCTACCTGTCGGGCATACGGGTCGGCGCAACGTCGGGCGTTGCGGCGAAATACCTCGCGCCGCCGGGCGCGCAGACGGCAGCCATGTTCGGCAGCGGCAAGCTGGCGCGGACGGACCTGGAGGCGCTCGCGCGCGTGCGCCCGGTGCGGAGCGTGAAGGTCTACAGTCCAACGAAGGAGCACCGCGAGGAGTTCGCCCGGGAGATGGCGCAGCAGCTGGAGATAGAGGTGACGCCCGTCGACGGCCCGCGCGAAGCGATGGAGGGGACCGAGATCGTCTGCTGCGCGACGAACGCGGGCTACGTGAGCGGCAAGCCGGTCTTCGACGGCGACTGGTCGGAGCCGGGGCAGTTCGTCATCTCGTTGCAGAACAGCGACGCCAACTTCAAGAAGTCCGAGGTGGACGACACGACGTTCGCCCGCAGTGCCTTCATCTGCATCAACGACCGCGACAGCGTCTACTCGAACAACCAGGTCGAACTGCTCGATCCCATCGAGCAGGGGCTCGTGTCCTGGGACAGGATATGCACGCTCGGCGAGGTGGTCGCTGGGACGAGCACGCTGGAAGCGCAGCCCGGGGACATCGTCTACTACAAGAACAGCACCGGCATGGGGATTCAGATGGCTGCGGCGGGAGCGCTCATCTATCGCAAGGCGGTCGAGGCAGGCCTCGGCCACGAGATCCCCACCGAGTGGTTCGGCAGCGACCTCACCTACTGGTACGACAAGGGGTTTTACCCGTCGGCGTAGAGGGCTGACCTACGCCCCATTCCCCGGCTCCCCACGCCCCCATATCGGATGGCGGAACGTGGGATTCGCGCTTGCGTGCCACGAGCGCTGCGGCGGCGCTGGCGTGGCCTCGACGAGGGGAGCGTCCTCCGTAGCGCGAGCTGTCTGCTGGTGGCGCACCGGGCGGCCCTGCGCGAGGCCGTTCAGGTGCTCGGCGAGGTCGAACAGGGCGGCGAGATTGTTCACCGGCAGCAGGTCGTCTATGTACGGCGCGGCGGCCTGCATCCCCACCGTCAGCGGCTCGTAGTCCTCGTTGCCCGCAAGCGGGTTCAGCCAGATCAGCCGGTTGCAACTCCGCTGGAG
>DAOUHP010000033.1:0-13126 GCA_034428575.1 Dehalococcoidia bacterium | reverse complement strand
ACGTTCTCGATGGTCTGGATGTTGTACAGGATCGTCCGCGAAACGCTTCCCAGTCCCGCCAGTCCAACTCTCAGCGTTGGCTCCATGAACCACCTCCCACGATCTATTCGATGCAACCCCGGCTTTCTGAAATGTGGCCAAGGGAACGATAGACACGCGGTACTGCTTTGTAAAGCGCGAGCATTCTGTTCACGACCTGCGAGAGGGAGCCGGCTCCACTGGGTTCGTGGCCCATCGCCCTGTACGTCATTTCAAGGACTCGGATGAGATGCGCGGTGGGAGTGTCGAAGCCATGGCCCCTGCGAGGAGCGCCTTGCCGCTGCCGGGCGAGACGGTCATCGGGAGGTCTTGCCTGCCTGCTGCCGCGATCTCTATCGCGAGCTTCGCTTTGTCTTGTCGTGGATATCCGCGAATGACCCGGCATGCATCCGGAGGAGCACAGGGGTAGGGCCATCTCCTCGCAACAACCCCACGCCCCCTGTCCATTCCTGTCCTCAATCCCTAGCGGGCTGCGCTCATTCGGCTGGCCGAATATTACGAAAATCGTCATGTTGACCGGTGTAATGCACGGTGATAGGTTTGTTACAAGATAAGTTGATGGATTTCGTAGGATGCTACGCGGACCCTTAATTCCGAAACACGGGGGAGATGATGACGAATGTAGTGCGGTTCCAACTGGCAATCTTGTTGTTGGCCACGGTAGTCGCGGTTGGCGCTTGCTCCGACCCCACACCCACGCCGACTGCGGTTCCCGACGATAGTGACGAGAAGGCGATGCAACCGGCGATGGCAGCAACGACGGCGGCGCCGACAGTCGCCGTCTATCCGTCCGTACTGCGGTGGCCGGAGGGGCGAACCAGCGGCGCCGGGGTTTGGATCATGGGGTCGGGCCTGGAGCCGGGTCAATGGTTCGAGGTGTGGGCTGGAGTAAACGGCTTGGTGGATGACATCGCTCTGTTCGGTTTGGAAGGGGCATCCCTCCGGCAGGCGAACCACGAGGGAGCCTTCGCCCTGGCGTTCACGATCAGCGGCCAAGTGGGACGAGAAGACTTGGAGACGCTCCTGGTGGAAAGCCAGTTCAATGGGCCGGTAACCGTAAGCGTCGTTGACATGGATACGGGAAAGACCCTCGCCACCACTCCTTGGCTCGTCTGCGGCCGTGAGCGGGCAGAGCCGTGGTGCGCTTCGGCCCAGGACGTGCTGTCCTTCAGCGAATAGCCATGGGGATTGCCATTAGCTACATGGTCGTTCAACACATCTCAGACTCTGAAGTCTGATGCGACTCGAAGTCGGCGCTACGAGGATTCGCGCATGATCGCCAGCGCACAGTTGAATAGGTACCGTCAGGCTGCGTTCGCCATCCGGTCGGAGCGAAGCACCTTCTTCATGGCGGCCTTGCTCATTGCGCTGGGCATTCCTCTGATCGGGCCTATCGTTATCATCATCGCGCTGAGTTTCAATACGGCGCATGAGATATTCGCCGGGGACTTCGTTTGGGGCCTCGAGAATTGGCGCGTGGGATTCCAGGATGGTCGCATCCCTGAAGCCGTCGCCAATACATTCATGGTCTGGGGATTGGAATTCCTCATAGCGATGCCGTTGTCCGTGCTCATAGCCTGGACGCTCGCACGGACCCGCATCCCATTCAGTTACCCGTTGGAGTTCCTGTTCTGGGTTGCTTACATCACGCCAGGAGGGGTTATCGCCTGGATCCTCCTTCTGGACCCCAACACCGGTTACATCAACCTGGCGGCCCGGAGTTTGCCATTTGTCGACAGGTATGTCTTCGACATCTTCAGCGTGCCCGGCATCATACTGACCGGCGTCATGGGGAACGGGATCGCTCTCAAGGTGATGTTGCTCACTCCTGCCTTCCGCAACATGGACGCGGCGCTGGAAGAGGCGGGACGGGTTGGCGGCGCGTCGAGCCTGCGCACTGTCCTCAGAATCACCATCCCGATGATGATTTCGCCCATCGCGCTGGTAACGGCCCTCCAGCTCATGCGTGTTTTCCAGTCCTTCGAGGCGGAGTTCCTGCTGGGCACGCCAATAGGCTTCTACGTCTACTCGACGTTGATCTTCGATCTCGTCCGGCTGAACGAACCGCCTCTCTACGGGCAGGCAACCGTGCTGGCATCCGTCACTCTCGTGATGCTCGGGTTCATCATTCCCTTACAGCGCTGGATACTCCAGCGCCGCCGGTATACGACCATCTCGAGCGGGTTCAAGCCGGGCCTCACCGATCTCGGAGTGTTCCGCTGGCCGGCGTTTGGCGCGATAACGGTCCTCCACGCCTTCCTGACCGTCGTGCCGCTCGGCGCACTGGTCCTCGGTAGTTTCATGGTGCGGAGCGGGTATTTCCAGATCGACCCGGTGTTCACACTTGCCCACTGGGACTTCGTTCTCTCCGCTCCGGTATTCGCCAACGCCGTGAGAATGACGCTCATCCTGGCATTCACGGCGGGCATCTTCAGCCCTCTGCTGTTCTCTCTGCTGGGGTATATCCTCGTGCGGACGCGCTGGCGTGGGCGGTTCCTTCTCGATTCCATCATCTGGATATCGGCGGCTCTGCCTGGGATGCTCACGGCCCTGGGACTGTTGCTGATATTCCTGTGGACTCCGGGTTTGTCGATCCTCTACGGTTCGATCTGGGCGCTCATACTGGTCGTTATCCTCCAGGGGAACACGACGGGAGTGAACATCTCCAAGGCGTCCATCGTGCAAGTCGGGTTCGATCTGGAGGAGGCCGGTCGAATCTCCGGCGCAAACTGGATCACCGTCTACTTCAAGATCTGGTTGCCTCTGCTCATGCCAACGTTGCTCCTGCTGGGAGTCTTGAACTTCAACATCGCTGCGAGCACGACGGCAAGCATCATCCTGCTGGCCTCACGAGACACGATTACGCTATCGATATTGGCGTTGGAGTGGGCGATGCCGGGAGTGCTCTCTCTGAGAGAAGCGGCAAGTGCAGTGCTGATCGTCACCGCGTCGATCACGCTGGCTACCGCCCTGGTAGCCCGAAGAGTCGGGCTTCGGTTGGGAGTGCGACACAGCTAGCCCATCGGCCGGAAAATCCTAGGATATGCTGCCGCAGGCAGCGAAGGGAGAAGGGATGTTCATGAATGCACACCGGTACACGAAGAACGCGGGGCTGTTGATGATGTTGCTTGCGGGGCTCGCAGTGGCAATGGCGGGGTGTGGTACCGACGAGCCGACTCCTACGCCGGTGGGCGCGGCATCAACGCCAACTCCCGCGCTGAGCGAGTGGGACCAGCTGATCGTCGATGCCCAGGAAGAAGGGAGATTGGTCGTGATCGGCTCGGGCGGCGGCGGCTCGAGGATGGAGTTGATCTGGGACCGTTTCAGTGAGCAGTTCGGCATCCAGACTGTCGTGCAGCGTGGGAGTGCCCGAGAGCACACGGATAGACTGATAGCTGAGCAGGCTGCGGGCCGGTTCACGGCGGACGTGGGCACCATAGGGGGCGGCACCGGCGCCACCCGCGCGGCGCCAGCCGGGCTCTTTGACGAAACGGACGGTTGGCTGATACTGCCCGAAGTGGTGGACCGCTCCAACTGGTTCAACAACCAGCACCACTACGCCGACCTCGATGAGAAATTCCTGTTCAACCATTCTGCGGCTTTCTCCGACACGATAGAGTTCCACGTCAACACGGATAAGGTCTCACAGGCAGAGGTAGACGCCATCCAGTCGATCGATGACTTCCTGGCTCCGAGGTGGCGAGGCGAGATCGTGGGACTTACTCCTATGGAGCCGGGCGCAACCACGGGCTTCTATGAGCTATACCTCATGGGAGAGACTGACTGGTTGCAGACGTTCGTGCAGGACCTGGATGTCGGCTTCTTCGGCGATTTCCGAACGGTCGAGGACCAGTTTGCTCAGGGCGTTTACTCCGTATGCATCCTGGGTTGCGGCGACATCGAGGACCTGGCAGACCTTGGACTGCCGGTGCAGACGGTCAGGAAAGACCTCGGTACGGTCGGAACGATGGCAGGGGGGACGTCCGCGAACGTTATCCATGTGATGAAGAACCCCGCGAACCCGAACGCGGCGAAGCTGTTCATCAACTGGTTCTTGAGCCGGGAGGGTCAGACCGCGGTCCATGACCTGGTTGCGGAGTACTCCGGCAGGACCTCGCCTAACTCGCTGCGCCTGGACGTTCCCAAGGACAACGTGGACCCGGCCGAGGTTCAGAAGCCAGACCGTGAGTACGTGAACATCGACGCAGCGGAGCACGTCGCAAAGCGCGACGAGATCATCGCGCAGGTGAGAGAGTGGTACCAGGCGGCCAACTAGGAAGTGGATCCGAGCTACAGGTCATGAGACTTGGGCTCTATTCACCATGAGTTCGGCCCGATGTTGCGAGATGCAGAGGCCGGGGCTTGCATAGTCCCGGCCTTTGCCCCGAGTGTGCCGCAGGAGACAGTTACATTGTCGGTGAGGCGGCGCTGTGGTGACAGGACGCGTGGCTGCCCGTGCGACGAGGCTAACACTCCCGCTTGTCGGTGCCCTCCAACGGCACATCGGCGATATGGGCGACCTCTCTCCCGATCTCTTCCTGCTTGAAGGGGACCTCCACCCACGTTCTGTCATGACGAATGATACTGAGGCCCTGCGCGACCAAGCAGCCTCCGCTCGCGCCTCCTACCCGGGTCCGTCGAACGCGGAGATTGACCCGCGCTATGTCGTCGAAAGCGAGCGACTCAAGTTTCTGTACGTAAAGCCACCGCTGCTCGAAGACTACCAGCCGCGCCCGCTCGTCGATCACGACGCTCCTGACGGACACGAAGAGCAAGAGGCACGAGACCCCCACGAGTATCAGCGCTGCGCCGCAGATGACGACTATCCGTCGGCACGCCGCGCTATGGCGCCTGAATCGGTTTGCCAGCGCCCAGAAGAGCACGCCGAGGCTTGCCACCACGAACCCTGCACCGCTGGAGCCCCATAACACGCGGCGGTTCCCCGAATCGTCGACGAATACTGTGGCCGAGGCCGAAGGGTCTGGAGTGAAGGCGTCCAGCAGGTAGTATTGCCAGACGACTGCCCATGCGGTCATGCTCATGGCAAGCACGAACATCACGGCTGGCCATTTCCACGGGGCCGCAGTGTTGGGGGCCCGTCTGTGAGTGCTCATCTCTCCTCGTCATGCCGGAGGTTGCAACCCGACGGTGCATGCTCGGTCAGGGTCAGGCCCTCGCTGCGGAAGCTATTCTCAGCGGCCGAGCTTGAACACCCGCGGTAGAACGGTTGCAGCGCGAGGCCACCATTGAAGCAGTTGCAAACGGGCGTCGCATAGGGCAAACCGGGCGTCGCATAGGGATGACCGCTCATTGTGGCGATTTCAGCAGCATAGGTGCTTGCTGACAACTGTGTTTCGGCGCAAGATGCGAAATCATTGACGATAGCACGGCACTTCACCATAATGGAACACGCCTGATCGGAGATGCTTCACGTCGTAGAAGAGGAAGCCGATGACGCTAACGCAGGAAGCCCGGGAAGAGGGAGTTGACGCATCATACCGTGAGCCGGAACGACGTTTGCGGGCGAGCGACATTCGGGCCTTGATACCGCCGCTGGGGTTGAAGGAATACTGGTACCCGGTGCTGGAGGACAGGAAGGTCAGGAACAGGCCGGTGGGGCTGACGATCTGTGGCGAGAAGTTGGTCTTTTTCCGGGGCGGAGACGGCCAGGTCAGATGCCTGTCGAATGTTTGTCCCCATCGTGGCGGCAGTCTGATGCACGGGGACTGCCACTTCAAGGGGACGATCTCTTGCCCTTACCATGGATGGACGTTCGATGGCTATGGCAACGTGCTGGCCGTGTTGCCGGAGGGCCCTGAGTCCAGGATACCCGGCAAAGTGAAACAGCGGGTATACCCCACGCGAACGCTGAAAGGGATGGTATTTGTGTGGATGGGCGAGGGCGAGCCCGTGCCCGTCGAGGAGGACGTGCCGCCGGAGTTCTTCGATGACATCACCCTGATCCTCTATCACATCGAGCAATGGCCGGTGAACTGGAACATCGCCCTTGAGAATGGCGGAGACGCTCACGTTCCCTACGTCCACCGTAACTCGGTGAAACACCTGATGAACCCCTCGCCCGGTGGCAATTACATGGGGGGACGGTACAAGATAGTCAGCGGCCGCGCCGTGGTAACGGTTTCCAGGCAACGCCGCGAAGGAGGGCGCCTGTCCGGCAGCGCGCGGTGGCCGCGGAGGTATTTCCCGGGGTTGAACGCGCGGTGGCCGAAGCATCGGTGGCGAACCTACTGGACCTGGCTGTTCGCCCCTGCGCGCAAGCGCGTAGCACGCCAGCCGAGCTGGGAATGCGATCAGGAGGAGTGGCACGGCGGAGGGCATCACCTGCCGGCCATGTTCCGCAACGACCACCGCACAGACATGTACACACGCAATTCCATTCCCATCACCGAGGATACGTCGCGGCAGGTCTATTTCAAGGCCGTGCGCCCCAATAGTTGGGTGGGACGCGTATACGAGCGGGTGCACTTCAGGCTCACCGGGCGTTGGACGCAGGTCACGAATTTCTCGCGTCAGGACTTCTCGGCAATAGCCCCGCAGCTCTACGACACGCGGGAATACCTATCCGCCACGGACTCGCACCAGGTGCTGTGGCGACGGGTCGTTCTGCAGGCGCGCGGCATGATGAGTACGCAGGACGTGATTGACTTGCCGGAGACGCCTTCGGAGGAATTCAACATCGAACGTCAGAAGGAGCTTGGCAAGGAGTTGCAGATTCCGGCCCAGCTACTCAAGGGCTGAACTGCGGTTCGGCCCGGAACAGGCCCAGGGCGGGAGAGGCAGATTCCGGTATCGAACAGGGCATGCGTCCCCGATGAGGACGCGGAGTCGCGTCGGCGAGCATGTTCCACGCCTATGCCAGTGACTCCTCCGGCTGCCCCACGATCCTCGGAGCCGAACTAGGTGTCCCCCAGCCGGTCAACGTCTGCTGCCGGAAACAGGCGGTGTCGGGTTGGTTCGGCGACGCGCATCGCGGCCAGCCGCTCGATGATGGTCTCAAGGAGCCGTAGGATATCCCGGAGCTTGGCGTCGTCCTTCAGCACCCCCGGGTGCTGGTAGGACAAGACGGCGAGGTCACCGGCCTCCCCGCTGCCCAGCGAGTAGAGCCAATCGTCGTCCTGCAACGCGCTCAGGGACACCGACGGCATGCCTTGGACGAAGCGGCGCAGGTCGGGGTCGGAGAAGAGTTCGCGGAGCTTGCCTTCGTCGCTGGTGGAGATGTCGAACTCGTAGTCGAAGTCGCCATAGCCCAGGGGCACTGCCGGAGGCCGTAACTGGGGCTGTAGTCTGCGAATGAATTCCTCCCATGAATACCCTTCCGCTTCCGTCCACTTTTTGCGCCGCTGATAGATCGCTTGTCCCAGCGTGGGACGCCGGCGCAGTGTCCAGGTGAAATGATCGAGGAGTGTGAACGGGATCCCGATCTGCGTTACCGTGCGCTGACCGAACAGCGGATTGGGAGGGCCATCGGGGGACTCGAAGTCGAAGAGGAGTTGCCACTGGTCCGCGTTGCTGACAACGATGGATCGACCGGCGGGCGCTCGGACGATCACCCCGTCGTGCTGCTGTGCTACCTGCCGCCTGACGGCCCGCTTGGATTCCCCGAATAGCCATGACATAGCGCACATCATAACCCTGCCTCGAGCAGAGCGAACTCACTTGGGTCCCCGCTCGCCTCCGCTGGCCCCGAAGGTTCGCAGTACGATTTCTCCGGGGTTTCCCACGGCAACTGACCGCGGAACGCTGCGGCCGGGGGGCACGCTGGCATGGCTGCTCGCCCTGGAGAACGCCAGTGCTGCTGAGCGTGTCTGTGACGCCTCGAACCGCACGCGGGAGAGCGGAGTGCTACACTCCCATCTGTTGCATGTGCGGGATATTTGGATACACCGGCCCTCGTGAGTCGCCCAGCATCCTGCTGGACGGGCTCACACGCCTCTCCTACCGCGGGTATGACAGCGCCGGTCTTGCTGTCGTGGACGACTTTGGCCACCTCTCCATACGGCGTGCGGCGGGCAAGCTGGACAACCTGCGGCGGCTGGTGGAGAACGAACCCGTCAGCGGACGCCAGGGCATCGGCCACACGCGCTGGGCAACGCACGGCCCCGCCTCCAATGTCAACGCGCACCCCCACACCGACGGCACTGGCGAGGTCGTCGTCGTCCACAACGGCATCGTTGAGAACTACGCCGAGCTCAAGGCCCGCCTGGTTGCGAACGGCCACCAGTTCCTTTCGCAAACGGACACGGAGATCATCCCTCACCTGATAGAAGAGATGCTGGCCGAAGGACTGTCGTTCGAGGAGGCGGTCCGCCTCGCGGCGGGTCGGCTGCGCGGCGCCCATGCGATAGCCTGCATGCACGCGCGAACGCCGGAAACGCTCGTGGTTGCGCGTATCGGCAACGCGGGCGGCATAGCCGTGGGCTCCGGCGACGGCGAGATGCTTATCGCGAGCGACCTCCCCGCGCTGACACCGTATGCCTCGACAGCGATCTTCCTGGAGCCTGGCGAGTCAGCGGTTGTGCGGCCCGATGGGTTCGAACTGCAGATGCTGAACGGTCGACCGTCCACGCGCGCGCTGCTCCCCGTGGGGGTGAACGGCGGAGTCGCGGCGAAGGGCGGCTACAAGCACTTCACGCTGAAGGAGATACACGAGCAGCCGGAGTCCGCGATGAGCGCGCTGCACGGGCGCATCTCCTTCTCGCAGGGCGAGGCACAGCTGGACGAAACGCTGCTGCCCTTCACCGACACAGAAGCGGCGGCGCTGACGCGCGTCGTGTTCCTGGGCATGGGCACGAGCGTGCACGCGGGGCTGGTGGGCGCTCGCTACGTGGAAACGCTCGCCCGCGTCCCCGCGTCCGCGGAGAACGCCGCGGAGTTCCTCTACCGCGACCCGGTGCTGGACAGGCACACGCTCGTCGTGGGCGTGACGCAGTCCGGCGAGACGGCGGACACGCTGCAGGCTCTGCACGAGGCGCGGTTGCGCGGCGCCCGGACCGCCGCCATCACCAACGTGCCGGAGAGTGAGGCCACGCGCGCCGTGGAGCGCTCCATGCTCATGCACGCCGGCCATGAGGTCGGCGTTGCGTCGACGAAGACGATGGTCAACTCGATGGTCGTGATGTACCTCGCCGCCTGTGCGCTGGGGCAGCAGCGCGACACATTGAGCGCGGAGAACGCAGCGCGTTGCGTCGACGAGATCACGCGCCTGCCCGCCCTGCTCGGGGCCACGATCGAGATGGCGGGGCGCGACGCTGAGGAGGTGGCGCGCCGTTACCTGGACGCGCGGCGATTCCTCTTCCTGGGACGCGGGCTGATGGAGCCCATCGCGCGCGAGGGCGCCTACAAGATGAAGGAGACGAGCTATATCCACGCGGAGGGCATGCCCGCCGCGGAGATAAAGCACGGCCCCCTCGCACTCATAGACCACGAGACGCCGGTAGTCGCGGTCGCTCCGCGCAACGCGCTCTACGAAAAGATGCTCATCAGCATGTCGCAGGTGCGCGCCCGCGGGGGGAAGGTCATCGCCCTGGCAACCACGGGCAGCGCCGAGACGACTGCCTACGCCGACGACGTGCTCTGGATTCCGGAGTGTCCGCTCCTCCTGCAGCCGATGGTGGCCGTCGTGCCGTTGCAACTGTTCGCTTATCGTATGGCGACCTTGCTGGGCAACGACGTGGACCAGCCGCGCAACCTCGCAAAGAGCGTCACCGTAGAGTAGCGCAGGGCCGCGGGCATGAAACTGGGTGTCACGTACCTCGGTAACCGGTTCGTCCGGCATTACGTGGAACGGGACCTTCCTGAGATAGTCGATGCTGGCTGCGACTATGTCGTTCACACCGTAAGCGAGTACGACCTGGCCTTTCACTCCGGCGAGATTGACGCTCTGGTGGACGCCACCCGCAAGGCCGGGCTCGAGGCCTGGTTGGACTGCTGGGGGCTGGGAGGCCTGTTCGCAGGGGAAGCATTCAGCGACTTTCTGCTCCGACATCCCGAATCCTGGCAGGTCAGGCCTGGCGGCGATCGGGTCCCGGTCGCCTGTCCTAACGCGCCTGAGTTCCGCGAGCTGCTCCAGACGTGGATCGAGATGGCAGCCAGGGCTGGCGCCGACACCGTGTTCTTCGACGACCCGTTGGTCCCCGCGGAAGAGGCATGTGTTTGCGGTAGCTGCCGGGAAGCGCGTGCAGCGTTCGTCGAAGCCTATGAGCCGGAGGATGGAGGGGCGGTGCACGTCCGTCCCTTGGACGGAGAGACGTTCCAGCAGTGGAGTCTCGCCCGTCTGATGGAGGACGCGTGCACCGGCGCTCGCGGACTCGGACTGCGGGCCGCTGTCGGAGTACTCCCCGGGCCGAGCCTTCCGGAACAGATGACGGCCGCCCGCGCGGCTGACGTCGTCGCTGTGTCGCCCTTGTGGCGAGCGCATGGCCAGCCCGTCTCCCCGTACGTAAGCGATGCGTGTGCATCGGTCGTCGCCGCATGCCGTGACAACTGGCAAGAGTCCATGGCCTGGCTGCAGGCGTTTTCGATACCGGCGGGCCGGGAATACGAGATCACGCAGGCGGTGGAGGCCATGGCCGCGGCCGGGGTGGCCAACGTATCGACGTGGTGCTACCGCGCAGGCGAGCAGATGTCGGCGGTACGCTCGGAGCACGCGCAGGTGGCATGGGAGACTGTTGTGGCGGCGTACCGCCGGCTCAGGGAAGCGTCTGCCGGCGGATGATCCCGGCTCATGGGCGGGCCAGCGCCAGCCCGAACATCTCCTCCGGGTCTGTGAACCAGCGGACGCGGCCGAAACCTGCGTCGTGGAGGGTCCCGGCGAAACCGTCCCTGGTGAACTTGTAGGAACTCTCGGTCCAGATCGTCTCTCCCGCACGGATGCGGACCGTGTAGCCGTTCGCGGGCAGCGCGAACGCCACGTCAGCCTGGGCCTCCAGATGCATCTCGATCCGCGAGCGCTCTGCGTTGAAGAAGGCGCGGTGTGCAAAGAGGCTGGCGTCGATGTTGATGCCCAGCAGGTCGTTCACCGCCTTCAGCGAGTTGAGGTTGAACAGGGCGGTAACGCCTCGGGCGTCGTTGTAGGCCGCCTCGATGACGCGAGTTTCCTTGACGAGGTCCACGCCCATGAGCAGCGCGTCGTCGGCCCCGGGCATCAGCCCTCGAACCTCAGCCAGGAATCGGCTCCGCTCGTCCGGGTGGAGGTTGCCGATCGTCGAGCCCAGAAATGCGATGAGCCGTGTCCCCTGGGGGTGAGATATGGCGGAGAGGTGGCGCTCGAAATCTCCGACCACGGCGTCGATCCTGCCAAGGTCCGGGTATGCTTCGAACAGCGCTCGCGCACCCTCGCGGACCGCCGACTCGCTGATATCGAAGGGGATGTAACGCTTGAGCACTCCGGCCTGCAGAGCGGGACCGACGAGCGTCCCGCTCTTGGCGCTGTTCCCGGGCCCCAGCTCGACGATCTCACCTGGCCGGACGTCGCCGACTATCTCGGAACCGAAGCATTCGAGCAGCGAACGCTCAACACGGGTAGGGTAGTACTCCTCCAGGTGGGTAATCTCATCGAACAGACCTGAGCCGTCCTCGTGGTAGAGAAATTTCGGGCTCAGCGTCTTCGGCTCAGTGGTCAGACCCCGGACGATCTCTCTTACCGCTGACTCCCGCTCCTCTTCCGCGGACGTACAGACGATAACGGTGAATCGGCCGGTCATCGCGCTACCTGCTGGTCGATCGTCTCGCGCCCCTTTGCCAGGCTGGCCAGCACCCAGTCCCCGAAAGCCCGGGCGACGGATGAGTCGAGCGAGGTCCGCCTGACCATGTACAGGCTGCGCACCGTGTCGAGGCCGGTCAATCGCGCCGGGTAGACCTGGTCGAACTCGTGCTCGAGGACCGCGAGCGACGATACGATGCTGAACCCGAAGCCGTTGTTGACGGCTGCCAGCGTCGCGTGCGTCGAGTTGACGACCATGGCAGGCGTGTATTCGGGCTCCCTCACTCCCGCTCCGTCCAACGCGCGGCGGAGACCGGTCCAGGTGCCGGAGCCGGGTTCCCGCTCGATGAACGGCAGGCCCTTCAGTTCGCTGACGTCGACCGACGGCCTCCCCGCGAACGGATGTCTGCCCGGCACCGCGAGCACCAACTCGTCCTCGGCGACTACCGTCCATTCGAGGGATGGGTGCGCGACTCTCATCCCGACGAAGCCCAGGGCAGAGTGGCCACCCGCGACGTGCTCGGTCGCTGACGCTGAGTCGGTAACCGCAACCGTCGGCCGCACCCGTGGATATATCTCAGTGAACTGCGATAGCAAGCCGGGGAGCAGGTATTCCCCGGGGGCAGTGCTCGCTGCGATCCGCAGCTCGCCCTCCACCGCCGCGTCGTCGCGCGCGAGGGACTCGATGACCCGGTCGTGTGCGGCAAGGCTGTCCACGGCATAGGCGAAGAGTCTGCTGCCGGCCGCGGTTGGCACAACATGCTTCCGGTGGCGGGCCAGCAGGATCACGCCAAGCTCTGACTCGAGCCGTTGCACGTGCCGGCTCACGCCTGGCTGACTGACATGCCGCTCACGGGCTGCCTCCCGGAAGCTGCCGGAACGGCATACGGCAACGAAGCTCCTCAGCGCGCTCACGTCCATGGTTCGATGATAATTCGTAATCGTCTCTCTTACCAGCTATCACGAGACGGTATCATACCGGCACTTCATCACGTACCGACGGAGAGTTACAAGGAATCATGGGAAAAATCGTAGTTGTGTTGGCCGCTGCCTTACTGGCAGTGATGGTTGCATGTTCGAGTGAGGAAGAGCAGGAGCTGCTTATCGCCGGCATCCCCGATCAGGATGTGAGCTTGCTGGAAGCGCGTTTCAACAACTTGGCCGAGTACCTCTCCGAGGAAACGGGCCTGAAAGTGCGCTACGTGCCGCAAGCGGACTACGCCGCCGTAGTCACCTCCTTCAAGCAGGGCGACATCCATCTCGTGTGGTACGGCGCACTCACCGGCGTGCAGGCGCGAATCACCGTCTCCGAGGCCAACGCGATCGCGCACCGCCCGCGCGACGGCGAGTTCCATTCCGTCTTCG
>DAOUHP010000032.1:0-7626 GCA_034428575.1 Dehalococcoidia bacterium | reverse complement strand
TCATGCGGTCGACCTCACGGTTGATGCGCCCGAGGAAATCGAGCGCCGCTGCGGGATCGCTCACTGCGCCACCCTCAAGGGTCTCTACCATAGCCTTGACGGAAGCCAGGGGATTGCGCAGTTCGTGAGAGACGTTGGCGACGAATTCACGCCGCGTCGTTTCCAGCTGCCGTATGGGCGTCAGGTCGTGCAGCGTGAGGAGGACGGAAGTTTCGGACTCATCCGGACCTGCGTCACCGGACTTGGCGGCGATAGGCGTGGCTGTGGCGTTGAGGCTGCGCCGCGGGCTTGACAGGGCGAACTCCGCATTCCTGCGTTCTCCCGATCCCCTGGAGAGCGTTACGAGGGCCCGCAGCTCATGGTCCCGCAACACCGAGCTGAGCGGTGTTCCGCTCGGCGCTTCAACGCCGAGCAGGTCCCTCGCAGCGCGGTTCGAGAGCGCGACTCTGTTCTGGCTGTCGACGAGGATGACTCCGTCCGCCATGGTGTCCAGGACGGCGGTCAGCTGTTCGCGGTGATCGGCGAGTTGGGCGAAGAGTTCGGCCAGCGCTTCGGTCATCGCCGCGAACGGCGCCTGCAGCCCGCTGAGCGTTGTGGAGGAGAACTCCCCCGCCTGCACGTTGAAATGGCCGGCAGCGATGCGGCGCATCGCCGCTACGGCCGCGCGCGTCTCTCTGGCAGCGACGGCACCGATCCTGCGTTCCCGGACCAGCACAACGAACAAGCCGGCAGCTATGAGGAAAGAGAGGATTGCGATGTGTGGTTCGGAGGCAGCAAGGGCCAGCGCCCCGGCAAGGAACGAAAGAGAAGCCAGGGCTCCCAGGACGATAGCAGCGCCCCGTAATCCGGCCATTCGCGGCTCACCTCAACCTTCGAAGCGGTAACCGACCCCCCGGATCGTAATGATGCGCGCGGGAGTCGACGGGTCAACCTCTATCTTTTCACGGAGCCAGCGCACGTGCACGTCAACAGTTCTGACGTCGCCGATGTAGTCATGCCCCCAGAGCTGTTCCAGCATCTGGTCCCGCGTGAAGGCGCGGCCGCGGTTCCGCATGAAGAGGGCAAGCAGGTCGAACTCCCGGGGCTTCAGTCGTAGTTCCTCGCCGTTGAGCGAAGCCTGATGCGCTTCCACGTCCACAGCAAGCGACCCCGAACGCAGCGGCTCAGCCATGCGGCCCTCGGCAGCCTTGCGTGGCCGACGAAGCATCGCGCGTACGCGCGCCATCAACTCGCGCATGCTGAACGGCTTGGTGACGTAGTCGTCCGCGCCGATCTCGAGCCCAACGACGCGGTCTATCTCCTCGCCCTTTGCGGTCAGCATGAGGATGGGTACGTCAGTCTCGCGCCGCAGGATGCGGCACACTTCGAGCCCGTCCAGGGTAGGAAGCATCACATCGAGTATGACGAGGTCGGGAAGCGCGGTACGAGCCGTTTCGAGTCCGCTGCCGCCGTCGGGGGCCGTAAACACTCGATAGCCCTCGTGCTCCAGGTTGTAACGGAGCGCCTCTACGAGGTTCTCCTCGTCTTCCACCACCAACACAGAGCGGTCCGTCATGCAGTTTGCTCCGTTCAGGGCTGGCTGGCCCCATGCGTTTGCAGAATTGTATGACCACCAGGCAAGCGGGCGCTTAACGGAGCGTTAAGGCTTGCATACACTCGTAGGAGGTCTAGCTGGGCGGCCCGGGAGCAGACGTCGCCATGAGGCGAGTCCGTGCCCATCTCCGGCCCCGACCTGCGTCTACGGGCACCCGTTGGGCATCGCCGGGTGCAATGCGGAGGGCTATGCGCCCCGGATGCGCTCCAACAGTTCTCCTATCGTCAACCAGTAGTAGACGATGAACGTTCCGGCGACGAGCAGCATCACGGCGCTTATCGTGCCCACATGCGGGAGCGCCTTCCGTAGTGCGCCAGTCATCGCGCCCTTGAACAGGGCCATGCCGATGGTCAAAGCCAGTATGACGGAGCCCATGCCCAGTCCGTACAGGACGAACTGCAACACCGAGTCCAGGAATGTCTCGGCGGTGAACGTGCCCCCGATAACCGCCAGGAAGATGGGGAGGGTACAACTGAGTGAGGCGGTTCCGTACGCAAGGCCGAACGTGAAGTAGCTCCGCACACTATTGCTGTTCGCATTCCCGAAACGTCCGGAGATGCTTGCCGCGAAATTGTTGTAGAGCTTGCCCCCCGAGAGGAGGTATGCCCCGGCCAGGACGAGCAGCACACCTATGATGAGGCCGATCCAGGGGAAGGCGTCCGCTATCCCTCTCGCTCCCAGCCCGATGGGAGTGCCGACGGCGGCGAAGAGAACCACGAATCCCACCGACACCGTGGCCCCGACGAGAAGGGCCCGGCGCAGCCTTGAAGCGATGCTGGTTGCGCTGGCGCTTGCCGTTTCGTTCTCGCTGAGGTAGAGACCGAGGTAGGCGGGGAGCATCGCGAACCCGCACGGATTGACGGAAGAGACCATGCCGGCACTGAACGCAAAACCAAAGGGGAACAGATCGCCCAGGTCGCCGAGCAGGTTGCCGGACTGCGCGGACACCGATTCCACTCTCCCTGTGACGGCTCCGATCTCGGTTCCTGTGATGAAGGCGCCAATGACGGCGATAGCCATCGCTCCAACAAATGCGAGAACGGGAAACGCCGTCCCCCAGCGGATATTGTGTACCGCGGCACGCATCATTCAGTCCTCCGCATGAGTGCTGCCTATCTCTCTATATGATACGTCTGTCAGCATGAGGAGGCTCGCTATCCCTTCCTGCAGGACTACCGCCTCCCGCCTCCCCTTCGCATCCCGAATGCAACTGCGACGAGCAGACCGCTGGCAGCGAGGGTGAGTGTGAGCGCGAGCACCTGTGCCTCGCTCGTCCGTCCGGTCAGCACAGCTTCATAGATGGCGATGGGCATCGTACGCGTGCGTCCGGGGATGCTTCCGGCCACCATGAGCGTTGCGCCAAACTCACCTATAGCACGCGCGAACGCAAGGCTTATGCCGGTCATGACCGAGCGCCACGCGAGCGGAAGCGTTATCCGGCTGAAAACGCTCCACTCGGTCTGCCCGAGCGTGCGCGCCGCGTCTTCCAGTGTGTGGTCAACCGACTCGAACCCCGCTTGCGCGGTCCGCACGAGGAATGGCGCCGAAACGAAGAAGGCCGCCAGCACCGCGCCGCTCCATTCGAAAACGAAACTGAAGCCGAACAAGGCATCCAGTGCTTCACCGGGAGGAGAGTTGCGCCCCACCGCCAGTAGCAGGTAGTAACCCAGGACAGTGGGGGGCAGTACCATGGGGACGAGCACGGCGGTAGAGAGCAGGTCGTGCGCCCAGCCGTGTAGGCGTGAGAGTCCCCATGCAACCGGGATGCCGACAACCAATGCGAGCAAGGTGCTCGCAAGGCCTGTCTGCAGGCTCAGTCTGAGGGCGTCCCAATCCATCTTTACTCCGCGCCGCTAACCTTACCAACATGGAACGCGTAGCCGAACCGTTGCCAGGTCTCGAGCGCACGTTCGTCTCCCAGTGACTGGATGAAGCTACCGGCTGCATCGGTGGAGTCGGAGTGCACACTGACACCCACGGTGACCTGGAGACCGGCGCTCGCCTCCGGGGGCAGTGGAGCCAGTGCGCGTATGCCTCGAGCGTCGGAAGCGACCAACAGCGAACGCGGGACGAAGCCCAGTTCCGCGTTCCCGCTCGCAACGAAGTGGAACGCCTGCGCGACGTTCTCGCCGTACACAACCCGCTCCACTGTTTCTTCCCACAGCCGCTGGTCCTGGAGGTAGCGTCGCGCCGCATAGCCGTATGGTGCGAGGTACGGGTTCGCCAGCGCCACGTGTTGGACAACGCTGTCGCGCAACAGCGTCGGGGTGTCGTCTGCGGAGTCGTCGCTGTTCGTGATAGCGACCAGTTCGCCGGTTGCGAGCACGGCCAGGCTGTCCGGGTCCAGCAGCCCCTCATCTGTGAGGGTGGACGTGTACCGGCTGTCCGCTGAGATGATCAGATCGAGGGGGGCGCCCTGGCGCAGTTGCTCCGCCAGAGTACCGGACGCGCCGGTCACGAGCGTTACGGATATCTCGTGATCAGCCTCGAATCGCGCCGCCAGTTCCGCAACGACCGGCCGGATACTCGTGGCAACACCCGCCAGCAGGACAGGCTCGTTCTCAGGGGTGGAGGCACACGCGGTACTGAGGAAGATCAGCGGCAGCATGACTGCCAACGCGCCCTGCCACGGCGTACCCCAGAGGCCCGTTCGGCCTCGTATCGCAAGAAGCAACACGGTGCTAGAGCGATCCAATGACTGCGCCCGCGTGACCCTTGACCCTCACGTTCTCGAACACCCGCTCGACGATGCCTGCTTCGTCGATGACGAAGGTCGTGCGGGCCACACCCAAGTAGGAGCGCCCATAGTTCTTCTTCTCGACCCACACCCCGTACTGGTTGACGATCTTCCGCTCCGGGTCGGCAACGAGGGTGAAGGGCAGGGCGTACTTGCTCTTGAAACTCTGGTGCGACCTGACGCTGTCGGTGCTGACTCCGACGACGACCGCGTTCTTGCCAGGGAGGGCAGGGGAGAGGTCACGGAAGTCGCATGCTTCCTGTGTACAGCCCGGCGTGTTGTCCCTCGGGTAGAAGTAGAGCACCACTTTGCGGCCGCGCATCGAACCGAGCGCAAATTCCACCCCATCGTCCGCTTCGGCTGTGAAGTCAGGCGCCACGTCGCCAACCTTGACCATCGACTCCTCCTCCAGACATCCCCAAGGGCTCGTATTCCAGGAGCAATCGTAAGTCTGCAGGTATCCGAGGACAAGTCCGCACGCCTGTGGAACCTCGTGTGGCGCCTCCGCAGGGGCGCAACGACGTCCGGGCCATCTCAGATGCGTTCGGGACACTTCCTGGCGTCCATGGCGTCCATGTCTTGCAACCACCGTTCTCGCGAGCACGCAAGCCCCGGGTGGCAGGTGAGGTGCAGACCGCTGGTGGAACATTCAGGGCTTCGCGCAGCAGTTTGCAGGAGTGGTTGTAGCAGTTTCCAGATAGACACGCAGAGAAATGCAGAGAAACGCGTAGCAATACCCTGTTGTTTTCTCCTTGTTGCTCCTACAGAATTCTCCAAGCGCGCAGATAAACTCTGGGGCGCTGTAGAATGAACAGAAGCGGAGGGAGAGGAAATGGCGAAACTGGGGCAGTACAGCTACCCGGACATCAGGTTCGGCGATGCGGTCGAGATAGCGAACCGGATCCTGAACAAGTTCAAGGGCACGGTGAGCGTCAAGGGACTCGCATGGGAACTGGGGATGGCCGAGGGGAGCGGCTCCCTGTTCGCAAAGGTCGCCGCCCTGCGCGACTTCGGGCTCGTGGAAGGGCGTGGCGAGCTCCGCGTCTCGCAGCTGGCACAGCGGGTCCTCCACCCTACGAACTCTGAGGAAGGCCTCGAAGCTACGGCGGAGGCGTTCCAGCGCGTCGAGTTACTGAGCCAGCTCTACACGCGTTTCGAGGGTGAAGTGCCCGACGACATGAGCCTGCTCGTAGGCCTGGAGGAAATCTCTCGCGCACCACGTGACGAGATCGTGAAGCGGGCCCCCCTCATCCAGAAGCACCTGACCGACGCCATCCGCGTTCTGGGTAGGCCTGCCAGGGCAGAGAAAAAGACAGAACATTCTGTCGGGCGCCAGAGGATTGCAGCGGAATCTCTGGCCATTGCTCCTGAGCCAATGGCGGAAGAACCATCATCTGACGGGCTTCACATCACGGCCGCAGGGCGACGGCTATCGGTACCGTTTACGGCCGAGTACATCGACGTTGCGATCAGCCTCCTCCGCGCGATGCAGGCGGAGATGCGCCGCGAAGCCGCCGGCGAGCCCGTGCTGCCGCTCTTCGAAGGCACGGACTTCGACCTGGGAGGTCAACTGGACGTGTGAGGCGGGGAGTGGCGCCCCAGACAGGATTCGAACCCGTGACCCGCTGCTTAGAAGGCAGCCGCTCTATCCTACTGAGCTACTGGGGCCTCTCTTCGACTATAGTGCCGGGGCGTATGGGGGTCAATCAACCCTCCGTGCGCCCCGGTTACGTTTGGATCTTCCACAAGACGCGGAGGCAGTGCATCCCATGAACTACCAGACGATCACATTCGAGACCGAGGGGCGCCTCGGCGTGCTGACGCTCAACCGGCAGGAACGTTTGAACGCCATCAGCCGTGAGGTCACCGAGGAACTCCAGGACCTCGTCACGCGGCTGGAGACGGACGAGGAAGTCCGCGTGCTCATCGTGACCGGCGCGGGACGCGCCTTCTGCGCGGGCGCGGATATAAAGGAGCGCGCAGAGAACCTGGACGACCTCTCGCTGGCGCGTACGTCCGCGGTCATATCTCCTACGTTTCGACGCCTGGAGCGCCTCAACCAGGTGAGCATCGCTGCGGTCAACGGCGTCGCTGCAGGCGGCGGCCTCGAGTTGGCGATGGCGTGCGACCTGCGTATCGCAAGCTCCGAGGCACGCATGGCCTTGCCGGAGCTGACGCTTGGGATCCTGCCGGGCGCCGGCGGCACGCAGCGCCTGCCCCGCCTCGTCGGTCCTGCGCGTGCGAAGGAGATGATGCTCTTCGGCAGGTTCATCGACGCGCAGACCGCACAGGCATGGGGGCTCGTGAACGCCGTGTCGTCGCCGGGAGCTTTGATGACCGAGGCACGGGCATGGGCGGCCCGGTTGCTGGAGCTTCCGCCGCTCTCGCTCGCCAGCATCAAGAACGCGGTCAATGTGGCGATGGACGTGGACCTGGACAACGGCATCCAATACGAGCAGCGCTGCTCGGCGATGCTTGCGCTCACCGAGGACAGGCGTGAAGGCCACACCGCGTTCGTCGAGAAGCGGCCCCCCGTGTTCGTCGGACGCTAGAGAGCGGGTTGCTTCAGCGTCCGTCGAACCGCGTTGCGACCCAGTGCATCGTGAAGGGCCCGAGCTGGTGGCGCGTGACGCTTCTGATCGACATCGAACCGACGTCAGCTGACGTCGTGCAACGTTGTTGGACGATCCGCCCGAGAGGACGCGAGGCAACGATGGCGAACATCGTGTTGGAGAAGGCGCGGCTCACTCCCCGGCTGCCGCCTCCGGCCATGCGGAAGCCCGCCAGGGATGCCAGTGTAGCCAGGCCTGCACCCACGACGATATTGGTTCCGCAGAACGGAGATACAGCCAGGCTGCCTTCTCCCGCCTGCATCCGCCGGAGCGCCTCATGTGCCGATTCTTCCACCTGCTCGGTGGGGATGTCGCCGAGTACCAGGAATCCCGTCGGTATGGAGTAGCCGGCCACCGGCCTGCCACTGGCCGACGGTAAGAGCAGCAGCGCGATGGTTGCGTGCTCCAACCCGTGGTTGCGCTTTGTCTTTCCCCAGGGATTCAACGTTCTTCTCTACTACGGCAACGGACGCCCGTTTCCTGATTGTATACGTCCGCAAGGACGTTCGCCTGTACCGGGTAGGGTAGGGCAATGACTCGAGCGGACCTGTCAAGAGGCCGGTGTCAGGCGCATGAATGGGAGCGTCTAAGTGAGGCGGATAAGCTCGATGCCGGCCAGGGTGAGGCTCGTCACCACGACGCCCGCTATCGCGACGCCGACCGCGATCGCCGGTAGTCCGCGG
>DAOUHP010000031.1:0-3586 GCA_034428575.1 Dehalococcoidia bacterium | reverse complement strand
GGCCTCGTGCGGGTGGTCGGACGAGAAGAGGTACGGCTTGTTGCCGGTGAGGCGCGCCGCCTCCGGCAGCGCGAGCTCGTCGCCCTCGACGCCGACGAAGATGCGGTCCTCGTCGATGTGGCGGCAGATGTAGTCGGAGACGCGCTCGCCCTCGCGGATCTGCAGGAATCGGCCTCGCGGGTCGTACTGGACGTGGGACGCCCAGGAGCCGTTGAAGCGCTCCATGCAGGTGAGCAGCCACGCCGCGCCCGCCTCCAGGAAACCGATGCGGACGCCGGGGTACTTGTCGAACACGCCGTTGAAGATGATGCCGGCGAACGCCACCATCTGTCCCATGGGGTGCCCGAGCGCGTTGATCGGCGCGTATGGGCTCATGTCGTCCATCAGGAAGCCCTCGTGCGCGCCGCCGTGGATGCCCAGGGCGCAGCCGAGCCGCTCAGCTTCCGCGTAGAGGGGCCAGAACTTGCTGTCGCCGAGATGCGGCTGTTGCGCGCCCGTGGACGGCAGCATCGCGCCCACGAAACCCAGCTCCTGCACGATGCGCTGCAACTCCTCGACCGCCGCTTGGGGCTCCTGCAGCGGGAGCAGGCCCATCGCCTGGAAACGGTCGCCGCGGGAGACGTAGTTGTCGTAGACCCAGTTGTTGTACGCCTGCGCGAGCACGACGGCCCAGTCGCGGCTGACGATCTTCCCGAAGCCGAGGCCGCTCGTCGTGTAGAGCACCGTCGAGTCCACGCCGACCTCGTCCAGGAACTCCATCCAGCCGTCCGGCCCGACGTCGGCGAACGCGCCCGGAGGCGTGATGTGCCGGTTGGCTGAGTGGAGGTGGTCGATGGGCGGGAAGGGGTTACGCTGCGAGCGCGCCTCGCCGAAACTCTTGCCCTTGTACTCGTCCGGCATGTACGAAACGATGCCGGCGATGTCCTCCATGATGTGGCCGTCGCCGTCGATGATGCGTTCCAGGTTTGCCGTAGCCATTCCTGCCTCCTGGGTAGTCCCTATTTGGGTACGTGCGCGCGGATTGTACGGCGGGCGGGCGTGGGCGGCAAATCACGCGTGGGGGAAGGGGCCTTGACATATCGGTATTGCGCTCGATGGCAACCAGCAACTAGATTGCTTCGTGGGAGGAGCCGAACAACTCGTGACCGAAGCATCCACCAGCCGCCAACACCCCTTACCAGAGACCGTCGAATTCATCTGGGAGGAGACACGCGGTGCAGTGGATGCCCAGATACAACGCTCCGAAAACCTGGACGCGAAGGCATTCCAGGCGATCGGCGTTGGGAGCGTTCTGATTGGGTTGGTAGCAGTTGGGGCTAACGCCTTGCTGGCAGCGCCGCCCGTGACCCGCTGGCTACTCGTGGCTGCTGTGGTTTCTTACGCGCTGGCGGCATTGTTCACGTTCTTGTCGGTCAACGTCCGGCGTTACCGGCTGGGCAACCGGGCGGATGAACTCTGGCCGACACGCTGGCAGTTCACTCCGTTGGAAATAAAGCATGCGCTCGCAGCTGACCTGTCCAGTGCATACAGGCATAACGAGGCTGAGCTCCGGCAGAAGACCCGCTGGCTGCGAGCAGCATTGGCAGCGATGGCAGTCGAAGCCATTCTGATAGGCACTACCATCGCAGGCGCTATAGGAGTGTCAGGGGACTAACGCTTACCCCTGCCTTCCTCGGTATACCCCGGAGGCAGTGGCCCGCCGGGCGGAGGTGGAGGCGGAGGCACGGAAGGCTTGCTCTGTGCGTTGTCCGGTTCTCTGTTGGGGCGGGGCAGGCCGGGTATCCGCATCGGCTGAACTCCTTACTCCACGGCTCTTGGCCAGTATAGCACCCGTAACCCACGTCCCCCGCATGGACGCCGTGCGTGTTCCTGAGCATAATAGGGCGCATCCCGCGCACGTTGCGCGACGTCACGGAGGGAGCACAGATGGTAACGAGAACAGCCGATCTCGCCGACTGGCAAGAACCGGAAGGCATGAACAAGGCCGGCTTCGGCTTCTGGAAGACGCCGAAGTCCGCCTACGACCTCTTCATGGAGTCCCAGGGCATCGAGATCCACCGCGACATCGGCGTGCACCGCATCCAGGACCTGCCGCTCAAGCCGTGGAAGCGGCTCGGCGGCAACGGCATCGCCATCCAACTGCTCGGCACTGAGCACCTGTGGGGCATGTACGTGGTCGAGGTGCCCGGCGCGGGCGCCCTGAACCCCGAGAAGCACATGTACGAGGAGATCTACTACGTCGCAGAGGGCAGGGGCTCCACCGAGGTCTGGCAGGAGAGCGACCCCAACAAGAAGCAGGTCTTTGAGTGGAGCACGGGCTCGCTCTTCGGCATACCGATGAACGCCATGCACCGCCTCGTCAATGCGACGTCCAGCCCGGCGCTCCTCCTTGCCGCCACCACCGCGCCGAACATCGTCAACCTCGTCCGCAACCCGGAGTTCGTCCTCAACAACCCCTACGAGTTCACCAACCTGTTCGATGCCGAGGACGACTACTTCAAGCCCGTCGACGACATCTTCGCAGACCCCGTGCGCGGCCTCGCCATGCGGCGCACCAACGTCATCCCGGACATCGTCAACTGCCACCTGCCGCGTGACAACCGCCGCTCCTTCAGCTACCGCCGCGTGGAGCCCCACATGGCCGGCGCCAACTTCTACATGAAGATCGGCCAGTACGAGACCGGCCAGTACTCCAAGGCGCACAGGCACTCCTCCGGCGCCATCCTCGTGTGCATCAGGGGTAAGGGCTACAGCATCACCTGGCCGGACAAGCTGGGCGAGCGCCCGTTCGAGTCCGGGCTCGGCGACCAGGTGAAGCGGCAGGACTACGAGCCCGTCGGCATGATCAGCGCCGCGCCCATGACGGGCGACTGGTTCCACCAGCACTTCGGCACGTCGCCCAACGGCATCCGCTTCCTCGTCTTCGACGGCCCCTACGGCCCGGGGATGCGCAGTGGCATGGCCCCCGGGTCGGACGCCCGGGACGGCGGCGCGCAGGACATCCGCGACGGCGGCAACGCTATCGCGTACCCGGACCAAGACCCCGCCATCCGCACGGAGTTCGAGCGCATGATCGGCCTGGAAGGACTGGAGAGCACCATGCCGGAGTGGGCCTACACCGACTACACCCCGCCCCCCGGCGCCGCAGACGTCGGCGGCTTCTAGGAGCGCTGACACAGACGACATACGAAGAGGGCGGCCTGATGGCCGCCCTCTTCTGCTTCACTTCTACGGCATCCTCACGCCATCACCGCACGGATGGGCACCAGCCGTTTGTGCACCGGGTCCACGCCCATGAACACGCCTTCGAGCGTCAACGCGCCCAACAGCGGCATCGACCCTTCGTCGTTGAACAGCACCAGCGTCGTGACCTCGCGGTCGCCCACACGCACCCGCGCCTCTCCAACCTCCATTTCGCGCATCTCGCCATCCGCAAGTTCGAACTCCTGCGTCCGGGTAGGCTCGACCCCCAACCTGCGCAGCAGCGATGCCGGAGCTGACGTGACGAACGCGCCTGTGTCCACGAGCGCGTCGAGCGCCACCCACTCGTCGTGGTCGCGGCTCCCAATGGCTATCTCCACGCTGA
>DAOUHP010000030.1:0-36609 GCA_034428575.1 Dehalococcoidia bacterium | reverse complement strand
AGAGCGCCGCAAGCTCCTGGTCGTAGTTGTCGCCGGGCTGTCCGCTGTCGGTGGTCCAGTCTTCCAGGAGCGACTCGTACGACGGCAGGAACGGCCCTGCCGCTGCGCGCGGCCGGCGTTGCTCATCCTGGAAAGCAATCCTGAGGTCCTGCAGGTTCAGGAGCGTGCGGGTCTCTGTAGCCTCGGCCTTCACCAGCACGCTGGCCATCTCCGTCGAACCGCCGACGGTAGCGTCCAGCGTGTTCATGTCAGCCACGATGGTCCCACCCCGGGGGAGGATGTCGCGGATGCTGAACTCCGACTTGAGGTCGGTAGCCGCGAATCCCAGACCGACAGTCACCGTAATCACGACGACGATGTACGGGGCCGGCCAGCGCGTAACCCTCCTTCCAAGAAACTCCGCTACCCGCGGGATGCCTGGGAGGGCATTCGACAGCGGACGAGGCGGCCGCAACGTGCCGCGTGCCTCGCGCCTCCGGTCGAGAATCGTCCGCGCTGCCGGGACCAGCGTCAGCATCACGATCAGGCTCATCCCCACACCCATCCCTGCGACAACGCCGAAGTCGCCAATCACGCCGATCGGCGAGAACAGGGTTGCCAGCAGGCTAACGATTGTCGTAACGGCGGCCAGTACCAGTGGAACGGTAACGTTCCGCAGTCCGATCCGTACCGCTTGCACAACCGGTTCACCTTCGAGTCGCTGCTCCCGGTAGTGAGAGATCGCCTGGATCGCATAGTCCACCGTGAGGCTGATGATGATGACGGGCACCATCGCGGTGAGCGAGCTGGGAGGACCTATCACGCCGAGTCCATTCGGCCCCATCCAGCCCTCGGCGCCGACCAGCCACATGATTGCGACGATCAGCCCCAGCAGCGTCAGCAGCATGTCCGACAGGGTGCGGGTGAAGAGTAGGAGCAGAGCGGCGATGAGCAGGAGCGCCAGCCCGATCAGCGGCCCCATCCCCTCCTCCGTCGCCTTCTTGTAGGCATCTTCGATGACCGTCGATGACAAGCTGCTCACGACCAGGCCACCCTCGTTTCCGGCTGCCAGCTCACTGATCCTTCGCTCAGCTTCGTCGACCCGCTCGTCGTCCGTTTCGCGCAGACCTATGGTGGCAACCGCGACGGAGGTGCCGTCTGTGTCGGTCCCGGTCATCGCAGCGAGCGCCTCCCCTACTCCGGGGGCGCTGCGGGCGGCGTCGATCTGCTCCTGGGTAACCCCGTCGAAACTATCCGCCTGGAGCACGGCGCCGATCAGAGACGAGGGCGCAATAATGGGATTTCCGGGCGCAAACAGTTCACTGACGCCCGGGGTCTGGACGATCTCATCCAACAGACCATCCATCTGGGACAGGCCGTCAGGAGTGATCGCCTCCCCGCGGAAGACGAGAGTCACGACAACGACCTCACCGGAATCCGCGAATCGGGTATCTATCTCCTTTGTCGCTTCGGCGATGGGATGGCCGGGAGGAAGGAAGGCGACGCTCGCGCCCTCTGTCGGCGGCAGACGTTGTTGCGTCCCCATGACCATTACGACGGTAACGATGAGGAGGACGAGGAGCGTGAGCCACGGGCGAACCGTGACCAGCCAACTCAGCCTGCCGAGTGTGTTGCTCATGGTATGTACCCCAGTGCTGCGTGGTGGAGGTCGTCGGAGCCCGTTCGGGCGGTCATTCTACAGCCTCCTCAGACATGCCGGGGAGCACTACCGCAGGAGCGCACGGTTCGGCGTAGAATTGGGCGCAGTAGGCGCGAAAGGTCATGATCTCGCCGTCGGAACGAGCGAGGCGCGGCAGGGAACGGTACCGTTTGCGGCTCCAGATGATTACGTCCTGGCGAACATCATGCTCCTGCTGCGACGCGATGAACCGGTTCATCAGCGGGGCGCGCCGTCCAACCGGGAGGAACCCCAAACCCGACATCCAGCGTTTCGGGTTGCGGATCTCCCGCACCTGCGAGACCAGCGACAGGTCGATGAGCGTGCCGTCGACAGGCGTCGCCAGCACCCACAGGCGCATATCCATGCCGATGGACTTCTCACGGATCTCCACGAACGAGTAACCCAGCCCGAAGATATGGGTGTTGGTGGAGACGTTCAGGTTGAAGGGTAAGATTCCGGCTATCTTGTAGTTGCGCCTGAAGTCGAAGTCGCTCCTGAGGTAAGCCCCATCCACCGATACGTCCCCGACGCGGTCCACGCTGCCATACCCGTGGACGTAGCGCAGGTGGGCCAGGTCCACCGAGTTCTCCGTCGTGTCCTGGGGATGGCCGGGGAAGCGGAGGGTGCGTATCGAGAGGCTGCTCCAGCCGGTCTGGTCTGCAAGGTCAGTGGGCAGGTGCCAATGAGCCCCCCGTCCTTCGGTCCCCCACCAGCCGAAGATGAGGCCGGCTATCTCCTGTGTCTCGAAGACGCGCAAGCGCGCAGCCCTGGGCGGGGGAGCAAAGGGAGTGGCGACGCACTGGCCGGTTGCGTCGTACTCGAACCCATGGAAAGCACAAACGAGCCGACCGTCGCGTACGCGCCCGCCAGCGTCGGGTCCCAGATCGGAGCCAAGGTGCGGACAGTAGGCCTCGGCTACGCAGGTGCGCCCGTCCTCATCACACCAGACAACGATGTTCTCCCCCATCCAGGTCTTCCGCATGAGCCTGGCCTTCCGTATGGCCTTGCGGCTTGCGATGAAGTACCAGCCCTCGGGGAACGGGGAATGCAACGGGGCGTTGTCAGGCTCTGCGCGCCGGGTTGTCATCGATCGCCACTCCCTGCCCGGACCGCTCAGGGGAACAGAGCTGCTTAGCAGGCCGGGCACTATCTAGGATACGAGATTCCTTCGCCAATCCCAGCCCCTACCCGCACCGAACACGTCATGTTTCAGGCAGGGATGTCGACCAGCGACTGCCCTCAGGCGAAGGCTCCTCGTCCTCGGCATCTTCCACTCTCATCAGCAGGGCCGGCAGGATGGCAAACAGAGCAAGGAACCCCGAGATCATGAAGAGGTTCTGGAACACGGTTACTCCCGCTTCGATCAAGGGGGCTTCGGTCTCCTCGAACGTCGACCCGAGCGTCACGTCAGCGGTCAGGCTGTAGAAGCGCTCGATACCCCAGGCAGACAAGGTCGCCAGTCCCAACGCCATCCCCACCATGCGTGATGCGGTGATCAATGATGCCGCCGCTCCCCAATAATGGCTGGGTGCTGCGCTCAAGGCACTGACGCCTATGGGAGGGATGACCAGCCCGAATCCCAGGCCTGCCATGACCAGAGGCATGGTGAGCCTGAGTTCCTCCACCTCCGTCTCCCAGCCACTCATGAACAGCAGGCCTGTCCCTATGAATGCAAGGCCGGTTATGCACACCGTTCTCACTCCCGTCCAACGCAGGATGTAGCCTCCGATCACCGCCCCGACCGGGATAGCGGCTGTAAGGCGGACCAGGTGGAGAGCGCTCTCCCAGGCCCTCTTCTCCATGACGGTGCCGGCCATCAGGGGGACGGCAACCAGGGAGATGATCAACGCAATTCCCACGAGGAACTGGGTGATGTTGGAGGCGAGGAAAGCCCTGGATGTGTACAGGAACGACGCCAGCAGAGGCTGAACCGTGCGTCTCTCAAACAGGACCAACAGCAGAACCAGGCCGACTCCCAGCGCTATCAGGACATATGGGAAGAGAGACTCTCCCGAGAAGATGGCTCTCTGCGACAAGCCGATGCTGAGGACGGTGAGGGCTGCTCCGAGCACGATCGCCCCGAAATAGTCCATCTTCGCAGCGGGGTTGGCACGGTTCGGCAGGATGGCCAGAAGTGCAATCAGGAAGAAGCTCTGGGGTATGTCCAGCCAGAATATCCATCGCCAGCCGAGCAACTCGATGATGGCCCCCCCATAGAGGGGGCCCAAGACGGACCCGGCCTCAGCCGAGGCGGCCACGAGACCTATCGCCAATCCTCTTTTCTCCGGCGACACAACAGCCACAGCCATGGCGAGGCCTATGGGCACCGTCGCCCCGCCTCCGAACGCCTGGACCACCCTGGCGGACACTACCCACTCGAAGTTTGGTGCGAGCGCCACGAACGCCGACCCGATCGAGAAGACGATCAGCGCTGCGTGAAACATCCTGACACGACCGTAGACGTCGGACAGACGCCCTGCCAGCGGCATCGCCACGGTGTAGCTGATCAGATACCCGGTCACGATCCACGACGCCCTGTCCAGGTCCGTCAGGGGAATCTCCAGATCCACCATCACGGCGGGCAGGGCGGCGACTACCACGGTCTGGTCCAGGGCAGTCGAGAATACCCCCAGACAGATGATCCCCAGCACAACAGACTGGGAAGATCTCAGAGATTGGAGGCGGGACCCGGCAGCGTTCACGACCCTGAGGTTATCTCTGGAAGTTGGATGTCGACAGGAGCGTTGATGTCCCTGATGCTGACCAGCCGGGTCGTTTCCGGCGCATCGTCGTCGTAGAGTCTGCCGTCTATCCTGAGTTGCCGCAGGGCATACGAAGCCTCGTCGACCCACACGGACAACGTGATCGCGTGACCGGAGTCCACGTCTGTGATGAGGTCCGACATTTCCTCGGACACGATATCCCCATCTACACGGATAGCCTGCCCGCCCCCTACGGACTCCCGGCCCGTGATCGCTGGGTTCTTGATGACGGGCAGTATCTCGCTCAACGTAACGCCTATCCCCCCGAAATTGAATGGCACCTGATCGAGCGGCAGCGGGAGCCACGGCGCGTCCGAGGAAAACTGCATGTACGCCTGGTCACCGACCGCCAGCATTCCTACCTCCACGAATCCAAGACCGGGGTTCACCAGTTCCACCAGCATCTTGAAACTGTCGGGCGTCTTCACTTCTCCTTCCACACTCTTCAGAGTCATTTCAAAGAATTTCGCGCCTGATTCCTTCTCGTCGACCATCTCAAAACGCGCTGTCGACAACGCGGCCAACTCGTCCGCCGCTTTGGAAAGCACCTCATCCACCGACAACTCAGGCGTCGGTGTCGGTTCCGATGCACACGCGGCTGCCAGCAACAGAGACCCCAGCACCAGCACGATGACCGACAACATGCGGCCCACCGCAGTTCCAGGAGATGAAAAGAGTGCCGTCACCATGCGGCGCAAGGTACCACCCGGAAAAGCCGCCGGGCAAGCACTGGCCCACCGGTGGGAGCGAGGCATTCAGCGCCTCGCCTTCCTGAACCGCCAGCCGTACATGATGCTCCCGTAGTAGTTGAACGACCGCCTCGCCGCAGGGTCGTCAAAGGGATAATCGGCGCCGATCTGTCTCGCAGTTGCGAGCCCTGAGACGAAGCAGGTCTCCTGGCTGTTCACCAGGGTATGGGCGCCACAGTGCCATGTCCGCCTCTTGCCCTGGATGCACCGGAACAGGTTGACGAGCAGCACTACGTGACGTACGTCATGGACGATGTGCTGAAACCACCACCTCTTCACGATCTTTCGTTCATCGATGGGGCTGACAGGGTTGTAGGTCACCAGGCACGGCTTGTCGGAACGGTTAGCCCATGGCTGCTGATTGTGCATGATGTACGTGATCTCGTAGTTGTCCGGCCTCGCACCGTACTGCTCGATGTGATTGCTCCGCGTGGTCAGGGCTTTCACTTCGTCGTCGGGAAGCACTGAGGAGTCCGAGTGAACGACCGTGTGGTTGTGAAGTTCGCTCTCGTAGCGTATCGACGAGAGGATGTAGCGTTCGAGGAATGTGGGTTTGTCGAGGACCATAAGCGTCTGGTTCGCATTGCAGGCGAAAATCACGTCATCGAACGCCTCCTGAACCCCATCCTTGTCCTCGACCACGACGCCTGACTCCTGGCGGTACACCCTTCGGACAGGCCTGCTGAGGTAGATCTTGTCCTGAAAGTCGGCTGACAGGTTTTCGTAGATGCGCCGTGTCCCCTGGTCCCACGTCTGCATGGGCGTGGCAGTCTCGATATCGAAGAATTCGAGATACCTGGCAAAGAGGGCCGCAGGCATGTCGAACACGTTCGTCGCCATCAGGAAGTTCACGAACATGGGTTTCAGGACCTTGTACCTGAAGTCCCCTGAGAACCCTCCCAGGTTGAGCACTGTTCCCATGCTGATGTAGTTGAACGGGTTGAGGGCGTTCAGGAACTTGGACTGGGAGCGGGTCAGCCAGCCGAACCGGCGCAGACGTCTCAAGACCCGCTGGAACTTCGCGATCTCATACTGCAACTGTTCCCTGATGTCGGAGTCGAAGTCGTGGGCGTAGATCTGGTCGCCGTACCTCACGCTGTAGCTGAACCTGGTGTCGACGAGTTCGATGCCGAACTTCCTCATCAACAGGACTATGTGGTGATATACGGACGGGATACATGCTGTGACGGAAATGTCGAACGGGATCGAGCTTCCGTCATCCTGCGGCATGTCGACAGTAACCGCATTGCCGCCGATCCGTTCTTGAGCCTCGAATAGCCGAAAGTCAAACCGGTCCGGGTGGTGATGGAGTGCCCACGCCGCGCCCAGTCCTGAGACACCACCACCCACAATGGCGATTCGCCGCTGTCGGGTCCTTGTTTCCCTATTGGCCATGGCCTCCTACCCAAGGGTTGTCGTTTGCCTGCTGGCTCATCAGCGGTCGCATCGTGGTCGGGAGTCCGCTTGGATCCGATGCAGAGAGTGTACCGCGCCCAGGGCCTGTCACGTCTGCGCCGACCTGGAACAATGCCGCGGGTATGAGCAAGCTAGAGCGCGCACCTGCTTCTATAATGCACCCATCGGCCCGCAACACGAGGGATGTAGATGAAGGCGATGGCGCCTGAAGGGAACATCGGCCCGTCCGGCATTCAGCCTACCGAACCGGGAGGCAGCGAGCCGATAGCGGTTGTGGGGATGGCGTGCCGGTTCCCCGGTGCGACAGGGCTTCGGGCATTCTGGCATCAACTCGAAGCAGGCGAGAACGCCGTCAGCGAGGGTGTTCCCGGTTCCGGCATCGGGCGTGTGGGCTACCTGTTCCCAGACGCCGCCGTCCAGAGCGAGGCCTGCCGGTTCGGGGCGTACATCGACGGGATCGACCAGTTCGACGCCGGGTTCTTCCGCATCTCCCCGGTGGAGGCGCAATTGCTGGACCCGCAGCAGCGGCTGATGCTGGAGACGAGCTGGCAGGCTCTCGAAGATGCCGGGATGGACCCGGACAAGCTGAAGGGCAGCCGCACCGGCGTCTATGCAGGGATCAGCAACAACGAATACCGGGGACTGATCCTGGGAGTCAGCGACACCGCAGACCCCGCCACGAGCCTCTACACAGTCACCGGCACATCGTTCAACACGGCTATCGGACGCGTAGCTTTCGCGCTGGGGCTGCAGGGGCCGGCGATAGCGGTAGACACCGCTTGCTCCTCGTCACTCGTAGCCGTGCACCAGGCTGTCGTCGGACTGCAGCGAGGAGAGGCGGACCTCGCCCTCGCAGGGGGCGTGCACGCGATCCTCTCCGGGCGGCTGCTGGAACTGCGCGCGAACGCCGGGATGCTGGCGCCGGACGGGCGATGCAAGACGTTCGACGCGGCCGCGAACGGATACGTGCGGGGCGAAGGATGCGGCATCCTCGTACTGAAGCGGCTGAGCGAGGCCGAGGCGGACGGCGACCGGATATGGGGCGTGATACGCGGCTCCGCGTTGAACCAGGACGGGGCGAGCCCGGGCCTTACAGTGCCGAGTGAGACCGCTCAAGAGCAAGTGATCGAGGCCGCGTTGCTCCGCGCAGGGCTGGAACCCTGGGAAGTGGACTACGTGGAGGCGCATGGCACGGGGACACCGGTTGGCGACCCCATCGAGATGCAGGCCACGGGAACCGTGTACAGCAGGGGACGTGAAGCGGATCACCCGCTGCTCGTCGGGTCGGTGAAGACGAACATCGGGCACTTGGAGTCCGCGGCGGGCGCCGCGAGCCTGATCAAGGTCATGCTGGCGATGAAGCACCGGGTCATCCCGAAGCACCTGAACTTCCGCAACCCGAACCCGGAGATCGACTGGGAGCGGCTGACCGTGCAAGTGGCAGCGGAGACGATGGACTGGCCGCTCGTCCCTGACCGGCCACCACGGGCCGGCATCAGCGGGTTTGGCTGGTCCGGCACCAACGCGCACGTCATAGTCGAGGGCTACGGCGAACCAATGGCCGCTGACTCAACGAACCGCCTGCCCGCGGGACCCTCGATGCCTGTCACCGTTCCTCTGCCAGACTCTGTGGCAGACCCACTGCCAGGAGAAGGGCTCGGTGCGCGTGGGACGCGACTGCTGCCTCTGTCGGGCAAGTCGAATCAGGCCCTCCGGGAACAAGCAGAACGGTATCTCGCGTGGCTCGGCGACCATCCCGGCCAGTTCCCACCTGAAGGCGCCGCCAGCGACGAAGCGCTGTCCGACATGGCATGGACCGCTAGCGTTGGGCGGAGCCACTTCCCACACCGCGCGGGCGTGGTCTTCCGTGATGCGGCATCGCTGCGCGTCGCGCTGCAGACCGCCGTGGATGAGGATGAGACGCCTGAGGGGCCAGAGCCGCGAGCCGCGTCGAAGGTGGCGTTCGTCTACACAGGTCAGGGCAGTCAATGGGTAGGGATGGGGCATGCGCTATACGAGAGCGAGCCCGTGTTCCGGGCGGTGCTTGACCGGTGCGACGCTGCGCTGCGGGAGGCTCGCGGCGCTTCGTTGCTGGACGTCTTGTTCGGCCGGCCTGGAGCGCCGGGCGACCTGGACGACCCCGCGTGGACGCAGCCCGCAACCTACGCTCTGCAGTGTGCGCTGACGGCGCTCTGGTCGAGTCTGGGGGTACGTCCGGACGTCGTGATGGGCCACAGCCTCGGCGAGATTGCGGCATCGCAGACGGCAGGCGTGTTCAGTCTCGAGGATGGCATGCGTTTCGCGGCAGCCCGCGGCGAACTGATGGCGTCGCTGCCGGTGGCGGGCGCGATGGCGGCGGTATTCGCGCCAGCGCCGCATGTGGAGGAGACGCTCGAAGCCTGGAACGCCGGGTCCAGTGGGCTGGGGTTGAGCATCGCTGCCGACAACGGAGCGCACCAGGTGGTGAGCGGCGAGGCGGGTGAGATCGAGCAGATCGTGCAGCGATTCGAGTCGACAGGGCTTCGCGTGAACCGGCTGCGGAGCAGCCCCGGCTACCACAGCGCGCTCGTAGAACCGGCGCTGGACGACCTGGTAGCGGTGGTGGGCGGTCTAGCGATCGCGCCACCGTCCATCCCCCTGGTAAGCAACGTGACCGGCAGGTTGATCGAGCGGGGCGCCATGCAGGACCCGACGTACTGGCGCCTGCACGCACGGCAGCCGGTGGCTTTCCGGGGATGCGTCGAGACGCTGGCCGAGATGGGCGTGGACGTCGTGGTGGAACTGGGACCGCACGCGGTGCTGGGGCCGATGGCAAACCTCGCCTGGCCGGAGACGAGCGGTGTCCCAGCGGTACTGTCCAGCCTCCAGCGGCCACCGCGTGACCCGGCAGAGCCTGTCCTGGACTCGACAGGTGGGTTCGTGGAAGGGGTGGCTGCGGCATACGAAGCGGGCATTCCGCTCTCTTTCGCAGGACTGTTCGCGGGAGAAGCGCGGCGGCGAGTCGCGCTGCCGGGCTATCCGTTCCAGCGCCAGTCGCACTGGGTCGAGGAAACGACGCGAAGGCGGCGAGCGACCGCGGGGCATCCGCTGCTCGGGGTCCGACATGAGTCGCCTCGCGGTGAGACGCTCTTCGAGACGGAGATCCTTCCGACCGATCCAGCATGGTTGGGTGACCACCGGGTGTTCGGACGAGTGATCGCGCCGGGAGCGCTGTATGGAGCGATGGCAGCGTCGGCACTCGCGGGCGCACGAGAGGCAGTGGTCGTGGAGGAGATGCAGTTGCTCACTCCGCTGGTCCTTCCCGAACAGGATGCAGAGGGCGGGGCTGAGCGGGAGGGACGAAGCGTCCAGTTGGTGGTCGACGCCCTGGAAGGGACGTCGCCACGCAGATTCGAGATATTCAGCCGGGGGAATGAGGAAGAAGGGTGGACGCTCCACGCCCAGGGGCAGGTGTCAACAGCCGGGGAGCGGCAAGCGCGTGAGCTGGTCGACGTGAACCAACTCAAGGCTGGCTTGTCGAAAGAGGACCTGTCGGAGTTCTACCGGACGCGTGCCGAAACCAACATCAACCTCGGTCCGCTGTTCCGCACGCTCCAGGCACTCTGGTCCGGCGAGGGCGAAGCGGTCGGAGAGGTAGCCCTGCCTGAGAGCTTGGAGGGTACGCGACTGCCTGTGCACCCAGTCCTGCTGGACGGCTGCTTCCAGGTGATGGCGGCGGCCCGCAAGCGTGCGGGGCTCGAAGACGGGGCGACGTACCTGCCCTTCGGTTGGGAGAGGCTCTGGCTGGCGGAGCGATTGCCGGAACGAGTGGTCTGCCATGCTCGCATGAGGGAGAGCGTCCGCCATGCAGACCAGGAGGGTGCAGCCGCCGAGCCGAGGGAGGTATTCGCGGGAGACCTGCGGTTCTACACCCCCGATGGGGTTGAGCTCGGCGGGTTGAGCGGATACACCGTGAAGCGGGCGACACGCGCGGCTTTGCTCTCAGGGACCGAGGGAGTGAATGACCTCCTCTACGAGGTTATCTGGCGCGACAGACCGCTGCCGCAAGGGATGCCCCCCGCGGATTTCCTTCCAGGCCCGTCCGCCATCGCGGCGCGTTCCAGGCCGTTCTCCGAGTACTTGGTCGCGGAGGGTGTTGGAGCCGACGACCGGGCAACCCTGCTGACGGACCTGGAGCGTCTGTCGTGGAGGTACGCCCTCGCTGCCCTGGAACAGCTGGGCTGGGAGCGGAAGGCAGGAGAAACGGCGGAACCGGAGTCTCTCCGGCAACGGTTCACCGTATCGTCAGAGCACCAGCGTCTGTTCCGGCGGCTGTTCGAACTGCTTGCAAGAGCCGGGATCGTAAAGACCGCAGGCGACGACTTCGCAGTGGTCGTCGGGGCGGGCGACCCCCTGCCGGAGGCGGTGCCCAGCGACCCTGAAGCGTTCGCGGACGGCATGGCATCGCGGTACCCGCACGGCTCGGTCGAGGTCGGACTGTTCCGCCGATCTGCCGGTGCGCTGGCCAACGTGCTCGTCGGACAGGCTGACCCGTTGACGCTGCTGTTCAGCAGCGGAGAACCCACGGCAGCCGACCTCTACATGCGGGCGCCGGTGGCGCGAGCGGCGAACCGGATGCTGGGCGATGCCGTCGCAGCGCTGCTGGAATCCTTCCCGGATGGGCGTCGGCTCCGCGTATTGGAGGTTGGCGCCGGGACTGGCTCCGCAACGGAACTGGTGTTGCCGGAGCTTCCGGCAGGGCGGTTCAACTATGTCTACACGGACATTTCGGCTGGCTTCTTCGCGGAGGCGGAGGGACGCTTCGGCGGAAGCGAGGCGGCGATGGAATACAGAGTGCTGGACGTCGAGAAAGACCCTGTGGCGCAAGGGTTCGACGCGCACGGCTACGACCTCGTGATCGCGTCGAACGTGCTGCACGCGACACGCTACCTGGAGGAGACGTTGGCACATTGCCGGGAGCTCCTCGCCCCATCGGGCCAATTGCTGGCGCTCGAAAACCTTCGCGGCCAGGGCTGGCTGGACCTCACGTTCGGTCAGTTGGACGGCTGGTGGCGATTCGCGGACTCCTACCGACCGCATCATGCGTTGGCCAGCCCCGCCGTGTGGCGGCAGGCGCTCGCCGAAGCGGGCTTCGTGGAGGTCGAGGTGCTGGGAGTGGAGGCGACCACGTCAGCCGAGCCGGACAGGGGCGTCATCGTGGCGCAGGGTCCGTCGGAAGTGATGGAACCAGCGGGTGCCTGGGTCCTCGCGGGTAATCCCGGCGGCGTGGCGGAGCAACTCGCAGCAGAACTAACAGGACACAACCAGACCGTGGTACTGGCAGGTGCGGAGGTGGGGCCGGAGAGCCGGGAGTCGTGGCGATCGCTGCTGGAAGGACTGCCTGTGGACGTCCCGCTCAACGGCGTCGTACATCTCATGGCGCTGGATGGACACGGACCGGGTGCCACGGCGGAGGAATTCGCCCAGGACGTCAGGCACGCGGCGGCGAGCGCACTCGCGCTGGTGCAGGGCATGAGCGACGCCGACGTGACTCCCGAGAAGGGCTTCTGGCTGCTCACATGCGGCGGACAAGTGCTGGAGAAGGAGTACGGTGGAGAGATCGCCGGTGCGACGCTGTGGGGCTTCGGGAAGGTCGTGGGGCGGGAGGCGTCGCACCTTCAGCCGAGGATGATCGACCTCGACCCTGGAGCGCCACCAACACTGTCCGACCTCGTCAACGAACTGCTGTACCCGGACTCGGAGACGCATATCGCCTATCGCCTCGGATACCGTCAAGCAGCCCGGCTTGTCCGAGCTGGTAGCGGTACCGAGCGGCTGACGTTGTCTGAAGACTCAGCCTGGCTACTGGAACCGGAGGCAGGTGGTGCGCTCGAGGGACTGCAGATAGGCCCCTTCCCTGCTCGGACCCTGGAACCGCGAGACGTCCGGGTCGCAGTGGAGGCTGCAGGGCTCAACTTCTGGGACCTGTTCCGCGCGCTCGGCCTCATCGACGAAGGATTGCTGGGCGGAGAATTTTGCGGACGAGTGCTCGAAGTGGGTACCGACGTGGCCAGCGTCTCGGTGGGGGAACGCGTTGTGGGGCTTGCGTTCGGCACCTTCGGCTCCGAAGCAATCACGCATGAGGAGATGGTGTCGCCGGCGCCGCCGGGGTTCTCTGTAACGGACCTCGCCACCATCCCGACCGCATTCGTGTCCGCGGCGTTGTCGTTCGATCATTCAGGGCTGAATCCCGGCGACCGGGTGCTCATCCACTCCGGCGCAGGAGGCGTGGGACTCGCCGCGGTCCAACTGGCGCAAGCCGCGGGAGCGGAGGTGTTCGCAACGGCGAGCAGGCCCAAGCAGGCGTATCTCCGCTCGCTGGGCGTGCAGCACGTGTTCGACAGTCGCTCGACGAAGTTCGGGCAGAAGATCCTCGACGCCACGGGCGGCGAGGGCGTTCACGTCGTGGTGAACAGCCTGACGGGAGAGGGGTTCATAGATGCGAGCCTGTCGTGCCTCGCACAGGGCGGACGGTTCGTCGAGCTGGCCCGATTGGACATCCTGACCGAAGAGGAGATGGCGGCGGTGCGGCCTGACGTCTCCTATACCATCCTGATGCTGGATGTTCTGAAAGAACACGAACCTGAGACGCCCGGGAATGCCCTGCGGCGCGTTATGCAACAACTGGCGGCAGGAGAGGTAACACCGCTCGTCCATACCCGATGGTCGATGACCGAGGTCGGGCCCGCGATGAAGTTCATGCGGGCGGCACGGCACATCGGGAAGATCGTCCTGGCGAACTCTCCCGTTGAGAGCGGACGACTGCGCGAGGACAGGGCGTACCTCGTGACCGGTGGACTCGGCGGCATTGGGTGTGCGCTGGCCGGCTGGCTCGCGGAGCGGGGTGCTGGCGCGATCGTGCTCAACGGACGGCGTCCTCCGGACCCCGAGGTTGCGGAAGCCATCGATGCGCTGCGCGAGAACGGCGTGACCGTGCAGGTGGAGATCGCAGACGTAACGGATGCTGATGCGGTCGACCGGATGCTGGAGCGTACCCATGCGTCCCTGCCGCCGTTGGCGGGAGTCATCCACGGCGTGGGCGTGCTGTCGGACGCTGCCCTGACGAACCAGAGCTGGGAGCGGTTCGAGGACGTGCTGTGGCCGAAGGTGCTCGGCGCCTGGAACCTGCACCGCGCGACCATTGACCGCGACCTCGACATGTTCGTCCTCTTTTCGAGCGTGGCGGGCGTACTGGGCAACCCGGGGCAGGCGAACCATGCCGCGGCCAACGCTTTCCTGGACCAGCTCGCCGGGCACCGCCGCGCTCGTGGCCTTCCGGGGCAGTCCATCGCTTGGGGCGCGTGGGCCGGGTTGGGAGAGGCGGAGGAGCAGCGGGAGCGCATCGCCAGGCAGCTGGAGGCAACAGGAACAGGTTGGATCACACCGGAGCAGGGGCTCAAGGCTTTCGACCAGATGCTTCGGCACGACATGGCCTCCGGGATGGTCGCGTCAGTGGACTGGCAGGTCTTCTCGGAGAGCCACGAGCAGCGTCTGCCACTATTGGAGGACCTGCTGGTTACAGCCGAGGACGGAGCGGCAGAGGCGACAGCCTCGTCCGGCAACGTGTTGTCCTGCCTCTGGGACGCATCGATGGCGGAGCGCGAGCAGATGCTGGCGCCGTTCCTGCAACGGGAGCTCCAGGCGGTGATGCGTCTGCAGACGCCACCGGCGGCATCGGTGGAATTCTCCGAACTGGGGATGGACTCGCTGATGGCGGTTGAGCTGCGCAACCGTCTGAACCGCGCGTTCGCCGGAGAGTACGTAGCCCCGAACACCGTCGTGTTCGATTACCCGAGCGTCACGGCGCTCGCGCGTCACTTGGCCGGCGAGTTGGGAGAGCCTGCGGAAGCGTCGCTCCCGGAGCGGCGTGCGCCGGAGGTGCCGCCAGGGTCTGTGAAGGACGGCATAGCCATCGTTGGGATGGCATGCAGGTTCCCCGGCGCGGAGGACCTCTCCTCCTTCTGGCGTCTGCTGGAAGCGGGTGAAAGCGCCGTGGCGGACGGTCGTCAGGGCACCGGGGACTGGTACGGCGCGGTTGGAGACCCCGCCGCGAAGGACGCCACATACCTGCGCGGCGCGTTCGTCGAGGACATCGACCTGTTCGATTCCCGGTTCTTCCGCATCGCGCCGATCGAGGCGCGGATGATGGACCCGCAGCAGCGGATGATGCTGGAGACGAGCTGGCAGGCGCTTGAGGACGCAGGCATAGACCCCGACCGGCTGAGAGGCAGCCGCACAGGAGTCTACGCAGGGGTCGGCGGCAGCGAGTACAGGGACCTGATCGCAACCAGCGGCAGGTTCAACAGCTACCTCGGCACCACCGGCAGCGTGACCGTCGGCAGAGTTGCATTCGCACTCGGGCTTGAGGGACCCGCGATGCCGGTAGACATGGCCTGCGCATCGTCGCTGGCAGCCGTACACCAGGCGGTCGCTGGTCTGCAACAGGGCGAGGTGGACCTGGCGCTGGCAGGGGGCGTGAACGCCGTTCTGTCCCCCCAGGTCACCAGGTTCATGGCGGACCTCGGCATGCTGTCGTCGGATGGCGAATGCAAGACGTTCGACGCATCTGCGGACGGGTACGTGCGGGGAGAAGGCTGCGGCATCGTCGTCCTGAAGCGGCTGAGCGACGCGGAGGCCGACGGCGATCGGATCTGGGGCGTCATTCGTGGCTCGGCGGTCAACCAGAACGGTGCAAGCATGGGGCTGACGGTTCCGAAAGGCCCGGCCCAGGAGCGGGTGATCGAGGATGCGATTGTCCGTGCCGGCATTGAACCGTCGGAAGTGGACTACCTGGAGGCGCATGGGGTTGGCTCGAACCTCGGCGATCCCATCGAGGTGCGGGCAGCCGCAGCTGTGTATGGCAGAGGTCGCGAAGCAGACCGCCCCCTGCTGATCGGTTCAGTGAAAACGAACATAGGCCATCTGGAGTCTGCCGCAGGCATCGCTAGCCTCATCAAGGCCGTCCTCGCCATGGACCACGGCGTGATCCCCAGGCACCTGCATCTGGACAACCCCAGCCCTCATCTGGACTGGGAGCAACTCCCCGTGCAAGTGACAACAGCCACGACCGACTGGCCGTCCACCGGTGGGCGCCCGCCGCGAGCAAGTGTGAGCGCATTCGGACTTTCGGGCACGAATTCGCACGTCATCGTGGAGGGCTACGGAGAACCGGAGGACACTGTCGCGGAGAACGGCTGGCCTGCAGGGCGGTCGGTGCCGGTTACCGTTCCCGCGCAGGAGTCTGCCCTCGATGGAGCGCTCACAGACCGAGGAACCAGGCTGCTGCCCCTCTCAGGGAAGACAGACCGCGCCCTCCGAGAACTGGCGGCGCGCTATCTCTCGTGGCTCGACGAGCACGCTGAGCAGTTCCCGCCCGGGTGCGCCGCGAGCGAACCGGGGCTCTCGGACATGGCGTGGACGGCCAGCGTGGGCCGCAGTCACTTCCCCTACCGTGCGGGTGTAGTCTTCCGCGACGCCGCGTCGCTTCGCGAGGGGCTGCGGGCGGTTGCGGAACGCGAGGAGGTGCCCGAAGAGCAGGAGCCGCGAGCCGCGTCCAGGGTCGTATTCGTCTACACCGGCGAAGGCAGCAGGTGGATGGGAATGGGCGAGGCGCTGTATGAGAGCGAGCCCGTGTTCCGCGCGGTGCTGGACCGGTGCGAAGCGGCGTTGCGGGAGGTCCGCGGTGCCTCACTGCTGGACGTGATGTTCGGTCGCCCCGGCGCTGCGGGCGGTCTGGATGACCCCGCGTGGGCGCAGCCTGCGGTCTACGCGCTCGAGAGCGCGCTGACGACGCTGTGGTCGAGCGTCGGGGTGCGTCCGGATGTGGTGATGGGACAAGGCCCCGGCGAGCTCGCGGCGTCGCAGGCGGCAGGTGTGTTCAGCCTTGAGGATGGCCTGCGCTCCGCGGCAAGACACGGCGAGCTAACGGCATCAGCTGCGCAGGAGAAGCCGGAAGCTACTCTCGATGGGATCGAGCTTGCTTCGCCGTCCATACCCCTCGTGAGCAGTCTCTCGGGAGAGACGGAGATCGATCTCGTGGTCGAAGTGGCGCTGTTGGACCTGAACGACGGTTTCGTACAGGCAGTTGCCCGGGTCTACGAGGCCGGCCTTTCACTCTCGTTCCCTGGGTTGTTCGCTGGTGAAGCACGGCGGAGAGTCTCGTTGCCGGGTTACCCGTTCCAGCGCCGCCGCCACTGGGTAGAACCGCTGGAGCGGCTGATACCGGGCTCAGGCGGATGCTGAGCGATGCAGATTGACACCCCATTTACCCCTTGCTAGTGTGTCAGAACACTGGGGCACGTCCCCTTGCACCCAAGAGAGGAGTTGCCCTATGGCCACGGTCGAAGAACGCATCAGGAAGCTGGTTGACGAGAACTTGGAGATCGAAGGGCGGCCGTTGGGCCGTTCCCTTGACCTGAACGCCAGCCTGCGGGACGCCGGCGTCCCTTCAGCAGACTTTGTCGCCTTCACCAAGGTGGTTGCGGAAGAGTTCAACCTCACCTTCAGCCCTGACGACTGCTCCCGGTTCCAGAGCCTGGGAGACCTCGTAACGTTTCTGGACTCCCGCGGCTAGTCCCCTGCGACTCGATAGCAGGCAGAGGCTCTCGAGAGAGATGCGGGCACCGTGATGATTGCCCGGACTTCCCTTGAGAGCCTTTCGCTTGTTGCGGGCCCCTGGTGGAGTCCGTTCACTACAACGACCGGCGTTCAGGTTGTGCATGTTGCCCTGAGCCCCGATCCAGCCCGCGAGGCCGAGGCGTTTGGGTGGCTGGACAAGGCGGAGCGGGACGCATGGCGGAAGTACCTGCCCCAGCCGCGCCGTCAGTTCACCCTCTGCCGCGCTGCACTTCGCGCCACCCTCTGCGAGCAGTCCGGCTGCCGGAACGACCAGCTCTCGTTCGGAGCAGGCCGTCACGGGAAGCCGTTCGCCATAGCGGGCGGAGCGCGTCTTCCGCTCAACTTCAACGTCAGTCACAGCGGCAGCCACGGCCTGATCGCCCTGTCGGTGGCGGGACGGTTGGGGGTAGACATCGAAGAGCGCACCCAGAGGCGCCACCTGAAGGAACTGATAGAGGCGGTCATGGGGCCCGAAGAGCAGACGGAACTCGCCGCCCTTCGAGAGTCCGCTAAGCTGCACCAGTTCTACCGCCTCTGGACGCTCAAGGAGGCGCTGATCAAGGCGCTGGGCACGGGCTTCTCCACTGATCCTTCCAGGTTTCAGGCGCCTCCCGCGATGCGCAGGGGCGGCATGGCCGGGGTATTCAGCTTTCCACACCTGCCGTCTGTCGCCTGGAGGCTGGAGGACATCGGGGATGAGCGGTTCGCCGCCGCCCTCGCCTATGAGTTGGAGAGCCCGTAGATTGGCCAATAGTCCGCAACCTCCCTGGAATGTTCCGGAACCTGTCTCGGTCCACGAGATAGCGATGGCCGATCAGACGCGCATCTTCCTGCGGCGACACGGTAATCCCGACGGCCTCCGGCTGGTACTGAGCCACGGCAACGGCCTCGCAATCGATCTCTACTATCCCTTCTGGTCGCTGCTGACGAATGACTTCGACATCGTGGTCTACGACCTGAGGAACCACGGCTGGAACGCCGTAACCGACCTGAAGGAGCACACGATCCCCACGCTGGTCGACGACCACGACCTCGTCATCGATGCCATAGACAGGCACCTCGGGGAGAAAGCGACCATAGGAGTGTTTCATTCGCTCTCGTCGCTGGCGCCCCTGTTGTCGCCCACCGAAGGCAGCAGATTCTCGGCCCTCGTCCTGTTCGACCCTCCCCTGTGCAAGCCGGGCAAGAGCTACGAGGAGTTCGACGCCGCGGCAATAAGGACGGCAGCGGCGGCCCGACGACGCTCGTACCGGTTCCGCAGCCGGGAAGACTTCACCGAACTCCTGCAGATGTCACCGAACTTCAGAAGCGTTGTCCCGGGAACACCCGCTCTGATGGCGAGGACAACGCTGCGCGAAGGTGCGAACGGGGACGGCTATGAGCTGCGGTGTCCTCCCGAGTACGAGGCTCAGATCATCGACTACGCCAGAGTCTTCGCCGTGTCGGTGGACTTCACTATCCTCCAGTGTCCAACGAAGGTCATCGGGGCGGACCCGACCCTCCCCTACTCGTACCTGCCGACGATAGACCTGAGCGATATGCTGAGCGTCGATTACGACTTCCTCCCTGATGCAACGCACTTACTCCAACTGGAGTACCCGGAGGAATGTGTCGCGAAGATGCGCGAGTTTATCGAAATCGTCTCAAGCGGCTGAGGCTGCCCCAACCCTTGGCCCGCGCAGCAGCGGCCCCACCACCTGTCTCGTCCCTGCAGGTCTGCACCGACAGCGCTCCTTGGGGATGCCGCCAGGGGACCCCATCGAGTTCAGCTCCTGCTGATCTTCCGGGCGGATGTCACGGTAGCGCGACCCGAGGGGCGACAGGACCCGTACGAACGCGCGTCCTTGACAGGGTTCCCACGTCGTGATACCACGCTCACATCAGGGGGCACGAGGAGGAAACCCATGACTACGAAGGAATATCGGGCGATTTCCGCCGATTCACACTTGGAGATTAGTGCAAATCGTTGGACACACCGAGTGCCTGACAAATTCCGTGACCAGGCCCCCCGTATGGTCGAGATTGAGGGGGCGTCAGACACCTTCAGCCAATCCGGGGTGCAGCGGAACCAGGGGCACGTCATCGGCGACGGGCCTGTGTCTATGGGCGTGGGCACGTTTGACGACAACGCCGGAGGCGGACCTCCGGAGCAGCGCCTCGAAGAGCAGGACATAGACGGCATCGACGCCGAGGTGCTGTACCCGGCCACCTACACCAACATGTTTCGGCAGATCAAGAACGAAGACGCGTACCGGGCAGTCATCCACGCGTACAACCTCTGGCTGGCCGAGGAGTACTGCGCTGCTGCCCCCGATCGCCTCATCGGCATGGGGATGATTCCCACGACGAGCGTTGATGGCGCCATCAAAGAGATGGAGGAGTGCGCAAGGCTGGGATTCAAGGGCGTCGCGCTCAATGCTCACCCGAACGGGAACATGTACCCAACGCCGGAGGATGACGAGTTCTGGGCCGAAGCCATCCGGATCAACATGCCGGTGAGCGTTCACGTTCAGTTCGGCTTTGGCCCCGGAGGCAGCAAGGAGAAGCAACCGCTATTCCAGTATGCGAAGACCCCTACGGTAGCACAGGAATCGCGTCGCGACCCGGTCAATCGTTTCATCACTCCCTTCTGCCCGTATGCGGGAAGGGAGATCGTGCAACTGATGTTCGCGGGTGTCTTTGACCGGTTCCCGTCACTGCACATCTATTTCGCGGAAACGAACATCGGCTGGATCCCCAACTGGCTGGAGCGTATGGACGCCCAATACCAGAAGAACCACGATTGGGCTGAAGAGCTGTTCGACCTGCCGCACCTGCAGCAGCGCCCGAGCGACTACGTCAGGCAACACGTGTCGTGGGGGGTCGGGTACAACCCGGTGGGCGTTACCATGCGCCACTACATCGGCGTGGACAACATCATGTGGTACACGGACTTCCCCCACCCTGCATCGGACTGGCCCAATTCGAAGATGTGGCTGAGCGAGAACTTCGATGACGTTCCGGAGGACGAGCGTTACAAGATGATCGTTGGAAACGTCGTCAAGTTCTTCCACCTTGAAGGCGCTCGCTAGCCCCTTCGGGCCTCGCATGGGATACGCCTGCCGGGTCGTCGCACTGGAACCCCCTAGGTGCGACGGCACATCATGGCGAGTTCGATTGACCAGGCTTGGCGGGGCTCGCCGCAACCGTAGACGCGCCCGGAATGCCGAACCCTTGGGATCGCTGTATGCCTTACTTTGACCTACCTGATGCAAGCCTCTGGTACGAGGACACGGGCAGCGGGAGCGCCGTCGTGATCTTTCTGCATGCCTTTACGGGCAACACTGAGGCTTGGGCGCACCAGGTGCCCGCCTTTGCCGAGGCTGGCTATCGCTGCATCAGCTACGACCGCAGGGGCTGGGGCCGGTCCCGGGACGCCGCGCTTGAGGGGCGGACCACCTACCCCGTAGACGACCTCCACTCCCTGGTTGAGTACCTGGGACTCAACCGGTTTCACCTCGTCAGCACCGCGGGAGGCGGATACGTGGCGCTGGACTACGCCGTGACATACCCGGAGCAGATCGCGAGCCTGGTCGTCGCTTGCAGCGGAGGCCCGATTCAGCGAGACGAAGAGTACATGGCCATCGGGAGCAAGTACGGCCGCATCCCGGAATTTCAATCGTTGCCCGCATGGTTCCGTGAGATAGGGCCAACGTACCGGGCGGCGAACCCGGAAGGCGTCGACCGCTGGATCCAGATCGAGCAGGCCAGCCGACAGAAAACTGCGCACCAAGAGCGGATACGCAACAGCTTCACGCTCAAGTTGCTGGAGACGATCCAAGTGCCAACCCTGATGCTCGCGGGCGGCGCAGACCTCTACGCCATGCCACCCAGGATGGAGGCAATGGCCGCCCGCATCCCGGATTGCCGGTTCGCCCTCATGCCGGATGCCGGACACTCAGCCTATTGGGAACAGCCGGAGACTTGGAACCGGCTGGTTCTGGAATTCATCCGCGCACACTGACGGGTGCGGCTTGACGGAACGCGGAGGAACGGACCCCGGGTCGCTCTGGGCGGACTACCGCGAGAGACGGCCTCCTACTGGACCTTCATGTGCTGGTCCACGAATGAGAACAGTTCGGCCCACGCCTCCTCCGACGCCGCCTCGTTGTAGTGGTGGTGATTGAAGGGATTCATGAAACCGTGGCCCGCGTCCCCATAGTAGTGGAAGTCGTGCTCGATGCCGAGGTTCGTGAGCTCGGCGTCGACAGCCTCAGCCTCCTCAGGTGAGGGATTGCGGTCGTCTCTGCCGAACAGGCCGAGCACGGGACAGCCGATGTCTTTGGAACTTGCGAACGGGGACAGGTCGTTGCCCTTGGCCTTGAACAGGTCGCTCGGATATGCGGTGACGGCTAGTCGTACCTCGGAGTTGCGCGTCGCCATGAGGTAGGAGACCCGTCCGCCCAGGCAGAAGCCGATGACGCCGGTAGAGCCATCACCGCCGCCGGATGGCGACTTGAGATAGTCGGCCGCTGCCGCCATGTCCCGCACCATTTCGTCGTCATCGAGGTTGCTCTTAAGGCTCTGTGCCTTGGCGAGGACCAGCGCTCTCACACGTTGTCCGTCCTCTCCTGCGGAATACAGGTCTTCGAACGGGATCCTCTTGTCCTGGCGATGATAGAGATCGGGAGCGGCGGTCACATATCCGGCTCGCGCCAGTCGGTCGCAATAGGTCTCGATGCATTCGTCCACACCGCCAATGTGCATGGCGAAGACGATAGCGGGGAATGGGCCAGTGCCTTCCGGAACGGCCACATAGGTCTGCATCGAGGATCCATCGACACTGAGGCTGACCCATGTGGATGCCATGACTTGACCTCCCGGACGCATCGGCTGCGTATTCACTGAGTCGTCAGAAACTCGGATAACCAACCGTGGCATTGCACTGGCGGCGGAATTCGTCGCCATCGAGTCTGCCGAAGCCTACCTTGGGCGATTCTAGGAGGAGCGCCACGGCAAGGCAACCGACTGCTCTGGAGTGCAGGCATCCTCGCGATGCCTTGGCGTGGCGCTCCATCTATGCTGGTGGTTCGGACACCTCCGCAGGGGCGAGAACCCCCGCCACGACTTCTGGCCTCGACTGGGCCTCTGGTTGCGGAACTCCATGGAGGAGAAAAGGAAAACTCCTATCGGATATTCACGGATTTGCTTCAGCAACTTGACAGTTGAGGCGGAATCCATGATATAAACGTCCAAAGAATTCTGGATACACGCCATGCCGAGAGCGGCATTTGTGTCGGCGCAGTTTCTGATCCCGGCCCCTATTCTGGGGTGGTCCCAATAACCAGCAATGGCGTGTGCGGCTTGACACGTAAGCGGGGCCAGAGGGAGGAGCAGAAGCGATGAAGACAATGGCGACGGTACCCAAGGTGTTGGTGGTTCTTGCGTCCGCGATCGTACTCGCAGCTTGTGGCGGAGACGAGGCGCCTACCCCGACGGTCGCACCGGAGATTGCCACCCCGACTCCGACCCTGGCTCCGGGACAGCCAACACCCACGCCGGCGCCGGCGCCAGAGCCAGCGGCCCCGACTCCAACCCTCGCTCCGGGACAGCCAACACCCGTCCCGGCTCAGCCGACGCCGACCCGCGCGCCCACGCCGACCCCGTCCTTCCCGTCGTTCGACGCGGCAGAGTACTTCAGCGACGAAGCTGTGCGGCTTGTTATCAGTTCCAACCCTGGAGGCAGTACAGACCTCGAGGGGCGGATACTGGCGAAATTCCTGGGCGACTACATACCCGGCAGCCCACGAGTGATCGTTTCCAATATCCCGCGCCTGCCGGGCTATCACGCAGCATATGAGGCCGATCCTGACGGCTTAACCATGGGTATGACCGTCACCGGCGATCTCCAGATCCGGCGTATGGTGCTCGAAGAAGCTCGGTACGACGTCCGCGAATTCCAGCATCTCGGCACGATGGGTTCAACGCCCACGACCATCTCCATGACCGCGGACCTGGGCTATGCCGACATCTACGAGGCGATGCAGGCCGGCCCGGACGGCCCGAAGATCACATTCGCCCGCAACGTTCCGGGCGCTGAGAATCTCCCCGGCAGCGAATTGGCGCTTGGGTTCGTCTGCGATGAGTTGGGCTTGCCCTGCAGGTTCATCAACATCGCCAACGACACGAGCGCGCAGATGCTCGTCATGCTGGAACGAAAGGAGATCACCGGCTATGCAAGAAGGGCTTGGGACACGCTTCCGACTCTCAGGCCGGGTTGGTGGGAACAAGGCATACTCGTCCCGCTGGTCAATATGACGCCCAGCCTCGAGATCGGTCCGAATGCGGAAACAGGTCAGCCCTATCCCGCCCCGGGCATCGACGAACTGGTGAGTGAAGAGGCGTACCAGAGGATCGTGGCCATGCAGGGGACAACGTTCCTCTCCAAGAACTACTGGTACGGGCCGGGTGTGCCGGCTGAGGTCGTCGAAGCAATGGGCAACGTTCTCAATGAGATAGCGCACGACCCTGAATTCAATGAAATCATGCTTCGGGTTGCTGCTGTCGATCTGGAAGGCGGGGGCAAGTTCCTTACCGGCAAGGAGACCGACGCCATCCAGCGGGAAGCCACTGATGCATTCCTGGACAACCGGGCCCAGCTCGCAGCATGGCAGGAAGAGATCTTCAACAAGTACTGGAGGTAGCATGGAACGCACTCCAGGAGTTGTTGCTGCCGGTGTTGCCGGGGCATGCCGTTGGCATGCCCCGGCAACAGAGTCGCTGCAGCGGGCTTCTCATAGCTGGGCTGCACCTCGCTCGGCGCAGTTCCGTCATGGAGCGCGGACTCGAGTGGCAGATGGACCGGCCGTTGTGTCGGCGGTTCACCGGAAGACGGCCGACCGGGGTCATCATGCATGATTGACGCACTTGGTGAGGTCTTCCAGACGTTGGGGAGCCCTATCTACTGGGCGACCGTTGTGATCACCATACTGCTGGTTATCGCAGTATCCATCATCCCTGGCGTCTCCTCGATTGTCGTGATGGCGATACTGATCCCGTTCATCGTCCTCGAGATCGACGATCCGGTTATCGGCATCGTCATGCTCGCTACCCTCGGAGGTGTCAACAACACGCTGGACGCAATTCCCGCCATCCTGTTCGGGCTGCCCAGCGCGGCCACGCAGGTGACGTTCCTGGAAGGCCATCAGTTGGCGCGCCGCGGGCTTGCCGCTCATACCCTGGGTGGCGTCTACGTTGCATCGGCGCTGGGAGGGATCATCGGGGCGATCGCCCTCCTGGCCGCGATACCCGTAATCAGACCGTTCGTGTTGAGCTTCAGCTTCGGAGAAGTCGCGGCCATCACGATGTTTGGCGTAGCGATGGTTGCAGTGCTGAGCCGGGGAGCAGTGTTGAAGGGGCTGGTTGGAGGTGCTTTCGGTCTGCTTCTCGGGACGGTGGGCTTGGACACGTTCACAGGCGTTGACCGGTTTACATTCGGCCTGCTGGACCTGGAGCTCGGCCTTCCACTCATAGCGACCACAGTGGGCATATTGGCGCTTCCCGAGCTCATCGACCAGTCGGTGAACCGGATGGCGGTAGCGTCCGAGGCGGCCCGGATATCGACACGTGAAGTGTGGCGTGGTGGGCGGGACGCGCTTGGACGCCCCTGGCTGGTCGCGCGGCACTCGCTCTTCGCGGTGGGGCTGGGCGCCATACCGGGCGTAGGCTCGGGCGTCGTCGACTGGCTCTCGTACGGCTTCGGAATATCCCGGACCAAGGACAAGAGCCAGTTCGGCAAGGGATCGTTCGAAGGCGTGTTGTTCGCCGAGTCGGCGCAGAATGCAAAAGAAGGTGGTCAGGCGATCCCAACACTCGCGCTGGGAGTGCCGGGAGGACTGGGATGGGTTTTCGTCCTGACTGCCATGATCGTCTATGGCATCGCTCCCGGGCCGCAGATACTGGAACAACACACCGATCTCGTCATGGTCATCGTCTTCACGTTGGCGATGGGCAACGTCATCATCGCGCTCATCGGCCTTGCTATCACCGGACAGCTTGCCAAACTGACCCGCATTCCATTCCCCGCGATCTCAGCCATCATCATTCCCGTCGCCATAATCTCGGCGTACCTGATCCAGCTGAACACCATCGTCTTCCCCGTGATCATCGGCTTTACGGCCATCGGGCTCATAATGAAATGGTACGGCTGGCCGCGTCCGCCGTTGATCCTCGGTTTCGTCCTCGGACCGATCATCGAAGAGAACCTGTTCTCGTCGATCTCGGTGCACGGCTTACGAGAAACATTCCTCCGCCCGTTGACGGTGGGCCTTCTACTCCTCGTCATCACCTTCTCGGTGCTGTTGACAGTGGCGATGAACCGCTCTGCCCGAGCGGAAGGCAGCGTACCGAGTGGCGCTGCACCGTCAACTGGCAGGGGGGCCGTATCCGCGGTGATGGGGGCCATCGCCCAGAGGGTGCTGCATCCTGCGTGGCGGGTGGAGATGCTGGTGCCATTGGTGCTCATCGTCGTCGGGACGATTACGTGGCGGGAGTCGCTGACCTTCCCGGACAAGTCAGACCTCTTTCCGCTGTGGACGTCGATCGCACTGGTCGCATTCTCGGCGGCGGAGCTCTTGAGGCAGGGGCTGGGAACGCCGGCTAAGGGTCCGGCGGATATCATGGACATGCCCATGCTCAGCAGGGGAGCGATCGGGGCCAAGAGGTCGCGTTTCGTCGTTGCGGGATTGCTGCTGTTGTTCTTCGGCGGCTCCGCGCTCATCGGAGTTCGGTGGGCAGCCATGCTCTTCGCGGTGCTGACGCCGATTCTCCTGCTCGAAGGGCGTCAACGCTGGATCGCGTCTCCCATCGCGCTGCTGTTCGTCGCGGCATTCCTGGCCGGGATGACGGACTACGTGATGAATATCAAGTGGCCCGATTCCCTCTTCTCACCATGGTTGCCGTGGGGTGCATTCGTGCACAATGCCTAGGGGCAGCTACTGTGACACGCCCGACCACGCGAGCGCTGGATTGCCTCTGTCCATCTCCTCAGTAACCCCCTGCAGTGCCCGTCGTTGCACACCGCCTATCAGCCATTGGGCAGATCAACCCCAACACAGGTGGACCGCTGGAAGCAACGGAGGTGCGGCCTCCGGTGACATACCTCAGGGATAGGGTGGTGGACCTGTGGGGATTCGAACCCCCGGCCTCCTCAATGCCATTGAGGCGCGCTCCCAACTGCGCCACAGGCCCACGCTTGGAACGGCCGAGGTCGCCCCGGCCCGGCATGGGAGCAGGATAGCACCGGCTTCACTCCCCGAACAAGGCGGCGGATGCCGGTCGGATGTGGCGGCGTACGCGTCCTCGCCGTAGGATGCTGGTACACCATTACATCCGGACGGAGGGACCTCATGCCGCTGAACGTTCGCAGGGTGGTAACGGGCCACGATGACAACGGGAAGGCCGTCGTGCTCATCGACGACACGGCAAGCAACAAGCGCATCCCACGACCTGGCGTCGAGACCGTGCTCGCCTGGATGACTGACTCGACGCCCGCCGAGCTGACCGGACGGGAGGACCTGGGCGCGCGCACTGTGGAGCGCCCGCCTGCCTACCGTGGCTCGATCTTCCGCATCATTGAGTTCTCGCCCGGCAACGAGCGCGACATGCACGTCACGCCCACCATCGACTACGCCGTCGTGATGTCAGGCGAGATTGACATGGAACTGGACGACGGCGTCGAGGTGCACCTGCAGGCTGGCGACGTGCTCGTGCAGCGGGCCACCGTTCACAACTGGGTGAACCGGGGGGACGCGCCATGCGTCATCGCATTCATACTGATTGACGCGCAGCCCTGACAACCACCCGTTCGCAGTGCGGCCCATGGACGCCGCGTCACCAACGGCTTGTTCGCCTGCGTCGTCGAAGAGGCTCTTCTACGGGCTGGCCGCGACGTCCTTGGTCTGCGTGAGCGAACCTATGTCCACCATCATGGCGAACTGCTCCCGGCAGAGCTCCGCGTAGAGCCCGTCCAATTCCATCAACTCCGCATGGGTACCGCGCTCGGCAACCTTGCCTTCCTCGATATACAGGATCACGTCAGCAGCCATCACCGTTGACAGTCGGTGCGCGATGACGATGGTCGTTCGGCCTTCGGTGAGCCTGGAAAGAGCCGTCTGCACGGCCCGCTCCGAGTGCGAATCGAGGGATGACGTGGCTTCGTCGAGTATCAGGAGGCGAGGGTTCTTGAGCAGCATCCGTGCGATAGCCAGCCGTTGTTTCTCGCCCCCGGAGAGTCGGTAGCCACGCTCCCCTACAACAGTGTCGAACCCGTCCGGAAGGTTCTCCACCACGTCCAGTACAGACGCCGCGCGGCATGCCTCCACCATCTCGTCGTAGGTCGCGTCCGGGCGCGCGATACGCAGGTTGACGCCCACCGTGTCGTGGAAGAGGAATGTTTCCTGCGAGACATACCCGATCTGCTCCCGCAGCGACTCCAACTTCAGCCCCTTGATGTCGGACCCATCCAGCAGCACCCGTCCCTCGGTCGGGTCGTAGAGACGGGGGATGAGGTAGGTGGTGGTCGTCTTTCCGGCTCCGCTGGGACCCACCAGCGCTGCCATCTGGCCCGGCTCCACGGTGAAGTCCAGACCGTCCAGCGCCTTTCGGCCGGGCGTGTACTCCATCACGACATTCTGGAAGGCTAGTGCGCCCGCGGCGTCCCTGATGTCCACGGCGCCGGGCGCGTCCGTGATATCGGGTTCCAGGTCCAGGTATTCGAATATGCGCTCGAAGTAAGCGGCAGACGTGACCAGGTCCACGTGCAGCGACATCAGGTCGGTTGCTGGGGTGTACAGGCGGCTGAGGAGCGCGACGAACGCAACGATCGTTCCGATGCTCAGAGAATCGGAGATGACCTGGCCGCCGCCGAACCAGTAGATGACCGCAGGGCCGCCGGTGGTCACGATGAACAGCAACATGAAGTACCAGCGCCCAACAAGCGCCTCGCGGACCTGCAACTCCATCAGCTCCCAGTTCTCGCGTTGGAACCGCTCCTGCACCTCACGCTCACGGGCGAAAGTCTTGATGAGCATGAGCCCGCTGATCCCCAGGCTCTCTGCCATCAGTGAGTTGACCGCAGCGCTCCGCTGTTGCCGCTCCGTGCGCAAACGTCGGCGCAGCTTCCCGACCGTAACTGTCGGGATGATCAGCCAGGGCAGCACCATCAGCGAGACGATCGTCAGACGCCAATCGAGCGCGATCATCGTCACGAGGGTTGTCGTCAGGATGAGCGCGTTCTGGGAGATGGTGACCAGCGTGCCGGAGACGATAGTGTCGATGCCGGCGATGTCGCTCGTCAACCGGGACATCAACTCTCCTGTCCGGGCCTCCGTGTAGAACCGAAGGGAAAGGGACTGCAGCCGAGTGAACATCCGCAGCTTGAGGTCGTACATGATCCGCTGGCTGACCACGGTGTTCAGGTAGCTCCGGAGCACACCGACCAGTCCCAGCGCCACCGCCGCCGAGAATAGGCCCACGGAGAGCCAGAGCAGGAGTGACCGGTCGGTTCCCACGATCGCCGAGTCGATGATGCCGCGCACGAGCAGCGGCGGTACGAGCCCGATGAAGGCCGCCGCAGCCACGGTCGCGAGGATCAGGATGAGCCGGGGCCAGTACGGCGCTAGGAATCCGAAGATGCGCCAGAGGTTCCCTTTCGCGAGGGCGGTCTCCGACTTGATGGGGGCAACTCTTCCGTGACGCATCGGTCCAGTATACGTACTCTCGCTCTACGCGACCGCTGTCCGCAGTGGACAGGACTTCGACGAATCGTTACAGCCGCGTAACCCCTCCGTAACACGGCCGCAACAGATGTCCCTTCAAATAGAAGCAGGCCTCGTGTGCCGCGGTCCCGTGTGGAGGCCGTGCCGCAGCGGCGTCTGTGGGAGGGGTGTCGGACGCGGCACCCGGCCCTCTCTCACAGACGACCCTCGCACTTGTTTGTGGCCCGCTTCAGCCCCCGGCCGCAAGGTCCACCGGCTTGCCGTGCGGCGTGTTGAGGTACGCCCTGCGCCAAGCCTCCTTCCGGTCCAGCGCCTCCGGCTCCGAAACGAGACCCCGCTCCCTGCAGAGGCGCTCCAGCGCACGCAGCCAGTGCAGGTAGTACGTATCGCCCAGGTCGGGGTCGCCCTCCCCCTGCGCCGCGCGTATCTCCTCGCTCAACGTCGAGGCCCACTCGTCCCAGCTGAAGTGGCCCTCGCCCGAGAGACGCACCGCGAGCGCGAACGCCGATGCCTCCCACGGCGCGGCGAACACCGGCTTGCCGTCGTCTCCGAGCGGGATGCCTCCCAGGCTGCTCGTGCCGCCGGGCGACTGCGCGTCCGTCACGGCGCAGGCTCCAGGTAGTCTTCCCACAGGTCGACATACACGACGGTGTTGGCGTCTGCGGACTCGCCCCATAGCTCGCTCGCGTCGAAGCGCACGCTGTAGAGATGGTGGCCCTCGTCGACGCCCTGCGCGCTCAGGTCCGGGTACACCTGCGAGCCATAGTGCTCGCGCACCGTCCCCACGTGGCCCCGAACGTAGCGCGGTTCGCGGGTATGCCCGCGCGGGTGTCGGTTGAGCGCGCGCACGCGGTCGCCTGGCGCGAACCGCGGCGGCGCGGGCTCGGGGCGGACGTAGCTGGTCGTCATGATAGGCACCGCCCGCACCTGCTCGGCGTTTACGACCCGCTCCATGATGCGTTCGGGTACGGGGACCGACGCCCTGCCCGTCTGCAGCTCTTCCTCCGAGACGAGACCGGCCGCCACCAACTGCTTCTGCAGCCCTGCGAACCAGCTCTCATAGTAGGAGTTGGCGAGGTACTCGGCGGGAGGCAGCTGCTCCCGGTTGTAGCGCGACTTGTCCAGGTTCCACAAGCCGAGGCGGCCGATGAGCCGAGTGATGCCGTACACCCGGCTCTCCCACTCCTCGTGGAAGACGGGCTCCTCGGATTCCGGCTCCGGCCGCACTGGCCCGAACCCCTGCATGCCCCCGAGGTCGTGGACGCCGTTCATACCGTGCCCACCGCTGCCGGGATTCGCGCCTCCTCAACACCGACCATGGAGTTGCGCGTCACGAGTTCCATGAGCTGCTCCTCGGTCCAGCTCTCGGTACCTGCGGGGCGCTGCGGGAGCACGAGGTAGCGCATCTCAGACGTGGAGTCCCACACGCGCACCTCCTTCTCATCCGCTATCTCTGACCCGAACTGTCGCATCACGCCGCGTGGATCGGCGACGGCCTGGGCCCGGTACGGCGCAGACTTGTACCACACTGGCGGCAGCCCGAGCAGCGGCCACGGGTAGCAGGAGCAGAGCGTGCAAACGACGATGTTATGCACGTCGTCCGTGTTCTCGACGACGCGCACCTGCTCGCCCTGCGAGCCCACATAACCCATCGAGGCGATCGCCGCGTTCGGGTCGCTCAACAGCCACTGCTTGAACTCCTCGTCTGCCCACGCATGCGCCACGACGTGCTTGCCGTTCGATGGGCCGATCTTGTCTTCGTACAGATCGATGAGCGCGTCGAGCGCCTCCGGGTCGACGAGGCCCTTCTCAACGAGCAGCGATTCCAGCGCCTTCACGCGTAGCTCGATATCCGACGGCGGCTCGGTGTGGTCGTGATCGTGGTGATCGTGGTCGCTCATGGTCCTTCGCTCCCTCCTTGTTCCTCGACGCAGAGTGTGCCAAGCATAGCGCCGTTGGTCAACTTCACTGCATGGTCTGGACGACGAGCACACGCTCCCGGCCGGCGAGGTCCCACACCGTCCTGATGAGTGCCCCGGGGAAGCAGGCGGCAGCCGCATTGCTCGCGGCGGCAATCTGACGCGGGTCCATTTCGAGCACGAGCGCACCCTCGGGCAGAAGATGTCCGCCCGACTCGTTGAGCAGGCGGCGGATGAGCGCGAGCCCGTCCGCGCCGCCGTCCAGCGCCTCGCGCGGCTCGTAGCGCGACACCTCCGGCTCCAGGAGAGGTATCTCGTCCGACATGACGTACGGCAGGTTCGCGGCCACGACGTGTACGCCGCGCGGCTGCGCGGCCAGCAGGTCGCTCTCCAGCACATGCACGCGCTCGCTCACGCCGTGGTTCGCCGCGTTGAGAGCAGTCAGTTCGAGCGCGCGGGGCGCAACGTCCAGCGCATACACGACCGCCTCCGGACGCGCGACCGCCAGCGCGACCGCGATTGCGCCGCTGCCGCACCCCACGTCTGCCAGCACCGGCCACGGCTCACTTTCGATGAGGCGCAACGTCTCCTCGACGACGGTCTCGGTCTCAGGACGCGGGATGAGCACACCCGGCCCGACGGTGATGGGGAGTCCGTAGAAATCGCGCGTCCCCATCAGGTAGGCGACGGGCTCGCGGTTGAGCCTGCGCGCGCAGAGCGCCTCCGCGCGGCCCATCTGCTCCTCAGACGGTGTATCGCGGAAGGCGGCGTACAGGGCGGCACGGTCGATACCAAGCGCCGTCGTCCAGATGAGGTCGGCCTCCAGCCGGGCGTCGCCAACGCCCGCGGTTTCGAGCCGTCGGGCCGTCCGTTGCACCAGGCGCCCGAGCGTCGGCACGACTACGTGAGCTTCCGGCGTTCCTGCGGAGGCAGGAACGTCGTCCTGTGCGCCTTCGTCCGGCTGACTCTCTTCCGCCATAGCCGCCCGCTACGGCAGCAACCCGCGTATCGCCGCAAGGTCCGGAGAAGCCGCGCCCCGGTACACGACAACCGCATCGTCGAACCCGGCGTCCGCGAGACGCTGCAGCCGGGCCGCTGCGTCGGGCGGCGCGCAGCGCAGGTGATAGGCATTCTCCGTATCCCGCAGCCATTCCGTCGGCGCGTTCAGGTCGAGCGAGATGTTCGTGACAACGGCGCGCTGCCCTCCGGCGGCGCGGTAGCGGTCGAGTCCCTCCTTGAGCGTGTTGTACCCGGAGAAGAACCCCGACGCTATCCAGCCATCGTAGTCGCTCGCCGCGGAGGCGATCCATTGAGGCCCCGCCCAACTGCCGATGAGGACGGACGGTCCGCCCCGCACGGCGCTCGACGGCGAGAGGTTCACGCCGTCCACCGTCTCGCCCTGCCAGAGCCGACGCATCGTCTTGAGCCCGTCGCGCAGCAGCGTCATCCGGTCCTCGAACCGCTTGCCGACCGCCTCGAAGTCGCCCCGGGTCGAACCCGAGCCAACACCCAGCAGGAGGCGCGGGCCGCAGACGACCTGGGCCGTAAGGACGCGTTGCGCGAGCTCGACCGGGTGGCGTAGAGGCACCTGTAAGATGCCGAGCCCGACCTCGATGCGTTCCGTTGCCGCAGCGGCCACCGCCGCGCCCATGAGCGGGTCGAGCGACATCCGCCCGCGCCCGATCGAATCGAAGAACCAGACGCTGTCGAAACCGTTCGCCTCCGCCGCCCGGGCGCCTTCGGAGAAAACGTCGCCGGCGGGGTCACCGCCGAAGTCGATGGGTAGCGCTATGCCAAGTCTCATCGATGTTGCTCCTGCGCTCCGCCTATGGCAGCGGCGGCCACTCCCTGACGAGCCTCCCCTTCCCCTCGATGCTGAACGTGCCGCCCAGCTGCGACGCCACAGACCACAGCATCGCCGGGTTGCTCGCGACGATGGGGAGGCCGAACTCGGCCTCCATCTCGTCTATCACCGGCAGCGGGTTCAGCACCGCGCCCTGGAAGTAGAGTGCCTGCACCCCATCCGCCGCCTGCACTGCGCCCCGTGCCATATCGAACACGACGCTCGAGTCGAGGTCGACCGCCTCCTGCTCGCTGTTGAAGCCGAGGTCGGCCAACTGCACGTCGAACCCGGCCGCGGTCAGGTGCGGCACGACGAGCGAGTTCATGTAGGAGTCGAACGGCGTCAGCAGCAGGATGCGGCTCGCGCCGAACGCCCGAAGCGCATTTTCCCCTGCGCCGAGCGCCGTCGTGAACGGCACGTCGAGCGCCTCAGCCAGCCGCGCACGCAGGCCGGGGTTCTGCACCTCGACCGGCGCACCGGGGATGATGACACCCTGCCAGCCCGACTCGCGTGTCTGAGTGACAGCGCGCTCGAGGATGGCGTCGGCCCGCCCTGCAAAGTCGGTGAGTGCGGTGCGCAGGACGCCGAGCTCCACCATCTCCAGGTCTATGCCGGACGGAATCATGGCGGCGAACTCGTCGTAATGCGTGTTCCCCGCGCCGGGCTTTATGAACCCTATCTTCAGGTCGCCGTCGCTCATGGGCGCGCCTCCTCGGGTGGTGTCCGCACTATACGACACGCGGCTCGGGAAGGAGTATCGTTGGCCCTCCGCGACCGCCAGCAGGACGGCCGCCACGCCGACAGCGTCTACGTGAACAGCTGGAGTTACGCCTGAGTCCCCACCATGGTAGGAGCGGCGGAGCGCTTGCGTAAGGGTCGGATGTCAGTGGTATGCCCCGAAGCGCTGATAAAATGACGCCATCATGCGGACGACGCTGAACATTGACGACGATGTGCTCGCGGCTGCGCGGTCGCTGGCAGAGCGGAACGACAGTAGCCTCGGCGCGGCACTATCCGAACTTGCGCGGCGCGGCTTCAAAGGTGCGGTCATCGCATCGGATGAGGATGCAGTCGTGTTCCGTGTGCCCACTGATGCTCAGCCCTTCACCAGCGGAGACGTATACCGCTCACTCAGCGACTGGCCGTGAGTGCTGCCAGCATCCCCGACGATACGTCACGTACAGAAGGCTAGGCTCGCTACCGCCCTGCCCTCGCGCGGGCGCGCTGCACGCGGTACCGCTCGTCCGGATTCAGGATGCGCTTCCGCATGCGGAAGCTCTTCGGCGTCACTTCCACGAGCTCGTCGTCGTTGATGAAGCCGAGCGCCTCTTCCAGGCTGAACCGCACGGCGGGAGCCAGCCGCTCGACGATCTCCTGCGTCGCGGAGCGCATGTTGGTCATCTTGCGCTCCTTGCAGACGTTCAGGTCCATGTCGCGCTCACGGTTGTGCCGCCCGACGATCATGCCCTGGTAGACCGGCGTTTGCGGCTCGACGAACGTCTCGCCGCGCTCCTGCGCGTTCTGCAGGCCGTACGTGACGGCGACCCCGCTCTCCGCGGAGACGACCGCTCCGGCCCGCGCGGGCTTCACGTCGCCGTTCACCGGCTCCATCCCCGCGAGTTCCGTGCTCAACTGGCCATTGCCGCGCGTGGCCCGCATGAAGAAGCTCTGGAAGCCGATCAGACCGCGCGTCGGTAGCCGGAACTGCAGGCGCACGTTGCCTGAGCCGTCGCTCTGCATGTCCATCATCTGTGCGAGGCGTGACGACAGCTCCTGCGTGACCGGCCCGATGAAGTCGTCGCGCGTTTCCAGGAAGAGCAGTTCGTACGGCTCGTGCAGTTTCCCGTTGATGGTCTTGGTGACGGCCTCGGGGCGGGAGACCTGGAACTCGATTCCCTCCCGCCGCATCTTCTCGATAAACACCGAGAGGTGAAGCTCCCCGCGTCCGCTCACGAGGAACTCGTCGGCGCTGTCGGTGCGTTCCACACGGAGCGCCACGTTCGTCTGCAGCTCGCGCTGCAGCCGGTCCCACAGCATGCGGGAGGTCGCGTATTGGCCCTCGCGGCCCGAGAACGGCGACGTGTTGACACTGAACGTCATCCGCACCGTGGGGTCTTCCACCTTCATGCGCTGCAGGGGCTCCGGCGACGACGGCGAAGCAACCGTGTCACCGATGCGGACGCCGCGCAGGCCGGACAGCGCCACGATCTCACCGGCGGACGCCGACTCGATAGGGTGCCGTGCGAGGTCGCGAAACGTGAAGAGACGCTCCACCCGGTACGGGACCGCGCTGTCGTCCTGCCCGAGCAGCGCCACCGGCTCGTCCTTCGCGATGCGTCCCCGTGATACGCGCCCGACTGCGATCTGGCCGAGGTGGTTGTCGTAGTCGAGCGCCGCCACGAGCATCTGCAGCGGAGCGTCGGGGTCGGCGACGGGAGCAGGTACGCGCTCGACGATGGCGTCGAACAGCGGCGCCATGTCCTTCGGCGTGTCCGTCTCCTCGGCAAGCGCATACTGGTTGCGCGCGGACGTGTACAGCACCGGGAAGTCGAGCTGGTCGGGGTCCGTCGCCAGCTCCAGGAACAGGTCCTGCACGGCGGACAGCGCGGCGGGAGCGTCCGCGGTCGGACGGTCGATCTTGTTGATGACGAGGATGGGGCGCAGCCCCTGCTGGAGCGCGACGCGCAGGACGTAGCGCGTCTGCGGCATCGGCCCCTCCACTGCGTCGACGACCAGCAGGCAGCCGTCGGCCATGTTCACGACGCGCTCGACCTCGCCGCTGAAATCGGCGTGGCCCGGCGTGTCGATGATGTTGACCGTCACGTCGCCGTACCGGATACCGGTATTCTTCGCCAGGATGGTGATGCCGCGCTCCCGCTCCTGCGGGTCCGAGTCCATTATCAACTCGTCCACCTGCTGGTCAGGTCGAAAGACGCGGCTGTAGCGCAACATCGCGTCGACGAGGCTGGTCTTGCCGTGGTCGACGTGCGCGACGATAGCGATATTGCGGAGGTGGGACTGGGCTGTTGCTGTCATCTGCCGTCCAGTGCTGTACACGCGTCGGCGCCCGCCACACTGCGGACGCCGTTCGAATAACGGGGTTCCTTGCGCCTCATAGGATACCGCACTCGGAGGGGGCGCGTGAGCGGTTTGGTCGCCCGGTCAGGGATACGATGGCGCCAGCACTTGCTAGCGGTTCCAAGTTGGCAGCACCACGCGCACCTCGCCCGGTGAGGGTCCGGGGATGCCGCGCCCGTAGTGCATCCGTGCCGCGATAGCCTTTTGGAGCGCATCGACCGCGCGCATGAGTGCGTCGTCCCTGCCTTCCCCGAACGTGGTGAGCTCCGGGAAGTCTGGCGCGGTTACCAGGATGCTGCCGTAGCCGTCGTCTAGTTGTACGGGGTATTCGAGCATGTCAATCATTCCCCAAGAGGCCTATGCAGCCGGAATGAGTTCATTTGAAAGGAGCTGCAACCGGTGATAAGGTACATGATATACGACATAGTCGGCCATCCAACTACGAGGCACTGCAAAATGAAGACGGAGATGCGGACATACACCATCAAGCAATTGATGAAGCACAGAGAAGATGGTATTTTGGCTGCGAACCCCGAGTATCAGCGCGGTGAAGTCTGGTTGCCACACCAGCAGAAGAAGCTCATTGATTCAGTTTTTCGAGAGTATCGGTTACCAGTATTTTATTTGCAGCACAGGCAAGGTGGTGATGAAGAATTCCGGCAAGACAGATTAGACATCATTGATGGCCAACAACGACTCAATGCTCTCTACTATTTTTGGAAAGGTCACTTTGCTCTATACAGTGTGCATAATAAGAATGGCAAATTCCC
>DAOUHP010000029.1:0-18554 GCA_034428575.1 Dehalococcoidia bacterium | reverse complement strand
AGACCATCGAGAACGTGCAACTCACCGCCGTGGCCGACGTCCGCCAGGAGCCACTCGAGCGTGCCCGGGCGCAATACGGAGTCGAGACCTACGACAGTGTCGAGGCGATGTGCGAAAGCCCCAATGTCGACGCCGTCTGGGTGTGCACGCCAAACCTCTACCACACTGAGCACACCATCATCGCGGCGGAGCACGGGAAGCACGTGATCTGTGAGAAGCCCATGGCCATTGACCTCGAGCAGGCTCAGAAGATGGTCGACGCCGTTGAGCGTACCGGCGTCCGGTACGTCCAGGGCCACTCCAAGATATTCGATCCTCCGGTCCGCAGGATGCGGGAGATCATCTCGAGCGGCGAGATGGGCCGTCTCATCCAGCTCAACACATGGGCCTACAAACCGTGGGTGTCAGGCCAACCACGCCTCGGCACCGAGGTAGACTTTCGCATCGGCGGCGGTGCGCTCTACCGGCAGGGCCCCCACCAGACCGACGTCGTCCGGGGCATCGGAGGCGGTATGGTCAAGAGCGTGCGGGCGACCGTGGGCCGGCACAACCCGGACTTTCCGATGGCGGAAGGCAACTTCAGCGCATTCCTGGAGTTCGAGGACGGCGCTGTTGCCACGATGGCCTTCAACGGGTACGGCTTCCTGGATATAACAGAGCTCACGTGGGGCATAGGCGAAGGCGGCCAGATGCGCGCCGGTGAGTCTCCGCGGCAGCACTTCACCGGCGCCGTAGAGAACGAAGTGAAGTACGACTGGGCCCAGCGCGACGATCACCGGGAGCGGATGGAGGAGCGTAAGTACCAGCCGTTCTATGGACTCACCATAGCGAGCTGCGAGAGAGGCGACATACGACAATCCCCGGATGGCCTCTACCTGTACGACCACGACGGCAGGAAGGAGATTCCCCTGCCTCCGAAGGGGCATGGCCGCGGAGAACTCATCGAGATGCGCAGCGCCCTTCTGGAAGAGCGTCCGACATTCCCGGACGCGCGCTGGGGCATGGCGACGCTCGAAGTGATCCTGGCGATGCGCGAATCGTCAGATACCGGCCGCGAGGTTACCCTCTCACACCAGGTGCCGTGCCTCTACTAGTCCCGCCCCGCGCTAACGGCTATTCGTCACCCAGGGCGGCAGACGGCAAGCCTGCGCCGGACTCAAGCTCACGGATGTATCGGAGCCACTCGCCGCCTTCCGCGACTTCCACCACGCCGGACTCAGCCGGCGCTCCCTCGCGCTCAGGGCCGTAGCGCCGGCGATCTATGTCCGGGATGTCGGGTACGTCGCCGTAGCGGCCCGAGAGCACCAGTTGCCACGTTATCTCTGCAAGGTGTTCGAACCTGAGGGCGAGTTGGGTGGCTGCTCGAACGCTCTTGCCCGTGGTCACGACGCCGTGCCCTCTGAGGAGTATGAGATTCTGGTCGCCCATGGCATCCAGCATCTCGAGCGCCAGTTCGCGATTGGTGATCGTTTGCGTAACCCGGTCGTAGACGGGGACGCCGTCGAGCGCGATGCGGAGTGTGGGTGGCTGATATCCACCGAAGACCGGCCGGAACTCCACGCCGACCAAACCGCACAGCAGCACGCTGTATGGGTGCGCATGTACCACCGCCTGCGCGTCCGGGCGCGCCTTGTAGACCTCCCCGTGCAGCGGAAGCTCATGGGGGAGCCGGTACGTGCCGATGAGCGGCCCGTTGCCGTCGAAGTCCATCCGCCTGACCGACGGCGTGTCCGCATGGGCAAGCCCGGCCTCGTTATCTCCCCGGCACCGCAGGTACATCTCCCTGTCGTCGATGCGCGCGCTGACGTGCCCGGTCGACCCCAGTTTCCTGCCAACGATCCGGCAAGCGGTGGCGACCTCCTGCCTCGGGTGTCCGTGCTGCTCTGTCATGGCGTCCTCCTGAGCCCCTGGTCCATGGGAACGGTTATCGGGTGGCGGCGCCTGCCCGGCCGCAGGGCCTAGTAGTTGCCAGCCTTGATGTTGCCGATGGCCTCGACGGCCGAGTCGTAGACGAACTGTCCCGTGTTCCTACGTCCTCTGAGCTCACGTCCGATATCCTCGGCCCGGGGGGCGAAACCCGTGATCCTGCCGTCCGCCTCAGGCGTCGCCTGGCCGCCGATGACAGGGATGCGCAGGGCGCTGCTCACCTCGCCGTAGATCTCCGGGGTGACATTCGTCATGTCGATCATCGCAGCGCCTGCGTCCTGGATCCTGAGCGCCCACTTCAGGACATGGTCGCGGACGTCAGGCCCTGTTCTTATGCCCCGTTCGCTTCCCTGGGTCGGATAGCCTATCTGCGGGAAGACGGACAAACCGACGCCTACCACTGCTTCGACCTCGTCGAAGAGTTCTTCCTCTCTCGTTCGTATGTCTATCTTGGTCATATCGGCGCCCACGTCCTTGAAGCGGCGGGCCGCCTCCGCCACCGCCTTCGCGCCAGCCCGGCTGGGAGTCATCGGCATGTCTATGCTGACGAGCGCTCGCTCGCTGGCCCGAACCACCGCCTGGGCGAAGGGCATCATGTCGTCGACGGTGCAGTCTTCCACGTCCGGCTGGCCCAGGATGTTCCTGCCTAGGCTATCGCCAACGGTCAAGACGTCGGCGCCCGCCAGGTCGGCGATGCGGGCCATCTGGTAGTGGTACACGATGATGGCGACTACCTTCTCACCGCGCCCCTTTATCTCCTGGAGGTCGTTAACCGTGAGCTTTGCCATGCCCTTCCCTCCTTCGATCATGTTGGTTGTGTGTTATCACAGAATGGAGTGGGCGTGAACACTGCAGCCAAGTGATACATTGAATCGAGCAAACGCTGGGGCGCCAACGAGATAGAACGCGGCTGCACGTTCACGGGTTTCGAGGCAGGTCCACTGGCTGGGGAGTCATGCCAAGACCGATGAGGACATGGTGGGGCCTGGTCATTCTCCTGCTGGGATGGGGGCTCCTATGGGGACTCCTCTGGCACGCGGCGCTCCTCGATGCCCTGTACGTCACGTCGGATGCCGCTGTCACTTCCTTCGTCGAGACAGGGGGCGATGCCTGGGGAGCCTGGATAGCGGTCGGCACCGGAGTCGCCATCGGCATCGTCGGTGTGTTCTGCCTCTCCATGGCGAAGCGCTTCACCTACGAGTCTCCGCCGTGCGTGCGTATCTGGCAGATCCTGGGCCTGCTCACGATAGCCATAGGGCTGCTGATCCCCATCCTGTTTCCATCCGCGACGAGCGTCGTTGTCGACCGGGACCGGGGACTCGTGGAGATCAAGCAGCGATGGCTCTACGCCTCGGAGGCGGAGTCGATAGCGTTCGACGAGGTCGCCAGGTTGGAGTTGAGCGTGATCCGGCGGGAAGTCGGGGACGTCACGAGCCCCGGCTGCCTCATCAACACGACGCTCAGCCTTGTCCGCCCCAACCGCACGTATCTGGAACTCCCGGACGGCCTACCCCACGAGGAGATGGCGGGGGTCCTCGCTGAGGCGATCAGCGCCCCGATGGAGTCCTACATCGTGGAGGAGTGCTGACCGGAACGCCCGGCGCAGCTCACGCCCAGTACGCGAGCCCTACCGCGACCCCCGTGCCGGCTTCCGAGCGGTAACACGGTATGTAGTCGATAAGCGTCATGGGCCGCGGGCCCATCGCAGCCGAGAGGGCTACCCAGTTCAGGATCTCAGCGGTGCCGTTCGCCCGGTTGAGGCGGTCTCTGGGAAGCGCACACAGAGTGGCGCTGTCCCGCTTCTCAAGAGCGGCAATCACCTGACGGTCGAGTTCTTCGTCGATGATCTGATGGCTCAGCCCGCCGGAGGCTACGATGGCAACGCGCAAATCGGAGTCCCACTCCTCGATAGCCCGTCTCACCGCTTCCCCCAGCGCATAGCACCTCGCAGGTGTGGCCTGGTTCGGGAGATACCGGCTGATCACAAAGGGCACGATGGGCGTGGTCCGGTCCAGTTCGTAGTCCTTGTACAGGTCGGTGTACGGGTGTGCGCCGACAGCTTCGCCGGGTTCGGTCTCGTAGAGGCACGCGACATCGATGTCCTGTTCGATGAGGCCAGCCATTATCTGATCGGCAAGCTCCGGCATCGGCGTGTACCTGGCGGCCTCATCGATGACCCTGGGTTGCTCCGAGTTCTCGGCACGCCGGCGTCCGCCTGTTTCGTGGCCAGACCGCTTGATGCCCGATGCATCATGAGCGAGAAAGATGCCGAACACCGGGTTGAAGCGACTCCCTGACGGCACTCCATGCGGATTGCTGAGGATGAGGTAGACATCGGGAGATGCCTGCCTCATCACTTCCTTGACTGCTTCCTTGCCCCGGACCACTGCCTCGCCTCTGTCGTGGATCTTCTCCGGAGTCAACTCCTTCTCGATCCCCGGCTTGACCTCCTTCAGGAGCTCGTTGTAGTTCATGCGAGGGTTCGTTCTGTCGCCCTTCCCCCGCTCGAGCCATTCGTCCGATGGCCAGTCCAACATCCCGTGGGACGTTCCGATGCCCAGCACGATCTCGGCCATCGCCACTCCTCCCTTCTCAAGCCTCCCGACTAGTCATCGCCATCGTCATCGCCTTCCCATCGATAGTCGGCATCGAGGTAGGCCTCCTCGGGCATGAGGCTCTCGAGCCCGCGCTTCCCAAGCTCCTCCTCGAACGTCTGCCGGATCCACGGGTCCTCATCCGGGTACTCGATCTGGTTCGCGGGGTCAGGCCGGTCACGGCTCGGCCTCGTGTGGCGGGGAGCATGGAAAGCCAGGTAGCGCACCGGACCCTCGCTCGGGTTGAAGTGCTGGTGGAACCAGAGGTTGGGAGGCACGAATACGCTGGCCTCGTTCCATTCCAGGTGAACCTTCTCCTTACCGTCCGGCCACATGATGGAGTAGCCCTCTCCCACCGGGATGATGATGAATACTCCCGGCCCATGCCGGTGGGCCTTCTTGTACGTGCCCGGAGGGAAGGTCGCCATGTGACACCAGATGGGCGAGTCCGGAAACTGCATCGACACCGACTTGGCGCTTGCGCCGCGCGTCTTCTGCGCCGCGAGTTTGTCCCACACCCGCATGTCAGGGAAGAAGTTTCCGTACCACACGTTGCGCATGCCGCTCGCGCCCGGAACGGCGCTCGTGCGAGCTTCCGCGTAGAAGTCGTCCGGCAGGGGTCTCCGGGGCGTGTACGGGTTGTCGAAGAAGAACTCCGGGTCAGGGTTCAGGTCCATGGCCGCCGGCAGGTAGTTGTACTGGAGGAGGAGGGCGCGGTCGGTGCCGCTGGTGTTCACCAGCTGGTATGAGCAACCCCTGGGCAGCATGAAGAGGCTGTACTTCTGCCACTCGAAGGTGCGCGGTTGCGTGTTCTCCCCCAGCCAGACGTTCGCCAGCCCCCGGCCATCGACAACATAGACGGCCTCGTCCAGCGCGAACTTCATCGGTGGAAGGGTCTGACCCGGAGCGATCTCAGTAACGCGTGCCTCCGAGATCCCTTCCTGCCCGGCAAGTTCGAGGAAGGCCGCTCGACACTCCCGTTCGGCCCACATTCCGAGCTCGATATCGCGGAGGTCACCGATATAGTAGCCCCTATGGACCGGCACGCCGGTCCCGTTCATCCACTGGCTGTAGGCCGTAGGCGGCCGGCCGCTACGCACCTGTGTCTCGCCCTCAGCCTGGTCTCTCCTCACTTGCTGCATGGTTCCTCCCCAGCGGCCGCCTGTTTGCCGCGGCGGCTCACGCCCTGTCACGGTGGCTCACGCCAAGCTTCAGTCCGAACGAGCGGGCAGTCAGAGCAACTCCCACGGTGAGAGCCATGATGATGAGGCTCACTATGGCGGCCGCTTCCCTGCGGCTTCCCTGGTCTCCCGACCCCCATTCAAGCCCAAGGATCGAAAGGGTTATCGTGTCCCTGGAAGCCAGCAAGATGATACTTGCGGTAGTCGATGCTGCCGTCACGAAATTCAACGTTCCGATAAGCAGCATCGTCGGCATGATCACCGGCAATACGACACGGAAGTATGTCCGGGTCCAACCGGCGCCGCTGACACGGGATGCCTCCTCCATATCCTTGCCCAATTGCACCAACACGCCCTTGAACACATTGGTCCCGGTGGTGTTCCCCTGGATCAGGACAACGATGATAAGGGCCCAGATCGTCCCGTAGAGGAACGACAGCCCCGGCGTATCGAGGAACAGGATGAGCAGGCCGAGCCCCGAGATGATGCCCGGGATCCCGGCAGAGCCCCAGATGATGACGTCCAGTATCCACCGGCCAGTCAACTGCGTTCGGACGATCATGTAGGCGATGAGCGAGAAGATCAGAGGGCTGCCGACGCCCGACACGACTGCGAGGATCAGCGTCGTTTGCGTTGCGGTCAGGAAGCGTGTGTCAGTGAGGACGAAAACCCAGTGGTTGGTGGTCCAGAGCGGTTTCGCAGCGAAGATGCCTGATAACGTCATGAAACTGCCCACCACCAGGATGATGGCCGGGACTATGGTCATCAACGCCAGCAGGACGATGAGCCCGGTGACGATGGGGGCCTTCCACGGCCCGAGGTCGAGCAACCCTGGCCGGAAACTCCCGACAACGGTGGTGTAGTGACGCCGCGATATGATCCACCGCTGGAACGGGATGATGAATGCGATGATGGCAAGCGTGACGCTTGCAAGCACGATGGCATCGCCGTAGTTGGGGAAGCCGGTGGGCGTCGAGATGAGGTTGTAGATCAGCGTGGAGTAGACGAAGAACTGGAACGGCCTTCCCAGCAGGTATTCGGTCTCGAATCCACTGAATATGCGGACGAGCTGCAAAGCGAGAATCAGCACTATGGGCGATACCATCACCGGTACCGTGACCCTGAGCATGGTGCCTATCTTGCTGGCCCCGGACACCCTGGCGGCTTCTTCCAGCGCCGCGTCCATGTTTCTGAATGCAGGCGTCAGGAGCATGACCTTGAAGGCGATGCCGTCGCCCATCAGCTTGACCCAGATGATGCCCGGTATGCTGAAGATGTTGAACGGCCCCTCGTCGATGAACGGCAGCGCCTTCAACGCAGTGTTGAGCATCCCGACATCAGGGTCGGCAAGGAGTATCCATCCGATAGTGGTGGAGAGCTGCGGGAACATGTAGGCGATCCAGAACCCGAACTCAAAGCTGTTGCTGAAGGGGATGCGCGTCCTGGCGAGTATCAGGGAGATGGAGATCGCTATGGGAAAACTGAGCCCGGCGACGAGGAACCAGATGAGGAACGAGTTGAAGAGGGCTTCGAAAACGAGAGGGTTGTCCCAGGCCGTCGTCCAGTTCTCCAACCCCCACACCGGCGCGCCGATCAACACGTCTTCAACCGTGTTGAAGCTCATGATGAGGATGATGATGACGGGGTAGATGAGGTAGAAGCCCAGGATCAGGATCGTCATGGCCATGATGAACGATCCAGTCCCGGGCCTCCGAAATGCGACCGGTAGTCTCAGTTTGGCCTGGGTGAGTCGCGCCATGCTCCCCTCTCGAGGGGTTGTCTCCTTACCCCCGCTGAAGCGACTGCCTGCCCGACACGTTGTCCGGGTTCACTGCTGAGCGCAGGCAGCGCCGCACCGGTTGAATCACTCACATGCCTCTGCCGGAGAAGAGTACGGGCGGGCTCGGCCGTAGCTTTGCCCGCCCGTCGCCTGATGCGAGTAGGCTAGAAGGCTATTCCCAGTCTCGTCAGCAGCTGCTGTCCGAACTCCAGGGAGTCGCTGAGGTCCTTCTGGTACTCGAGCCCCGGAGCCAGCGGTTGACCGATCTCTGCCTCTCCTCCGCTCATCCCGACGGAGTTCCACACCCTGTCCCTGATCTGGCCCTGCGGGACGTCGTTCCGCAGCGATGGGTTGCTGAAGTCGCCGTCGTACATGGTGTGTATCGCGGTCTGCCCCTCCTGCGTGAGCAGCCAGTTGAAGAACAACTTGGTTGCGTTCGGGTTCGCGGGGCTGGTGGGAACGCCAACCATTCGGGCGCCGCCTCCGCCGATGTCCGGGAGCAGCCCACCTTCGAGCAGCCGTTCATCGGGAACGAGGTATGCCCAGGGCAGACCTGCGTCGATCACGTCATCCACGCTTCCGGACGACGCCATCGACATGTCCCACTTCCCTGCAGCCATCCCATCGACCAGCCCGCGGTCGCCCTCCTGCAGCAGGTTCCCCGCCTCGGAGTACGCCGTGAACAGCTGTTCGAGGAACTCCGGTCCCATGATCCGCCACATCCGCACGCGCCTGCCGGTCGAGGCTGCGATGAAGAAGTTGTCCATCACGGTGCGCTCGACGATCTCGGGGCGCAGCATGTCGCGGTAGGACTGGATGCTGTCCAGCATTTCCTGGCTCACCGTCGTAGTGTTGTATGCGATCGGGGCCACTTCAGTAACCTGGAACTGCCACCGGAGACCGGTCGCTCCGGACTTGCCGTTCGCGTCCGTGTAGCCCTCAGGGATCGTCCAGTAGAACTTGCCGAACCGCTGCTTACTGAGGTCCAACGCGTCCGGGTGGATCAACAGCTCTTCAACGTTGCTGTAGGCCTCCCAGGTGCCTGCTTCCGCAAGCCGCGCAAACGTGCCTCCCCCGCGGTTGTAGGCGTCTGCTGCAAATACCCCGCGTTGACGCTCGGCAAGCAGCCGCTCGGCTGATTGCCTGCCGCTGGCCGGGCCTTCCACTATGTTGATGCCGTACGTCTCCCCGAAGTGGAGTATGGCGGGCCGGTAGTCTCCCCAAGCTCCGATGAAGACGAGTTCGCCTTCATCCTTGGCTGCGGCAACCAGCGCGTCCCACTCAGCCTGGAAGGCAACCATGGGGTCTGGCGTAGGCGTCGCTGTTGGATCGGGCTCCGGCATAGCCGTTACCCCCGGCGCGGGCGTGGCGGTTGGCTCCGGCACCGGCGTCGGAGTGGGCGCCGGGGTTGGCGTTGGGTCCGCCCCGCATGCAACGGCGAATGCCGCCAGCCCTGAAAGTAGGGCGGTGATGAGTGACCATCTGGCTATCTTCATGGTTGTGCCTCCCTGCACAGCGGGCCTATCAGACTCCGGCGTATTCCCGGGCTGAATCGCGGCCGGCGAGTCCTCTCCTTCTCATCGAATCGACCTGCTCCTGGAACCCCGTGTCGATTGGGGCGTGGTCCGGGTCACGGACCACAGCGAACGGCTCATGGCCCTCGCTCACGAGCTCCGCGTTCTCCTTGAACATCTCCCGCATCCAGACGATCCAACGGTCGGACCCGCCCAGGTGCTCCTTCGTCCGGTCGGCGATGAGCCCCTGTGTCTCCCACGCCATGGCGTCCTGGTGGTCGTTGATCTCCCACTTGAACGTCGTAAACGGGTGTACGCCATCCGGGGGGTCCTTCCGGGGCTGTTCATAGAGCACGGGAACGGGTCCTTCGTCTTCGACGATTGAGCCGTCGGGCGTCGGATCGAAGTAGACGCGGATGCGGTTGGTGTGCTGATCGTCTACGGGGACGTTGATCTGGTGGCAGTTCCCCACTTCCAGGATGTTGGGGAAGAGCATGGGGTGCTCGCGTGTCCAGCCAGCCTTGTAGTAGTGGCGTTTCATGATGCCGTAAGACGTGGCCCAGCATTCGATGTGTTCGATCTCGTCGACCGAGCCTCGAGTGCTGTTGGGCTCGCTGCGGCCCATGCTGTCCTGGTGCAGGATCGCGCTGTGCCAGACATCCGTCATGTTCTCGACGACCTGGAACCAGTTGCAGTCGAGTTGCTGCGTTACGACGACGCGCCTGACGCCGTCCTTCCGTACCCAGAGATCGAACCGCGGCAATACCGGCGCGGGCTGCGGACCCATATAGGCCCAGTACAGCCCCGCAGATTGCTGTACGGGGTAGGCCGGGTGCTTGACCGACGTGACGATGGCATCGTTGCTCTCGGCAGGCGTCTCAACGACGTTGCCCTCGCAGTCGTACAACCATCCGTGGTAGGCGCAGGAGATGCCGCGCTCTTCCACGCGGCCGTACCTCAGCGAAGCGCCGCGGTGGGAGCAGTGGTCAGCCAGGAGGCCGACACGGCCGCTCTTGTCCTTGAACAGCACGAGGTCCTCGCCCAATACCCGCGTCGGATAGGTGGCCCGGTCTTCCAGCACGTTCCACGGGGCAACAGCATGCCAGTAGCGGCGGAGCAACTCGCCCATGGGGGTCCCCGCCCCTACCCGCGTAAAGAAATCGTTCTGTTGTGCGGTTAGCATCCGCTCATCTCCCGACTCACGACGATCTTCGTCACAATCGATGCGTAGCCGATGCGTGGGATCACCACTCGGACGGCATCATAGTGAGGAAGCGCATCCCCAGTCAATGCCCGTTGACTGGTCTCGTCTCCGGGTGTGCGGTCGGGGTTGGCGGGCCCAGCCAGTCGGCATAGACTGCGACTGCCGCCACCCCTCTCGCGCGGAATCCGGCATGCGGGGAGAGCGCGCAAACCGAACAGGAGGAGCCCTATGACACAGGCAGCGTCCAGCCAGCCAAGCGTCGACGAGCTACGAGAGAGGATCGCGCTCTCGTGTCAGATCCTGGCGCAGCACGGTCTCGTGAAAGGTTCCACGGGCCACGTCAGCACCCGGGAGCCCGGCACCGATAACATCCTCATCCGTGGTCGTCCTCGAGGTGACCGAGGCCTACGTTTCGCCGAGCCCGGATGTGTCATGCGCGTCGACCTCGAGGGTACGCCCGTCGGGGACAACGGCAACGTCAACCGCGTCAGCGAGATCTACCTCCACACCGACCTGTACAAGTACCGCCCGGACGTTAACGCGGTGATCCACGCGCACCCGCCGGGCGTCCTGCTCTGCACGATGAACCGGGTGGAACTGAGGCCCATCTTCAGCGGCTACGAACCGGGGGCCATGCGCATCGCGCTGTACAACCAGGCTCCCGTCTACGACCGCTCGATCACCCTGCACACGCGCGAGGAGACCTCACCGTTCCTCGATCTCATGGCGCAGCACAATATGGTGATGATGCGGGGCCACGGCATCGTGGTCGCAGGCCGAACGGTCGAAGAGGCGACCTCGCGCGCGCTGACGCTCGAGAGCCTCGCTCGCCTGAATTGGCTGGCCCACCTGGGAGGCGGCGCGCCCGACATCTCCGACGAGGACAAGGCGGAATGGCTGCGGCGCGACCGGGAATCCTCACGGGGCGACCGCGAAGGCGGCGGCTGGAACTCGCTGGTCGCCATGCTCGAGCACGGAGCCCTGCGGGCCGATTCCATCGGCCTGGGCGCGCAGTTCGGATAGCGAGTGCAGGTCCGCCGCCTGCTGCAAGCAGGCGGCGGACTCACCTATCGGGCAGGCGGCGTCCCTGCTACTCGAGGTCGAGCGTGTTCGGCGCGAAGAGGCTGTCAACCTCCATCGGCTCGGGAATGATGTGTTGGCCAACGTCTATCTGGAGCATCGCCTCCATCGCCGTGCGGTTCTTCGCAAGGCCCATCGGGAACGGGTCTCCGCCGACCAGGTCCCGGTTGCGGATCGCCTGCCGGTCACGCCTTGCCGGTTCGGCGATGCTGGACAGCGAGTCCACGTAGAGGTCCTTCGACGCAGCGAAAGCCCTGAACATCGCCGGCCCCACCCACGGGTGCTCCTGCAACACCTCGTCCTTGATCGTCATCACGTGCCCGATGGGGTAGACGCCCGTTCTCCTGAAGAACCCGAGGCCCACCTCGTCCGCTTCCTCTTCGGTCAACAGCAGGCCGATGTCTCCTCCGGGTTCGTTCGCAAGCTGGAGTCCCGCGTCGAGCTCGCCGTCCGCCAACATCTGCTCGAGCGTCTTGCCGTCCGGGATCTGCGTGACGTTCGGCGGGTTCTCGTACTGCGCCACGTGTGCGTCCTCGCTCACCGAATACTGGATCGAGTCCGTGTCCACACCGAACTCGGACCTGAGCAACGCGCGGCACTGCGTGGTGTTCGTCACCGTGAAGGAACGCAATCCCACGCGTTTGCCTTCCAGGTCCTTCGGCGCCTTGATGCCCGAGTGGACGTTGTACGTGATGGGGCTCATCGTCACGTCCCGGTTCGAGAATATGGGGATGCCGGTTATCGGAATCTTGAACCACTTGGCCGCTATGAAGGTGGTCAGCGCCACCTCGGCTATGTCGAATTCGAGGTTCCGCACCATCAGCCGGTAGGTGTTCGGGCTGGCCTGAACGTGCTCCAGCTCTATGCCTTCCGGCTTGACCCGCCCGTCTTTCAGCCCATCCCACTGACCGTGGGGGAAGGTGGCGATGTTCAATCGCAGGTCTGCCATGGCTCAATCTCCTCCGTATTGTCTCTCGAACGGTTGCTCTTCCGCTGGGGAGGACCGTTCGGCCCTAGACCTTTCTACCCTTCGAGCTCTCGCGTACTCGGTTCGAATGCCTCCTCAGGACGGATGGATTCCGGTATGACCTGCTGGTCAACGTTGAATCCGATGAACGTTTCCAGGGAAGCCCTGTTGGCCTCGATTCCGTAGGGAAGCGGGTCCCCACGGAGGACTCCTCGCATCTCCCTGGCGCGCTCGTCCTCACCCGCCAGGTCTGTCGCGGTATCGAGCGTCGGGAGAAAGCGCTCCTTCGCCTCAGCGAACAGCCCGAAGAGCTCACCGGCCAGCCAGGGGTTCGCTGCCAGGTGTTCGTTGCGCACAACGAACGTGTGGTTGATGGGGTACACGCCGGTCGCCTGCAGCCACGAGACTGCCGCCTCGCGGGCGTTCGGGACCAGCGGTGCGAACCCGGCATCCGCGGACGGCGCCACACCGATGGCTGCGTCGATCTCTCCATCGCTCAGCAGGTCGGCCAAGCTCCGGTCGAAGGACACTGATTCGACGTTCGGCGGAGCCTGGTACGCGGCAACGTGCTCGTCGCTGTTGATGACCCACGTGACCTCGTTGAGGTCTACCCCATAGAGAGACTGGAGGATGCCGCGGGTCCAGACACCGGTGGTGACGGTATAGGCCCGCACGCCCACCCTCCGGCCCTGAATGTCCGCCGGGGTCCGGATTCCGGACTTGACGTTGTAGACGATCGATCCATGGTGGAGCGCCCGCACGAGAAAGATGGGCAGCGCGGTGATCGGTATACCGTGGGCCCGAGCGCAGAGATACGTGGAGAGGGCCATCTCCGAGACATCGAACTCGAGGTCCCGGATCATGCGGCGGAACGCGTTGATGATATTCGGTACCTGGACGTGCTCGAAATCGACGCGCTCAGAAGTGACTGTTCCGTCCTTGAGGGGGCGGATGTGCCCGTAGTCGCCCGTCGCCATCCTCAGCGATAGAGGAGCCATCGTAGGCCTCACCTCCTGCCATTGCGGCGCTCTTCTCTCCGGCATCCGTGCGGCGGTCAGGATTCCTTCTGGTCCCACTGGAAGGGCCCGGCCACTCCTGCCGGTACGGCGACAGGCTCGGTATCAGGGCCGGCTCGCCTGCCTTCCAGTCGCAGGGACTCGTCCAGGTTGGTATCGATGATCGAGTGGTCCGGGTCTCGCACCACTCCCATGGGGTCTTCGCCCGCCTGCACCTTGTTGATGTTCTCCCGCAATACCTTGCGTAGGAGAGAGATGCCCTTGTCCGAGTAGCTCAGGTGCTCCCGCGTCCGGTTGGCGATCGGCCCCTGTGTTTCCCAGGCCATATGGTCCTCGGGCTGGGCGTTGTGGCCCTTGAGCCAGGGCGGCCTCAGTTCAAAGCGGGTGAAGGGATGCAGCGCTTCAGCCGGGGACTTGAAGGGGTGAACATACTCCACCTCCGGCTCCTCGTCGGCGGGTTCGGCCCCATCGGGCGTTGGGTAGAAGTCGATGATGAATATCTGCGTATGCGTGTCGTCGATGGGGACGCGTATCTGCGTCTCACGGAAGTGCCTGAGGATGTTGGGGAAGATGAGCGGGTGCTCGTCGACGACCCCGTTCTTGAGGACACGCTTCTTCATGAGACCATACGAAAGCTCGTAGAAGTCGAACTGAGCAACCTCGTCGATTGTGCCTCGCGTGGTGCTGGTGACCTTTCGGAACCCCTGGTGGAGGATGTGCGTGTGGGCGGGGTCCATCGAGTTCTCCGTGGGCTGAAGCCAGTTGCAGTCCAGCATGGGCTGCACCCATATCTTTCGCGTTCCGTCCCGCCTCGCCCATACGTCGTACTTCGGGATGACCGGCGCAGGCAGGGCCCCCAGGTACGCCCAGTAGAGCCCAACCATCTCCTGGACCGGATACGCCTTCTGTTTCACCGAGTGGATGATCGCCTCGTTCCGCTCCGGGGGAGTTTCGAGGACGTTCCCTTCGGTATCGTAGAGCCAGCCGTGGTAGGCGCAGGCGATCCCGCGTTCCTCTACCCGGCCATACAGAAGCGACGCGCTTCGGTGTGCGCAGTGGTCCGCAAGGAGTCCTACCCGACCTGATTTGTCCCGGAACAAGACAAGGTCCTCGCCCAGCAGTCGCACGAACTTGGTCGGCTGTTCGTCCGTGAGCTCGCGCGCTACCGCGATCGGGTACCAGTAGCGCCGCAACAACTCACCAGCCGGCTGGCCTGGTCCAACGAGCGTCATCAGGTCATTCATCTCTTGCGTTTCCATAGCATCCTCCCCTTCGCACCCGCGTCGACGATGACATCGGCAATCTACCACTCGTGTACAGGGGGCGGCAATCTGCTCGACCCGGAGCTCCTTCTCTCCTCTCCCTATGCACTGAACCGTGAGTAAACGCAGCCGCTTGCCGGCTGGAGTGTCATCTTCAGCCTCGAGCATCGCGTCATACAACGCGGACGGTGAGAGAAGTGATCGGAAATGCTGACCACAGTGAGCAACGGGAAGAGATGGTGCGCCACGAGGAAGAACCCATCGGCTGGTTGGAGACGCTGCGCGCAGCGTCGCTGTCAGTACAACCGGCTAGGCAGGCTTGACCCGGATGCGCGCTGCTACGTCCATGCCGAGGGAAACCTTCGCGCCGTTGCAACTGATGTCGACGACACCTCGATAGTCAGCCACGTCCTCGACAACGATCTGTTGGCCGGGGAGCACCTTGCTCTCGACGAGGAAGGACAGCAGCGGGAAGTCCTCGTCCGGGATGCGCATAACGGCGTACGCCAGGCCGGTCTTCGCTTCGCTCAGCCGCACCACGTTGGGGTCGGACGTTTGCAGCTTGTTGTCGTTGGCCCGGTAGATGGGACGACCGTAGGGGCACGTGTCGGGGTAACCGAGCTTCTCCTCGATCCGCTCCAACAGGCCGGGCGAGATCCCGTGCTCCAGGCTGTGGGCCTCGGCCTCCGCCAGCTGTAGCGGTGTGTCGAGAACGTCGACGATCAGGCGCTCCGCGAGGCGGTGGCGCCGGACGACGTCGCGTGCACGCGCTTGGCCGAGACCGGTGAGTGCGATGCGCTTCTCTTTGGTGACCTCGAGCAGGCCTTCCTTGGCCATGCGTTGGATCATGCCCGAAACGGAGGCCAGCGTGGTGCCTACCTCCTCGCCTTCCGGAATGCGCCGCAGGTAAGAGGCGAGCTCGCTCATATGCGGGGTCAGCCCGTCCTCCTGCAGGATGGCGAGGGAGAGAAGGTAGTTCTCGGCAGTCTGAGACATGCGCTGTGGGCCAGGAGATCGAGTCGCCATAGTCGCATTATCGCACGGAAAGTGCTGACACCCCCGGTACGCTGTCAGCCGATGTCCCTGGCCCAGGATCGGTGCTCAATGCACCTGCGAGCGCGACGTCGCCAAATGCTCTCGTCGACTTCGTCCCGGTGGGCAAGCCGGAGCTTGCCGCTCGTGGTACATGTTGCCTCCACAGGCCAAGAGCTGAGCTCTGATACAACGTTGTGACATCTGTCCCTTTCGCAGTCGGGGTTGCGCTTCTTAACCTCTTCTGACATGCCCGTGGCAGTCAACGCGGGCAGCGAAAGGAGTGATCAGGAATGCTGACCAAAGTGAACACATGCGCGCTGGCCGGACTCGACGGGCAGATCATCGAAGTGGAGGTGGACGTCGCCCCGGGCCTCCCGCACTTCGTCGTGGTTGGACTCCCGGATGCTGCGGTGCAGGAGTCAAGAGAGCGAGTGCGTTCCGCGATACGTAACTCCGGGTTCGAGTTCCCCATGCGGCGCATCACGGTAAGCCTCGCTCCAGCAGACATCCGCAAGGAAGGACCGTCCTACGACCTGCCCATCGCCGTCGGCATCCTCGCCAGCAGCGGACAGATCGACATCATGCTCGGCGAGACAGTACTCATCGGCGAGTTGTCGCTGGAAGGAAACCTGCGCCACACCGACGGAATCCTGCCCATGGTCGGCCTCGCGCGGGAACGGGGTATGCGGACGGCAGTGGTGCCCCAGAGGAACGCGGACGAGGCCGCCCTGGTGGATGGCATGGACGTACTCGGCGCCCGCACGCTCCGTGAACTCGTGGAGCACATCAGGGGCGACGCACCGATCCTCACGCACACGCCCACGGTGGAATTCTCCCGCATCGCGCCCGAGGAGTACGCCATAGACATGGCGGACATACGCGGGCAGGACCAGGCGAAGCGCGCGATCGAGATAGCCGCCGCAGGCGGGCACAACCTGCTCATGACCGGCCCGCCCGGCAGCGGCAAGACGCTCCTCGCCCGCGCGATGGCCTCGATTCTGCCGCCGCTCACACCAACCGAAGCGCTGGAGACCACCAAGGTGTACAGCATCGCGGGGATGCTGCGCGACAACACGCCGCTCGTCTCGACGCGCCCTTTCCGCGCGCCCCACCACACCATCTCTCACGCCGGGCTGGTCGGCGGAGGACGGGTCCCAAAGCCTGGGGAGGTGTCCCTCAGCCATCGCGGCGTGCTCTTCCTCGACGAGCTGCCGGAGTTCGGGCACAGCGTCCTGGAGGTGCTGCGCCAGCCGATAGAGGACAAGGTCGTCACCATCAGCCGGGCGCACGGCTCCGTCACTTATCCCGCCAGCTTCATGTTGGTCGCCGCCATGAACCCCTGCTTCTGCGGAAACTACGGCGACCCCAGGAAGGCGTGCACCTGCTCGGCTCAACTCCTCAGTCGCTACCAGAAGCGCATCTCTGGTCCCCTGCTGGACAGGATGGACATCTTCATGGACGTTCCTCGCGTGGAGTACGACAAGCTGACCGGAGACGCGACGGGCGAGCCATCGGCACGTATCAGGGAGCGCGTCTGCCAGGCGCGACAGGTGCAAGCGGCGCGGTTCCGCGAGTCGTGCGCACAGGCGAACGCGGACATGGGGCCGTCGGACGTCTGGAACTACTGCCGCCTGGACGACGAAGCAGAGGGACTGGCGCGCGCTGTGATGGAGCGCATGCACTTCTCAGCCCGGGCATTCCACCGCACCCTCAAGCTCGCGCGCACCATCGCGGACCTCAGCGGCGAGGATGTGATCGGCATGCCGCACCTGGCAGAGGCTGTGCAGTACCGTCAGCGCGGGGCGGAGTAGGCGCGGGAGTCGGGCGGCAGCCGACGTGCAACGCTAAACTGTGTTGCGACACAGGCAATACGCCGCCGACAGGAGGAAGCGTGAGGACAGCCGTCTGCGTGAAATGGGTGCCCGCGATATCCCGCATACGCCTCGATCCGGAGACGAAACGCCTCGTCCGTGAGGGGGTGCCGAGCGAGTTGAATGCCTACGACGTGCTGGCGGTTAACCGCGCCGTCGAATTGAAGCAGGCGCTTGGCGGCAGCGTGGCGGTCTATACGATGGGACCGCCCGACGCGCGGCGTGGGCTCGTAAGATGCCTGGCGATGGGAGCGGACGAGGCGTTCCACCTGAACGACTTCGCGTTCGCGGGCGCGGACACACTGGCGACCTCACGAGCGCTTGCGCTCGCCCTCTCGCGCGAGGGCTACGACCTCATCCTGTTCGGCAACAACAGCGTCGATGCTGAGACGGGACAGGTTGGCCCGGAAGTCGCGGAGATGTTGGGCATTCCCCAGATCACAGCCGTCAGCAGCTTGGATGTCATGGACGGGGGCACGGTGCGAGCGGAGCGGGCGCTGGAGAACGGCGCCGAGGTTGTGGAAGGGTCGTTGCCGCTGCTCGTGTCGGTCGCCGAGGGTGTCTCGCATGATGCCCAGGCCTCTCGCGATGCAGTGCGTGCTGCCGAGGAGCACGAGATAACCGAGCTGACCGCCGCGATGCTCGCCGACGACGTTTCGCAGTTCGGGGCGGCGGGTTCTCCGACCTGGGTGGCAGAGGTGCGGCAGATCGAGCCGTCCCGCGAGGGCAGGCTCATCACTGAAGGCAGCGCAGCGGAGATGGCGCGGGAGGCGGTAGCCGCGCTCGCCGAACGGGGCGCCTTTGACGCCGACCCCGATGCCACGGGCGTCTCGGATGCAGCATCGGACGCACCCCGCCCCGGCGGCGGACCGGAAGTGTGGGTTGTCGCTGAGACGGACGAGAGCGGGCTGCGGCCAGTGACGTTCGAGATGCTCGCCGCAGCCCAGCCCGTCGCGGAAGCGCTGGGCGGTCGAGTTGTCGCGTTGGTCGTCGGTGGAGAAGAGGTCGCAGCGCACGCAACCGCGCTTGGGCAGGCGGGCGCGGACGCGGTTATTGTTGCAACCGCCCGTGAACTGTCGGTGTATTCCACGGCTGCCTACACTGCGGTACTGACGGAGGCGATC
>DAOUHP010000028.1:0-9793 GCA_034428575.1 Dehalococcoidia bacterium | reverse complement strand
GACCTGATCGAGCAGCCGCTCTGCGGCACGGTCGAGATCCGCGACCCCGCGGTGGACGGGGTCCTCGCCATGCACGAGGGCGGCACGGCCTATGGCCAGCTCTCCCGTAAGCGCAGGTTGCAGACGGAGGTGGCGATGTCAGTCGAGGAGCTGGCCGACTACCGCGAGCTGCTGCGGCTCGGCACCGAGCCCGTCGACTGGCGGGGTTCGACCGAGGGCTCGCGGCGATGGCGCGCCATCGCCAAGCGGGCCATACGCGGCTACTTCTACGAGAGGGAGCCGGCATGATGGTCTACGCATCCCTCGGCCTCGTCGTCCGCCACCGGGACGATGGGGACGACGAACGCTGCCTGTGCGGTGCGCCTCGGGGTCATCCAACCGCCCGGTGGGCGTGCACCGCCCGCTCGAGTCTTACGGCGCGCATCATCGCGCAGAGGAGAGCATCACGGGAGGAACCGCCCACGTCGCCCTGGCGCGAGTGGCGGGACCGGCAGAAGGCTGCAGACCGCAGCCGCTCCCCGCAGGGAGAGGCCGCACCGGCGAGCGTCCAACTGCGCCTCGCGCTCGGCGCTTCGCCGGGCTGACGCGGGCACCAACGCCCCGCGCCAGCCGGGCGAGGCCCCGGCCATCCAGGAGAAGAGACAACCCGACGTGCGGGAGGATTCCTGAGTGGAATCCTTCCGCACACCACACCACACCACACCCAATCCGGGACGTGCCCCCACGGGCACGCCGCAGGGCTCCCACCTGCCCGGCATGCCTTTACTCCTGCCGGGCAGGCGGGAGGGGGTGTGCTCTGCGCCATGCCGCCCGTGGGGAGGCCGGCGCAGGGGCACGGAGTCCTGGGGTCCGTGGGGGTTACGGCCCCCAAGGAGAAGAACCCCATGGACCTTGCAGGATTCATCGACACCTTCAGAGACTCCATCGCCCAGCGGGTGGTGGAGTCATACCCGCCCCTCTACCGCCCATCCGAGCAGGCCGTCCCGTTGCCCGCGCTCCTGCGCAGGCCGCTCGGCGCGCAGGCGGACGCCATACGCGGCGCTGCCCTCTCGCTGCAGGCCAACCAGGGCACCACCGTCGTCGGCGAAATGGGCACCGGAAAAACTTTCATAGCCGCGAGCGCCGCCCACGCCGCGGGCTTCAGGCGCGTGCTGGTGCTCTGCCCGCCGCACCTGGTTCCCAAGTGGAAGCGCGAGGTGGAGGAGACGGTCCCCGGCGCAAAGGCCGCCATCGTCGGCTCCATCACCGACCTCGAACGGCTCCGCCTCCTCCCTGGCTCCGCTCCCCTCTTCGCCGTCATGTCCCGCGAGAAGGCGAAGCTCTCCTACCGCTGGCAGCCCGCCGTCAATGAGCGGTGGGCTGTGGCGGGCGGCAGGCTCGTGCGCGACGAGGAGACGGGCGCCCCCTTCCGCATCCCCTGCTGCCCCGCCTGCGCAGAGCAGGTCCTCGACAGAGAGGGCGTGCCCCTCTCTCTGAAGGACCTCTCCCGGAAGCGGCGCGTTTGCGACGTCTGCAACTCTCCGCTCTGGCAGGCGGACAACAGCGGCCCCCGCCGCTACCCGCTCGCCGACTATGTCAAGCACCGGATGAGGGGCTTCTTCGACCTCTTCGTCGGCGACGAGGTCCACGAGTTCAAGGCGCGCGGCTCCGCCCAAGGCATCGCCGCAGGCGTGCTCGCGGAGTCGTGCGGGCGCTCCCTCACGCTCTCCGGCACGCTGATGGGCGGCTACGCCAGCACCCTCTTCCACCTCCTCTACAGGTTCTCCCCGGAGATCCGCACCGAGTTCAAGCACTCGGAGGAGGGGCGCTGGATCGACCGCTACGGCTTCACCGAGGAGACGGTCTACAAGCAGGGCGAGGACGCCCCGGTCGAGGACGGGCGCAACAGCCGGAGGCGCCGCTACCGCAAGGTGGTGCGCGAGCGTCCCGGCCTCGCCCCGTCGGCCCTCTTCCACCTCATCGGCAACTCGATCTTCCTGCGGCTCTCGGACGTGGCGTCCGGGCTGCCTCCCTACGAGGAGCGCGTGCTGCTCTCGACCATGGATTCCGATCCGGACTACACGGGGTTCTCCCAGCGCTCGGCCTACGACACGCTCTACGGGGCGCTGAAGCAGGCCCTCGGTGCGGCGCTGGCGACCGGGTCCAAGCGGCTGCTGGCCACCTACCTGCAGACGCTGCTCGCCTACCCCGACGGCTGCACGCGGGGCGAGACCGTCTTCGACCCCGCGACGGGCGACCCCATCGCGGCGGTGCCCCCACTCTCCGAGGAGCGGTTGTATCCCAAGGAGAAGGCGCTGGTCGACCTCGTGGCGGCCGAGCGCCTTGAGGGACGCCGGGTGCTGGTGTACGCCACGCACACCGGCACGCGGGACATCACCGAACGGATGGACGACATGCTCACCCGGCATGGCTTCCGGGTGGCGGTGATGAAGGCGGATGCGGTCGCGCCGGAGCGGCGCGAGGCGTGGGTCGCCGAGCAGGTTCAGAAGGGACTCGACGTCCTCATCTGTCACCCCAGGCTGGTGCAGACGGGCCTCGATCTGATCGACTTCCCCACCATCTGCTGGTACGAGACGGATTACTCGGTCTACACGATGCGGCAGGCGTCCCGCCGCTCGTGGCGCATCGGCCAGACGCGGCCGGTGCGGGTGGTGTTCATGGCCTACAGGAACAGCCTGCAGGCCGACGCCCTTAAGCTGGTGGCGAAGAAGCTGCAGTCCTCGCTGGCGGTGGAGGGCGAGTTGCCGGAGGACGGCCTTGCCGCCTACGGCGACGACGGAGACGACCTCATGCTCGCGCTGGCGCGCAAGATCGTGAATGGCGATGAGGATGAGGCCGAGACGGTGGAGTCGGTGTTCGCGGCTGCGCGGGACGCCGAGTCCGATGCCGAAGAGTATCTCGTCGACGACGGCTGGCAGGTCGTGGAAGTCGAGCCCGTCGTCTTCCATGCGGGTCACAACGGAGCGGCATGTGGTGAGCTGGTACCTGAGTCCATTGACCTGGACGACGAAGCGCAGCGGACCCTGTTCTCGTGGGCGGAGTTCATGGCCGAGGCGCCAGCGGTGCAGCGCAGCCGCAGCCGGAAGAGGCCGGAGCCCTCGGTGTCGCTCTTCTCATGGGCGCTGACCATGGAGCGGGAGCGAGAGGCAGAGCTCGTCACAGCCTCGGGGTGACGGCCTTGGTTGAGGGGATACCGCCGGTGATTACCGGCGGTATCCCCGGTATGTGTGGGAGTTTCTGCGTTCAAGCCCCCATCGAGACAGAGGCATTGGAGTCGGTGCGACGAACGGGGCGTCTTCTCCAACTGAGACGTCTGGCCTGTGTCAGTTGCCCTCGTCCACGGTGAGAATCAGACTGTCGGCGTAGTGGCTGAGTATGTTGTAGACCTTCATCGGGAAGGCTACATCGTCCTCAATCCACCATCGCCTGCGTGGTCCGCGCGTGGGAACTCCCGTTCCCCCGACCGGCAACGTATGTGGAGGTCTTCTGCGTTTAATGGACCTGCTTGGGAGGCTCAGCCCTTCCCGTGCGCCGCCTGCCCGTTCAGCGACCGTCCGTCCCCGCCTCCTCGATGGCAAGCCGTCTCTCCCGGCGAGCAGACAGGTCGCCCGGGTTCAGGCGGATGATCTCGTCGTAGTCCCGCACCGCTCTGTGCGGCTCGCCCAGGACCCGGTACAGGACCGCCCGGTTGCGCAGGGACTCGATGTCGCCCGGGTCGAGGGCAATGGCCCGGCCGAAGTCCTCCACCGCCCGGCGGGCCTCGCCCAACTCGGCGTTGGCGCTCCCCCTCACGCAGTACGCCATCGGGTCGTCCGGGGTGAGCTCAATGAGCCTGTCGTAGTCCTCGACAGCCTTCCCATACTCCCCCAGCGCCTCGCGGGCGAATCCCCGCGCCATGTATGCGGCGGCGTGGTCCGCATACAGGACGATGATGGCGCTGAAGTCCTCGATGGCGCGCTCGTACCGGGCCAGGTGCAGGTGGGCCATCGCCCTGCCGTAGAGCACGGACGTGTTGCCTGGGTCAAGGTCGGTCACCTTGCCGTAGTCTCCTATCGCCAGCTCGTGTTGCCCCAGGCTGGCGTGGGCGAGCCCCCGGGCCGTGAGGGTCTCCACATTGCCGGGGTCGAGTTCCAGAGATCGGTCGAGGTCCCTCACGGCCTCCTCGGAACGGCCCAGGCCGCCCAGGGCGACGCCCCTGGCGCGCAGCGCTGAGGCGCTGTCGGGGTCGAGCCTGATGACGGCATCGAAGTCACGAAGCGCGGCATCGAATGCTCCGAGATTGAGATGGGTGATTCCCCTGGCGTAGAAGGCGAGGCCATACCGCCCTTCGATCTCGACGGCGGCGTTGAAGTCGTCGATGGCCCTGTCCAGCTCTCCGAGGTCGCGGTACGCCATCCCTCTGTGGTAGTGGGCATCGGCGTTGCCGGGCTCCAGCTCCATGGACCTGCCGAGGTCCTCCACCGCCCGGAGATGCTCTCCCAACGCGGCATGAGTCAGCCCACGGTTGTAGTGGGCGCGGGCATCATCGGGGGCCAGGAGGATGGCCACGTCGAAGTCGCTCATCGCTCCGGCCAGATCGCCCGACTCCGCCCTGCATCCCCCACGGCTGTAGTGCGCCACGGCATCGCCGGGAGCCAGCCGGATGGCGGCATCGTAGTCCTCCACCGCCAGACGGAGGTCCTCCATCTCGGAGTAGGCACGCGCTCTTTCGATGTGGGCGCCCGCATCGTAGGGATTGAGGGCGATGATCCTGCCGAAGTCCTCCGCCGCGCGGCGGTGATCCCCCAGTTCGCTGTATGCCAGCCCTCTGCCGGCCAGGGATCCGGCGTCGTGAGAATCCGCCTCGATCGCGTCTGTGAGTTGCTCGATCATCCGGCGAAGCTCCTGCTGGCCAGTACCGTCCATCATCCTGCGGAGCTCGCGGTAGTCCTCCGGTCGATTCCCCTGGTCCATCCCGTCATGTTCCCCTGTCATCTTGCTCCCTCTTGCTATCTCGGGGCTCTCTGCCGGCTGTACGGACGTTTCCTAAGGGTGTCCTCGGTTACCCACGTGCAACCATCAGCGCCTTGGCTGCCTTCTCCACTGACTGTTGGAGCAAGTAGACAGCCACTTTCAGGGGTACTAAGTAGATGGCCAGGCATACGCTGTTGGTATCCTCTGAAGAGTCGCTGGAGCGCAGCGTGGTCGCTCCTTGCCTGCTTCAGCCATGCCTCTGCTTGAAGTACCCTGGCTTCAGGGCTCAAGAACGCTTTCTGCTGGTTGCGTCTGCGCAGGGTTCCCAATTGTAGCGACCCGACCCCCAACAAGTCTGGTTAATGTGTGCGTTCCTTAGCCCGAGGGCAGTCGCGGAGTAGTGACGGCCTGCGGCTACGGACCAGTGTAGACTGTCCATATGCCGGGCCCAACGCATGAACAGACCTTGAATGTATCCCTCGGCGAGGTGCTGAACGGCTTGCGCCATAGTTGGCGCGCACGCGCAGAGCAGACGGGGAATGTGCTTGAAGGCGGCGGGCGTCCCGATATCTTGGTAGAGGACGCCAGCGGCTGGCCGGTGGTAATTGAGGCCGAACGCGCGGATCACGTGAGTGCCGAGCAGGACGCTGTCGCCCGTCTGGGGCGCGCAGTGATGCCCAACCGCCGCACGATTGAGACCGCCATCGCCCTAGTCTATCCGGACGAGTTGACATACTTGGACGGCAGGCCGCTGCGCGAAGCCATTGACCGCACGGATGCCCTCCAGTACGCACTCTATACTCGACGTGCCGACGAACCACCCGAACGGCTTCCTGAGGAGGGTTGGATAAGTGGCAGCGTTCGCGACCTCGCCATGCTCGTTCACCGGGCAGCCGCTCCGGCGCCGCGCGTGGTGGCCTTGGCTACGGAGTTCGAAATGGGGATTGAGCAGGCGGCGGGGATATTCAAAACTCGGCAGCCTCATGGGAGAGAAGTTGGCCGTTGGGTGGCCGGCGTGCTGGGGCAGGAGGACGATGAGGAAGGCCAAACACGCCGCATGGCGATGACGGTGATAGCCAACGCCCTCATCTTCCACGAGTCGCTCGCAGAAGCGGGTTTCGAGGTGGCAGATGACTCCGATGGGAGGAAGCGAGAGGTTCGTCCGGTAGCCTGGTTTGCTCCCGGCGACATCTTCAACAAGGAGGATCTACGCCGCGAATGGCAGTGCATCCTGGAGGTCAACTACTGGCCCATCTTCTGGTCGGCCCGTGAGATTCTTGGCTACATGCCGACGGCAACCACCGCCAGCGTATTGTCGCCGCTCTGGGGGATGGCAAGCCGACTCGTCGCGGGCGGTGTGACCCGCTCGCATGACCTGACCGGCATCGTGTTCCAAGAGCTCATCGCCGACAGGAAGTTCCTCGCCACCTATTACACGCGCCCCGAAGCAGCCAGCTTGCTCGCGGCGCTTGCGTTGCCTGCCAATGCGCCTCCTGCAGGCGCGGACTGGGGTGACCGTGACACACTCGCCGGTGTGCAGATAGGCGACTTCGCCTGTGGAACGGGTACACTGCTCTCAGCTGCTTACCAGCGGCTCTCCTTGCTGCACGAACTGCACGGTGGTGACCCACGCCTGCTCCACGCCCCGATGATGAAACACGGGCTCGTGGGACTGGATGTCGTGAACATCGCGGTACACCTGACGGCGACGATGCTCGCGGGCAGTCACCCCGGTACGCCATTCGACGGTGAATGCCTCCTCACGATGCCCTACGGCGACCGGTACACTCGGGCAAACGGGAACGGCAACGGGAAGGGGAACGGCAAACCGAAGGAGGCGGTGACCGTCGGTTCCCTCGACCTGCTCGCTGAGAGTGTGCAGCCCAGCCTATTGGGACAGGCTGCCGCAGTTACATCGGGCGGGCGGGCGCCGGAAGAAGTGCACGACCTTGTCTCCCGCGTAGGTCACGGCAAATTCGACCTAGTTATCATGAATCCGCCATTCACACGCCCCACGAACCACGAGGCAAGTCATTCAGACGTGCCAATTCCTGCCTACGCTGCCTTTGAGACCACCCCTGCTGAACAAGCGGTGATGTCGGAGACGGTTCGGGAGTTGACACGTGGTGCGCCTTCGAACGACAACGCGGGCCTGGCTTCCCACTTCGTCGAGTTGGCGTACCGAAAGCTGCGTGACGATGGGACGATGGCCTTCGTGCTCCCGCTCAGTGCCCTGAGCGGGCTGTCGTGGGAGGCGATTCGAGACAGGTGGCGCAGCCAGTTCTCGGAAATCATCGTAGTGACGATTGCGGGAGCTGGCTCGTACGAGGCCTCCTTCTCCGCTGATACTGGCATGGCCGAGTGCCTGTTGATTGCTAGAGGTAGAAGCGGACAAGGCGACAATGATGCGGGTGCGCAGGCGACATTCGTGGTTCTTGATCGATTTCCTGCTTCAACCAGTGAGGCTGAGTTGCTCGCCTCGCGAATCTTGGAGTTTCGCGCTGCTTCTGCCGGTGCGATGGATAGCTACGAGGAACAGACCCGTCTTTACCTAGGTTCCTCGCTATATGGGGTGCTTTGGCATGTTCGATTGCCGGAATCAGGCCCTTGGCCCCTCGTAGGTCTCACCGACACGGGATTGGCCGAAGTAGCCGCGTCCCTGTCGGAGGGACGGCTGGTTCAGATGGGACAGCCCAATACACAGCCGGTACACGTCCCTATCGCGCGGGTGGGGGAGATAGCGAACCGTGGGCCGGTTCACCGAGACATCGACGAGGATGCCTACGACGGGACGCCTCGCGGCCCCTTCCGCAGGCTCATGCCACCTGCTACGGCTCATCCTGCGTACCCCATGCTGTGGGCACATGCAGCTAGGCGTGAGCGACAGTTGGTTGTGGAACCAGACTCTGAGGGGGAGATCAAGCGCGGGATGGATGCTAAGGCGGCCGCCATCTGGGCCACTGCGACCCGTGCGCACTACTCCGTGGACCTGCGGTTCAACTCTCAGTCTCTCATTGTGGCGATGACGGAGCGTCCCTGTATCGGGGGGACGGCCTGGCCGTCGGTGATCTTCGAGAACCGAGAGCATGAGTACGCTTTCTCTCTCTGGTGCAACTCGACGCTGGGCTTGCTCATGCACTGGTGGATGTCCAACAAGACGCAGTCAGGCAGGGGCAGAACGACAGTAACGGGTATTCCGAGTATCCCTACTCTCGATGTGCGGATGCTGACGCCGGGACAGCACGCCGCTGCCAAAGGGGTGTTCGAGGAGATGTGTGAGCGGCGATTCCTGCCCTTCGATCAGATGGACGAAGACCCCGCCCGGGCGGAACTTGACCACCGTTTGCTCGTGGACGTGCTTGGGCTACCAGATGCGCTTTGTGCAGAACAGGGACCAATCGACCTGCTGCGGCGCAAGCTGGCACGAGAGCCCCAGATCCACGGCGGGAAGAAAAGTCGCGTCGTATTCAGCAAGGCCCGAAACTTTCGAGGCAACATCACGGCGACGGAGTATAGCGAACGCCGCGACGACCGCTGAGGACAATCTCACTCGTGCTTGGTTACGTAGGCGTGCTATGTCTGGGGGCAGCCTGGTTCCACAGGAGCTCAGTTCACTGCCATCGGTGAGTCTGGGCTGAACTCGTAAACTATAATCGGCCAACCTGTAACGGAGAATCCCCATAGCATGAGCCAACAGCCCAACTACCTCTCCCAAGGCGTCAACTTCCTTGGCTTCCTGTCCCGACAGCTAGGAGACCTAGCCGGGAAATCGACCTTGGCCCAAGAGCTTATCCAGAATGCCGACGACGCAAAGGATGAATCAGAGAGACTGTCAGCCACGTGTATCTGCTTCGACATCACGGACACCGCCTTGGTCGTCAGCAACGATGCGGTCTTTCGTGACGTGGACTTCGAGAGAATCAGAGATGTTGCAGCAGGCACTAAGCGCGCGGAGCCTGGAGACAGGACTACGGGTGCGTTCGGAGTGGGTTTCATCTCTGTGTACCAAGTCACAGACAGGCCGGAGATTCACTCGGCTGGGCGAGTCTGGCTTCTGAGTCCCGACAAGCTGGAAGACCGACGAATTGAGGAATGGGCAGACCCTTCCATTACCAGAGACAAGGGTACAGTTTTCAGGCTTCCTTGGGCCTTCGATAACTCCGACTTTCGCAAGGCCCTAAGTGCTCCACCTGTTGACGAAGAGTACATCGACGCGTTCGGAGAGGAACTGAAAGACTCGTTGCCTCGGGCAGTCCTGTTCCTGAAGAAGTTGGAGAGATTCGAACTGAGGCGGAATGGCACGCTGTTAAGCGTCGTGACCAGAACAGTTCATGATGATACCGTCCAGATCGACCAAGATGGACAGAGTCGGTACTGGCATATACTGAAGAGTGCATTCTCAGTCGAAGCTGAGCGACTCAAGCGCAGGTATGAAGGGGTCCTCGCTGCAGACCGTTCAGCACAAGTGCGGGTCGCGATTCCAGACTCCGCCGTTGCAGGACTGCTTTACGCCACCCTGCCAACAGAGCAACCCACCGGATTGCCCTTCCACATCGATGCCGATTTCTATCCTAGCTCAGACAGGAAAGCCATAGAATTCGGCGACGCCCACGACCCAAGGTCTGAATGGAACCGCGCAGCGATTCGGGCTGCGGCATCGGCCGTACAGGCTAATCTGCACGCCCTGAGAGACAGATTCAGAAAAGACGCCTCCACCTTCTGGGAGTTCGTTTCTCGGATACACAGGGTTTACCAATACAACGTCGGGAACGAGCGTCTGCCCCTCGCTGCATTCTGGGAGTCACTTCTCCCTTCCTTGGCGGTTACTCCGATCGTGTTC
>DAOUHP010000027.1:0-4407 GCA_034428575.1 Dehalococcoidia bacterium | reverse complement strand
CGTCGTCGTCCTCGTCCTCATCTTCGTCCTCGGGGTCGTCCGGACCGTCCTCCGCGGGCGGGTCGTCCGGGTAGTAGTCGATGGGGAGTGTGGGGGTGATGAGGTCAGCGAGGTAGATGCGGCCCAGGTCCGCGCCGAAGAGCCGGAGGACCGGGAGGACGTCGGACTTCGGGTTGCCGTTGAGGATGGCGAGGACGACGGGGGCGGAGGGGAAGAGGGCGTCCGGCTGGTCAGGGGCGGGAGCGCCACGCGAGACGCGGGCTGCGATGTCCATTGCGATGGAGGTCTTGCCGGAGGACGGGTACCCGGCGATGAGGGTGAGTTTGCCGAGGGGGATGCGGTTAGGCCAGAGCCAGTCTGGCGGCTGCTGGATGAGGAATTCGAGGGGCTGCAGTCCCGCTTCGACCGCGCCAGTGGAGGTGTAGAGCTGGGAGCGGGGCATGAGGCCGCGTTTGGCGAGGGCGTCGAGGACCTGAGGCCACGAGCAGCGGGTGCACTCGAAGTCGAAGCCACGGTCCGGGTTCCAGGTGATCTTGAGGGTGGGAACCATGGCGTTGTCGTGCGACGGACAGTGGGCCTTGCCCGGGTGGGCGCAGGAGCAGCCGGGGACGCCGCAGCGGAGGGCGGTCTTGAGGCGCTTGACGTAGGCGGCGTCCTCCGGGGGAAGCATGTCCGCGGAGACGTAGCCTTCGGGCACGGGAGGGGGTTGGGTAGTCATGGGGACATGGTAGGGAGGGGTGCGTTGGCCGCGCAACGGGCGCGTGTCACATATTCAACATCAATGGAAAGGATGGGCAGGGATGGGGGGGGTTGCCCTATCTATCCGGATATGATATATCGCTATCCGGTATAGCGGATGCCGCTATACCGGATGGAGCCTCGAACAGGGACGATCCTCCGGGGAGACAGGTCTACAGTGACAACTTCGAACCAGATACCTGCCGACCTGCTTCCCTTACCGACGTCTCAGTTGCACATCCTGCTCGCCCTGGCAACCGGGGATAACCATGGCTACGCAATCATGAAGGAGATCGAGGCGTTCACCGGCGGAGTTGTCACGATGGGGCCGGGCACACTGTACGGAGCCATCAAACAGATGTTGAAGGCCGGGTTGATAGAAGAGAGCGCCGAGCGGCCGGCCCCTGAGTCAGACGATGAGCGCCGGCGCTACTACCGCCTCACGGGCCTGGGCGGCCGCACTCTCGACGCCGAGGTGATCCGGTTAGAGCAACTCGCCCGCACCGCCAGGACGAGACAGGCGAAAGTCGTCCAGAGGCGAGGAGTCTGACATGTTCTCCGAGGGAGCGTACCGGGTGCTCCTCGCGGCCTACCCAAGGGAATTCCGGCGCGAGTACGGAGAACCGATGGTGCAGTTCTTCCGCGACAGGATGCGTCGCGACGGGAAGGGTCTGCGAGGGCTGGTCATATGGATGCAGTTGCTCTTCGATCTGGCGGTCTCTGCCGTCAGGGAACACGCAGGAGGGTTAGGCATGAGCATGGATAGACCCGTCATAGAGACCGAGTCACTCAGGAAGATCTACGGAAGCATCGCCGCCGTGGACGGCCTCTCCATGTCCGTTCCGCGCGGACACGCCTTCGGCTTGCTCGGCCCAAACGGCTCAGGCAAGACAACCACGATGGGGATGCTGCTTGGCCTGGTGCGGCCGACCTCCGGCACCTTCAGCCTCTTCGGCTCTTCCGACGGACTCCGAGAGTCCCTACGGCGCATGGGGGCAATCATCGAATATCCATCCTTCTATCCCTATCTTACGGGCCGAGAGAACCTTCTCTACTTCCAAGGCATCTTCGAACGGGGCGCGCCCGAAGATATCGACGGCCTGCTCGACAGGGTTGGCCTGACAGACAGCGGAGACAAGCGTTTCAGCACGTACTCTCTCGGCATGAAGCAGCGCCTGGGCCTTGCCTTTGCCCTTCTGGGCAGTCCCGAGGTGCTCTTCCTCGATGAACCCACGAACGGCATGGACCCGGTGGGTATGGCTGAAGTCCGCCACCTAGTCCGTGAACTCTGTGCGGACGGGAGAACGGTCCTCATGGCGAGTCATCTTCTCAATGAGGTCGAGCAGGTGTGCGACAGCGTCGCCATCATGTCCAAGGGCGCGCTGATCGCCCAGGGGGAAGTCTCGGACATCCTCCAGTCCGGAAACCAGATCCGACTCAGGACCACTGACGACGAGAAGGCCGTAGGAGTTCTTTCGGAGCTGGACTGGATCGAAGATGTGAAGATGGGGGATGGCGAAGTCGTCGTTTCCGCTCCAAGCGACAAATCCGCGCTCATCTCCACGGCTCTCGGGCGCTCAGGTGTCTATGTAATCGAGACAAACTCCGGCCGCGGCGCGTTGGAACGGTACTTTCTCGAAGTCACCGGCGCCCAAGAACGGCAGGGGAACGAATGATGCTGATGCAGGACGTTCTCCGCCTCACCAAGTGGGAATGGTTCAAGCTCCGACGGCTCCGGATGCCGTGGGTCCTCCTTGCGATAGCCGTGTTGATCTCGCAACTCGGCATCTGGACCAACTACCTGGCCTACCACAACGACACAGTGCAAGAGATCGTCACCGGCACCTTCGCTTCGTACAGCGTCTCATGGGAAGAAGACGGACGGGAGATATCGGTGGCGATGACCTGTGCGGATGCGGTGAAGGACCGGGTCCCGACAGGGCTCGATCAGCTCCCTGAAGAGCGCCAGCAGGCGTTCCTGGAGAACGTGGAAAAATGGCTTGCCAGCGGGGCATGCGACAGCTTTCAATCCGTCGACGAGCTTCGCAGAGGTTTCACTCTCCCCAACAGCATCACCACAAGTATCTCCGGTTTCTCCGCACTGGGTCCCGTTGGCATAGGCCTTCTCCTCATCATGGTCCTCACGGCTTCACTCGTGGGGGGCGAATACGGTTGGGGCACTCTTCGGACGGTCCTTGCCGGAGGCATCGGCCGCTGGAGATTCCTCTCCGCGAAACTCCTCCTGCTCCTGTGGTTATGCGCCGTCGTACTCATCATCATCGCAGCGGTATCGGTTGCGTCCAGCCTGACAGCCGCCCTGATCCCTCCGGGCGAGACGGGAGGGATCGTCGACGCGGGCAAGTGGTCCGACGTCGTCATAATCTCCTTCAAGAGCGTGTATGGATTCCTGCCATTCATAGCGTTGAGCGTCTTCGCTACGGTGCTAACGTCCTCTCGCGGTTTGGGGATAGCGATCTCAGTCGGGTACTTCATCGTCGAGTCCATCGTTGCGCCGCTCCTCCAGTTCAACGACACGCTTGCCAACGTCGCGGACTACCTTCTCATCCAAGGCTTTCGCGCCTGGACAGCCGTGCCGGTCGGCGAGGGTTCTTCGGACGCCTTCGTCGCCATGCTTGCGTACACCGTCGTCCTCGTAGCAGCTACTTCCTGGATATTCAAGCGCAGGGACATCGGCGGGGCTGTAGGCGGTTAGCCCGTTCGGACAAGGCCCTCCACCACGCCTCGCCAACTGCCTCCGCAGGATGGTTCGACAGGCTCACCATGAGCGGAGGGCCAACACACTCGAGAGGATGCTGCGCGCTAAAGCGCGGGCTCCGCTCCGAATGACACACCCTCCCCCTACACCGCCCCACCGTGTGACCTGCCCGGTCACGCTGGATTCCCGCCGGTGCGGGAATGACGGGGCTCCGCTACGGTGGGCTGCGAGATTGCGCGCTAAAGCGCGGGGTTCCGCAGGGTGGTTCGACAGGCTCACCATGAGCGGAGGGGGCACCATGAGCGGAGGGGGCACTGTGAGCGGAGGGGGCACCGTGAGCGGGCGCACGCTGAGAGATTTCTCGACTCCGCTGCGCTTCGCTCGAAATGACAGCTTCCATGTCCATCCACGGGGCCCTCTCTGTTGCCGTGTCAACGAGGCGCGTAAACTGCCCGCATGACGTACACGGACATCCTCTACGAGAAGAGCGGCGGCATCGCGACCATCACGATGAACCGTCCGCAGGTGCGCAACGCGTTCCGTCCGCTGACGGTGGACGAGATGATCTCGGCGTTCCAGGACGCGTGGGAGGACGACGACGTCGGGGTCGTCATCCTGACGGGGGCGGGGGACAAGGCGTTCTCCAGCGGCGGCGACCAGAAGGTGCGCGGCAAGGACGGCTACCAGGACGGCACCGGGCACACGAAGCTCCGCATCACGGAGCTGCACACGGTCATCCGCATGATCCCGAAGCCGGTCATCGCCGCGGTGAACGGGTACGCCATCGGCGGCGGGCATGTGCTGCACGTCATCTGCGACCTCTCGCTGGCGTCGGAGAACGCGATATTCGGGCAGACGGGGCCGCGCGTGGGAAGTTTCGACGCCGGGTTCGGGACGGTGTTCCTGGCGCGCATCGTAGGGGAGAAGAAGGCGCGGGAGATCTGGTACCTGTG
>DAOUHP010000026.1:0-41833 GCA_034428575.1 Dehalococcoidia bacterium | reverse complement strand
CCGCGTCCGTGCCGTCCAGGATCGCGTTGGCGATGTCGCTCGCCTCTGCCCTCGTGGGGATGGGGCTGTCCATCATCGAACCCAGCATCTGCGTGGCCGTGATGACGGGCTTCCCTGCCTCGTTCGCCTTGCTGATGATGAGCTTCTGCAACAGCGGCACCCGCTCCGGCGAGACCTCCACTCCGAGGTCACCCCGCGCAACCATGATGCCGTCCGATTCTTCGATGATCTCATCGAGAAACTCGATCGCCATCGGGTGCTCGATCTTCGAGATGATGGGCGACGCCGAGCCCATCTTCTGCAGCAGCTCCCGGCAGGAGCGTACGTCGTCGCCGCTGCGGACGAAACTCATCGCAACATAGTCCACGCCGATGAACACGCCGTAGGCCAGGTCCTTCCGGTCTTTCTCGGTCAGCGGGTCCGCCGTAACCCTGGAGTCCGGCAGGTTGACCCCCTTGTGCGACGTCAGCACACCACCCGCAACGACGGATGCGCTCAGGTCGCTGCCGTTCACCTCGGCGACGCGCAACACGAGGTTCCCGTCCGCGATGAGGATGCGATCGCCCTTGCTGACGTCGCTCGCGAGCCGTGGGTACGGGATCGCAACCGAGCCCAGCGTGGTCGGCACGTCGTCGGACACGACGCGCACCGTCTCCCCCGGTGTGAGCCTGACACCGTCGGGGTCCTCCACGACGCCTGTGCGCAGACGCGGCCCCTGGATGTCCTGCATCAGAGCAACGGTGCGACCGATCTCGGCGCTGATGGCCCGTATGCGCGGAATGGTCTGCTCGAGCTCCTCGTGCGTGGCGTGCGAGAAATTAAGACGGAAGACGTCTACACCTGCCGCAATGGCCTGCCGCAGGTGCTCATCCGAAGCGACCGCAGGCCCAAGCGTGGCGACGATCTTGGTGTGGCGCGGAAATCCATTCATACGCACGGATGATAGCCTCCGCCGGTTCCCATCAGGAACCACCTACCGTGACATCCGCCCCTTACCCGGTTGCCCCTGCCTCCGCTACGCTGGGTGTATGACTAGCCCTCAGGCCCGGCCTATAGACCCCGTCTATGGCTGGCAACCCCACCCATCGACAGCGCCTATGACTCGAAATCGAACTTTTGAAAACATTGGCCACCTTGAGATTCTTGATGCTCCGAAGCCCGGGAAGCAGGCCACGGCCACGAAAGCACTCCGATCAAGGATCTCAAGGAGGCCAACGGCATGGCCGGTTTGCTCGTAAGCCGCCGATCAAGGCGGCCAGATTTCGGCGGGGTTGGCATTCTTGATGCGCTCCGTACGCTGTTAACTCCGGTTAATCAAAGTTGGGCGAAGGATGTGGTAAAGTTGCGCACGAGAGGGCGCTTCCCAAACATGGAGCCGACGCTCCGGGTGCGATGCGCCATGATTCGGATGAGGTCGCGACGGGCGCGCTTCCCGCATCATCAAGACATACACGGAGGGAGAGCACATGCATGACGTGCTCGTCGTTGGCGGCGGGATAGCAGGGCTCCGCGCCGCGGTTGCGGCAAAGGGAGCAGGCGCATCGGTAGCGCTGATCACCCAGTCGCACCCTACCCGCAGCTACTCGGTAACGGTCCAGGACGGCATCAACGCGCCGGACAGCGCCGATGGCCGCGACACCCACATCAGCGACACGCTTGCAGCCGGAGCGGGACTGAACGTCTCATCGGTGGTCGAGAGCGTCTGCCGCGAGGCAGCAGGCCTCGTTGAGGAACTCGACCGCATGGGCGTGCCCTTCAACCGCGTCGGCTCCGTCATAGACCGGGCGAGCGTCTCTGGCTCTGGCGACTCCCGGGCCGCCTTTGTAAACGACATCACCGGCCTCGCTGTCACGCAGACCCTTTGGGAGCAGGCCATCGGCGCGGGCGTGGACATATTCGAAGAATGGATCGTCCTCTCCCTGGTAATGGAGAACGGCGAATGTGCGGGCGTTGTCGCGCTCCAACTCGCCACCGGCGAAGTGGAGCCATTCCGCGCGAAGGGCGTCGTGCTCGCGACAGGTGGACCGCGCCGCGCATTCGAGCCCAGCACCGCATCCCTGCTTTGCAATGGCTCCGGCATTGCGGTCGCGTACCGGACCGGCGCAGCGCTCGCGGACATGGAATTCGTCCAGTACTACCCCGCGGTGCTGAGCGGCAGCCGCCTCGCCCTCTCCCCGCTGCTGCTCGGAGTGGGCGCGGTGCTGGAGGACGGCAACCTCCGGCTGAACGGCGCCCCGGACCACGCGCAGGTGGAGGCACGCTTCCCTGACACGCTGCTCCGCGTAGACGCGCTCGCTGGCGTGAATTTGCTCGAGGACCCAGCGCCGGTACATCCGGCGATGTCTCGGCTGCTCGGCGGCATCGACGTAACCCTGCAGGGAGAGTCGTCCGTGGCAGGGCTCTTCGCAGCCGGTGAATGCGCGGGCAACGGCTTCCACGGTGCGCGGGGACTGGACGGCAACTTCCTCCTCGCGTCGATCGCCTCCGGCAAGAGCGCCGGATTGGCAGCCGCAGCGCAGGTTCGTCCGTTCGGTGACAGCGCGGTAGGCGAGCAGGCCGCGGGCGCTTTGCGCGCTGAGTTGGACGCTGCGCTGGGCCGCCCCGGTGGGGCGCCCGTCGCCGCCCTGCGAAGCGAGTTGGCGTCGCTCATGTCTGAGAAGGTGGGCGAGAGCCGCGACGGCAAGGGCCTCGGCGAAGCGCTGCAACGCATCCGCGCGATGCGTGAGGAGCACGCGCAACTCGGCGCAGGCTCCGGTGCCCGTGACTACAACTTCGGCCTCGTTCAGTACCTGGAATTGGGCTGGCTGTTGGACGTCGCGGAAGCCATAGCCGCGAGCGCCCTCGAACGCTCCGAAAGCAGGGGCGTCCACCAGCGAACCGACCATCCGGCACAGGACGACAAGCAGAGCTCTCGCCTTCGGGTCACGATAAGCGAGAACGGAGCACAGGTGAGCAGGGAGACCGCCCCCGCATAGCAGAAACGCAGCGAGCGTAGAGATTCGCAGGAGAGGAGTCGCGCAGATGGAGATCACCTTCAAGTTTCAGCGCGGAGGCACGCGGGCACAACCCGAATACGTGGAATACCAGATAGACGTACCGCCAGAGATGACGGTCTTCGATGCCCTCGTTGCCGTGCGCGAGACGCAGGACGGCACCCTCGCCTTCAGGGGCAACTGTTCGGTCGGCTTCTGCGGCGACTGCACCCTCAGCGTCAACGGAGCGCAGAAGGTCACCTGCCTCATCAACGTCGGCAAGACCCAGAAGGACGGCGTCATCACCGTCCAGCCCATCCGGTACGCGCCGGTGGAGAAGGACGTGATGCACGACATGCGGAAGTTCCTCTGGGACAAGGTGGATGTCTTCGCCCGGGGCGTCGTCCCCAATGGCGGGCATCCCGTTACGGACGAGGAACTCCGCCCGGTGCGGAAGGCCATGCGCTGCACGACCTGCGGCCTGTGCGACGAGGGCTGCACGGTCATAGACGTTAACCTCGACTTCTACGGGCCCGCTGCGCTGACCAAGCTCTATCGCTTCGCGTTCGATCCCCGCGACGGCATCACCGCCGAGCGGTTGCGAGAGGGCAGCGAAGTCCACGGCATCTGGGACTGCGTCCACTGCTGGGAGGCGACGGAGCACTGCCCGTTCGGGCTCGAGCCCACACACCTCATTATGGACACGAGGGACAGGGCCATCGCCCACGGCATCAAGTCCGGCTACGGCAACAAGATGCTGGAGCGTCACTACGACGCGTTCGAAGAGTCCATCTCACGCAAGGGCTGGCTGGACGAGCGATCGGTGGCGTTGCAGACGTACGGCGGTTTCATCAAGGGCGGCATCAAGACGCTCCCGCTTGGCCTGCGGGCCCTCAGGAAAGGGAAGGCAACCCTGAAGCCGCACTACAAGCGACCGGGGGCGGATCAGATAAGGAAGATATTCGATCGATACAACCGCTCCAACGCGGGGCTGCGAAAGGAGAAGCAGCGATGAGCCACCGGTTCGCCTTCTACCCAGGGTGCGTTTCCAAGGGCTTCTGCCCTGAACTGTACGAATCATTCGTACGGGTGGCGGCCGAGTTCGACATAGAGGTTGAAGAGTTGAAGGACGTCGGCTGCAGCGGCGCGGGCCTGATCCCCGCTGAGATATCCGACCCAATCAACGCACGTACGCTCGCCAAGGCGGAGGCGATGGGCCTGTCGTTGCTCACCATCTGCAGCACGTGCCAGGGCGTCATCGGCGGGAGTGCGCTCCGGCTGACGGACCCCGCATACCGCGCGCGCATCAACCGCGAGCACCTCGCCGAGGAAGGGCTCGAATACAAGGGAACGACCGACGTCAAGCACTTCCTCTGGGCGCTCGTCGAGGACGTGGGGCTGGACGTCGTCCAGAGCAAGATCAAGCGCCCGCTGGACGGCCTCGGCTTCTCGCCGTTCTACGGGTGCTACCTCCGCCGCCCCATCGACGTCATCCAGCGGCCCGAGCGGAAGCTGTACCTGGAACAGGTGACCGAGGCGCTCGGCGGCACGAACGTGGACATCAGCGGCAAGGGCAAGTGCTGCGGGTTCCCGTCCCTCACCGCAAACGAGGAGAACGCGTTCGCGATGACCGCGAAGCACCTCGGCGAGGCGGTGAGCAAGGGCGCGGACGCCATGGTGGTGCCGTGCCCGCTCTGCCACCTCGAGATGGACGGCGAGCAGTCCGAGGTGGAGAAGGCGACAGGCCGCCGTTTCGATCTCCCCATCCTCCACCTGCCGCAGATCGTCGGCCTTGCCATCGGCCTGGATCCCAGGGAACTGGGCCTCTCCCGGCACATGGCCTCCACCAAGAAGTTCGTCGCTCAGCTCCAGCCTGTTGGCGCGCTTGCCGGAACCGCAAGCTGACTACACACTGCGGCGCACCGAGAGACGCTACCTTTGCGGGCTGCCTGGAACCAGGCAGCCCGCAGACATGAGGCGCACGCCTGAACGGTTACCGCGCCGACCCTATCTCGGCTAACATGTCGCTCATGTCCGGCGCGAACCCCTTCTCAGTCAACAACACCCGCATACGCAGGCTCACGGTCGACGGCGAGGCCCTCGTCGAGAAGACGATCAGCAGTAACGCACCGCTGCCCGTTGCATTGGCCGAGCTCAAGGCGGAGATGGACGCCTACCGGGAGCAGCTCACCACGGCAGGCATCCCGATGCCGCGCGTCGCGGAGAGTCGCGTCACGGATTCCAGCATCGTGTACGTCTGCGAGGACGGGGGCCTGAACCTCGTGGAGCGTTACGAGCAGCCCGAGTTGCTCACGAACGGACACGTAGACGTGCTGACGAGCGCCATCGGTATACTCAAGCGCGCCATCGACGCTGGGCTCGCCATCGACCCGCACATCAAGAACTTCGTGGGCGAGGATGCGGACCTCGCCTACGTGGACTTTTCGCCTCCGCTCACCGCCGCCTACGTCGAGGCGCGGTGCTCGATCGCGAGGGACGGCGAACGGAACATCCTCCGCGAGAACTTCGCCTACTTCACCCCGTATTTCCTCCCCTACCATTTCGCCGGGGACTTCCTGAACGTCGACCCCACGGCGGACAGGCTCTTCCCTGCCCTCCATGCCTTGCTGACGGATACTGGGCTCCTCTCCGGCATCCCGTTCCCAGAGTTCGTCTCCCAGGCCCGCGCCATCCGTGCACTCGAAGACCGCCGTCTGCGGGAACACATCTACCTCATCTAGGCTACGGACAGCCGGCCGAAGCGGCCTCTCCGGGTATCCTGTTCGCAGCGCCCATGCTGGGAGGAAGACACATATCGACGCGCTGAACGGCATCTTCTGGGGCAGCCTCGGTCTGCTCTGCTGGGGCGTGGCCGATTACCTTGCACGTTCGGTCGCCGTGCGCGTCGGCAGCATGAGCACCGCCATCCTCGTCCAGGTGCTGGGACTCGCGCTGCCAGTGCCATTCGTCATCGCCGGGCTTGCCAGGAACGGGCTCGACGCAGACTGGGGCGCCATGGCGATCTGGGCTCCGATGAGCGCCGCCTGCCTCGGCTTCGCCTACCTCGCCTACTACACCGGCCTGCAGCGGGGCCCTGTCGCCGTGGTCACGAGCGCGGCGTCGGCCTGGCTCGCGATAACGGTTGCGGTAACGGTGCTCTTCTTCGGCGAACACATCACGCCCACGCAGGCCGTCCTGATGGGGGCCGTGCTCGCCGGCATCCTGATGCTGTCCGCACAGCCGTCCACCACCTCCGGCGGCAGCGGGGGCCTGCCGTGGGGTCTCGGCGCGATGGTCGGCCTGGGACTCGCGCTCGGCTTCCTGGACCGCGTCACCGAGGCGTCCAACCCGATGTTTGCCGTGCTCGTCGTGCGAGCGCTATCCATCATCCCGGCGTATCTCTTCACACGGGTACGAGGCGAGGTCATACGGCTCCCGCGGGGATGGGACGGCAAGCGCCTGCTTCTCGCAGCGGCCGTGCTGGACTCGGGAGGTTACGTTGCCTTCAACCTTGGGGTAGACGTGGCGCCCGTGGCCGTCGTCGCGCCCATCACGGCTGCGCACCCGGTTATGACAACAGCGCTGGCGATCGTGCTGCTCCGCGAGCGTCCACGCCCGCTGCAATGGGCCGGCGCAGGCGTCACGGTGGCAGCGGTGGTCGCGCTGAGCGCATTCGCGAGCGCATAGACCATCGACGTCTACCCTGCCCCTTCACACGGGGCAGGGTACAATCCTCGCGTCACATCTCACAATCGGAGGCAGGCGATGCTCGTTCTCGTAGTAAGTGTGCAAGTAAATCCGGGGCGCGCTGACGATTTCATTGCCGCGGTGCAAGCGGACGGAGAAGGGACGCAGACGAACGAGGAGGGCAACTTCCAGTTCAGCGCCATCCGCGATCAGGCAGACCCCGACCACTTCATCCTGTTCGAGGTCTACAAGGACGAGGCCGCCCTGGAAGCGCACCGCGGCATGCCGCACTTCCTGAAGTACCGCGAAGCGACAGCTGGTCTCTACGCCCGGGAATCCGTGCGTTACATGGGCACGAACGTCTTCCCTCCGGACTCCTGGTGGACGTCCTGATCTGCTCGTGAGACGGAAGCACCGGCCGTTCTTCCACGGTTGGGTCATCGTCGGAGTGGCCTTCGTCGCCTCCGGCATAAGTTCCGGAACCGGGATCTGGGGCCCGAGCGTCCTGCTCCTCCCGATGACCGGAGAGCTCGGCTGGTCCCGTGCTGAGTTTTTCTCCGCATTCCTGGTGCGGGAACTCCTCGTCGGTCTCGCAGCGCCCCTGGTCGGACCGCTCTACGACACGAAGCACGGCCCGCGCGTGCTGGCGCTGGTGGGCGCGGTGCTGCTCGGCCTCTCGATGGCGCTCATAAGGAACGTCACCGAGCTCTGGCAGTTCGTCGCACTCTTCGGTGTTCTGGGCGGCGTGGCGGAGCTGGGAGGCGGCTTCTTCATCTCGCAGGCGCTGGTGCCGAAGTGGTTCGTGCAGAAGCGCGGGCGAGCGCTCGGCATCTCCACCATGGGTGTCGGACTGGGAGCTCTCGTTTTTCCCACTGCCGTCTCCGGACTCATAGACGTGGCGGGCTGGCGCGACGCCTGGATGTGGTTCGGCATCGCCGTCGGTGGCATCGCCTGCGTCCTTGCGCTGTTTCTGCGAACTAGACCGGAGGATATGGGCCTGCAGCCGGACGGCGGCACGGCTCGTGCGGGTAGCGCGTCCAGCGGTGAACCGTTCGTTGACGAGCGTTCGCTGACACGGCGCGAGGCGCTGCGAACGCCTGCGTTCTGGCTGTTGCTGGCAGCGTTCAGCCTGGTCGGGCTTGGCATCACCGGCTTCCAGAGCAACTGGCACCCCTTCCTCGTGGAGACAGGGTTCACCCCGGGGCAAGCGGCGGCCGGCATCGCCGTCTACGGCCTCATGTCGGGAATCGTACGGCCCGGCTGGGGGTTGCTCGGGGAACAGTTCCCTACGCGCTATCTGATGAGCGGCGTTTCCATCGCCACCGCAGTGCTCATCGCCGTATTCCTGAATGTTCGGGGAATGGGTGTGCTGCTGCCAGTCATGTTCATGGCCGGGGTCATCATGGGGGGGTACCTCATTCTCCGTGCCCTCCTCACCGCCAACTATTTCGGAAGAGCCTACCTAGGCGCAGTGAACAGCCTGTTCAGACCGATCGTGATGGGCACCGGCGCTGCAGGGCCGCTCCTGTTCGGCGCGCTGTACGACCTGGAGGGAGGCTATGCACTCGCTTTCCTGGCCGCTGCGCTGGCATGGGGAAGTGCAGGCGTAATCGTGCTGCTGGCGAAGCCTCCACAGCCTCGTTAGTGCTGCTCACATCTCCCGGAAGACGTCCCCCGGCGCAACAACATATACACGGAGTCATGCGATATGCCCTGGCAAGAATCCTATATCTTGTGTAATTACTGTACGCCATGCTAATGTTAACCGACTGTAAAATCAGGCGATCATGCCTGCCAACACGGAAGGTGGTCCATGCGCCCTGGACTCGTATTCATAGGCCTCTTCGCCCTGCTGATGGTCGTGTACTTCAGCTTCCAGAGCACGCTTGGCACGCTCTTGACTGTCGCGCTTCAGACGGCCATTGTTCTCGCGCTACTGGGCTCCGTGTTATGGCTGAGGAAGCGGTTCTCACCCCCTGAGAATTAGGGATCCGGGACTTGCCTCCGGACCTCTCCCGGCGCCTCGGCCGCTAGAAATCGATCGGCAGCGTTGAGACGGCCCCGCTGGCCGCGTCAAGTACGCGCACCGCATGATTGTTGGTGTCCGCCACGTATATCCTCCTCCCGAGGATGCTCAACCCTCCCGGCTCGTAGAACCGCGCTGATGCAAACGCTCCGTCCTCGTGGCCCGGTTCTCCCGTCCCTGCCAGCGTCGCAACCGTCAGCGTCTCCGTTCCCACGCGCTTGATCCTGTTGTTGTACGTATCGGCGACGTAGACGACTCCCCCGTCGACCGCGATGCCGAGCGGGTGTTGCAACCGCGCCACCGAGACCTCCCCGTCCACGTCACCGAAGTCGAACAGGCCGGCTCCCACCAGCGTGGAGACCTGGTAGGCCGTGATGAGGTCAGCGTGCCGGACCGCGCTCGTCTCGCTGTCCACGAAGAAGAGCACGCCGTCTTCATCAGCAGCGATACCGCTGGGCTGCGCAAGCAGCGCGTCTTCCGGCAGGCCGTCGACAATGCCCTCCCCTCCCGTTCCGGCTACCGCCGTTACCAAGCCGCTCTCGAGGTCGTACATCCACAACTGGTGACTGCCGGCCATCGCGATGAACACCCGCCTGCCTACGAGCACGACGTCCCACGGCGAGCGCAGCGGAACGGTAGGCCCCGGACCGCCGTCCACGCGCCCAGCCCCCCTCTCTCCCGTCCCGGCCACGGTCTCGACGACCGCATCCTCGAGGTCCACGGCACGGATGGCGTGATTGCCCGTGTCGGCGATATAGAGCACCTCGCCCGACAGCGCCATCCCCTGCGGGTTGCTGAAGCGGGCGCCCTCTGGAACGCCATCCGCGAAGCCATCCTCCCCGCTGCCGATCACCGTCTGTATCTGCCCTTCCATGTCCGTGACCAGCACCCGGTGGTGACCAGAGTCCGCGATGAACAGCCGCTCCCCGTCAGGGTCGGCGAGCACCTTGCCGGGGTAGCGCAGGACTCCGGAGCGGGAATCCTCCACCTCGTACATATTCGGCCCCGGGCGGAGCATCCCCTCGGAGCGGAATACCTCCAGCATCTTGCGGACCAGTTCCGTGCCCTGCTCGAAGCCAAGCTCCCCCTCTACCTTGCCAACGACCCTCCCTGCAGGGTCCACGAACATCAGCGTTGGCCACGCGCGAACTGCGTACTGCCGCCAGGTCTCCATCGAGGCGTCGTTCAGCACAGGGTGACGAATGCCGTAGCGCATCACCGCCTGGCGGACATTCTCCGTGGCGCGCTCCTGGTCGTATTTCGCGCTATGCACACCCACGACGGCGAGCTCCTCCGGGAACTCGCGCTCGAGCCGGCGCAGCGTCGGCAGCAGGTGCATGCAGTTGATGCAGCAGTACGTCCAGAAATCAAGCAGCAGCAGCTTCCCGGCGAAATCGGCCAGCCGCAGCGGGCGGTCCGTGTTCAGCCAGTCCGCATCCGCCGGGAACTCGGGCGCGTTCACCCTGCCGTAGTCAGTCGCCATGCGGGGGATTGTACCGCGCCGCTCCCGGCGCGCCGCCGTCTGTCGCCGCTTCCCCGCCCCCGGCAGCCTCTGCGCTATAATCGAACTGCTCATGACCGACTACGAAACAGTCATCGGTTTGGAGGTGCACGCTCAGCTGCGTACCAGCAGCAAGATGTACTGCGCCTGCCCCGCCGACTACCAGAATGCCGAGCCCAACACCCGCGTCTGTCCCGTCTGTCTCGGGCTGCCTGGCTCCCTGCCTGTCATCAACCGCGAGGCCATCCGGTCAATCATCATGATCGGGCTGGCGCTCCACTGCAGCATCCCCTCTCACAGCAAATTCGACCGCAAGAATTACCCCTACCCGGACCTGATGAAGGGCTACCAGATCTCCCAGTACGACCTCCCGCTCTGCGTCGACGGCTATCTGGACGTGAACGTGGAAGACGAACGCCGACGCGTCGGCATCGAGCGCGTCCACATGGAGGAGGACGTCGCGAAGCTGAGCCACTTGACCGACCCAGCTACCGGAGAGGGCTATTCGATCGTCGACGTGAACCGCTCCGGGGTGCCGCTCGTAGAGATGGTCAGCCGGCCGGACATCCGCTCCGCGGAGGAGGCCCGGCAATACCTCATGTCCTACCAGTCCATCCTCCGCTACCTGGGCGTCTCCACGGCGAATATGGACGAGGGTTCGTTCCGCTGCGATGCCAACGTCAGCATCCGCCCGAAAGGCAGCAAGACGTTCGGCACGAAGGTCGAGGTCAAGAACATGAACTCGTTCCGCTCGGTGTTTCGCGCCATCGAGCACGAGGTCGAGCGCCAGGCGAAGGTGCTGGACTCCGGCGGACGGGTCGTGCAGGAGACGCGCGGCTGGCTGGAGGACAAGGGCATCACCACCTCCCTGCGCAGCAAGGAGGAGGCGAACGACTACCGCTACTTCCCCGAGCCGGACCTGCCGCCCCTCAACGTAGACCCGGCCTGGGTTGCGGAGCTTGAGGAACTGCTGCCGGAACTGCCGGAGGAGCGCAAGCGACGCTTCATCGCGGACTATGACCTGCCAGCGTACGATGCCACACTGCTGACCGGGTCGCCAGGTCTCGCCGAGTACTACGAGGCAACGGTCAGGCACGCCAGGGCAAGTGGCGGCTCCGACGGCGTGGCGAAGGCTGCCGCCAACTGGACGCTCACGGAACTCGGGCGGCTGGCCAACGAGACGCACACGGAGATCCACGAATCGCCCGTGACGCCGGAGCGGCTCGCGGAGCTTCTGGGCCTGCTGGAGAAGGGAACGCTCGGCACACCCCAGGGGAAGCGCGCCATCGAGGAGATGTTTCACAGCGGCAAGTCCGCGCAGGCGGTCGTCGCGGACCTCGGGCTCGTCCAGATATCGGACTCGAACGAACTCGGGGGAGCGGTCAAGCAGGCGATAGACGCGAACCCCCAGGCGGTTGCAGACTACCTCGCGGGGAAAGAGACGGCGGCGAAGTTCCTCGTGGGACAGGTGATGAAGGCGACGCGCGGCAATGCCAACCCGTCGGTGGTGGCCGGGCTCATCGTCGAGCAGTTGGACGCGATGAAAAGCTAGGGGGAGCACTTGGGTACGTACATCAGTTTCGCAGTCATCATCGTGGTCGCCCTGCTCGTGGCGAGCATCCTCATGCAGGTGCGCGGAGCGGGCGGCGGCCTCTTCGGCGCTGGTTCGATCCAGTCCTACCGCACGCGGCGCGGGGTGGAGCGCACGCTCTTCCAACTCACCATCGGTCTGGGCGTCATCTTCGTGATACTGGCGCTCCTCAACCTGACCATCAGCTAGGCGACAGCGGAGCGAAGTAGTCCTCCAGACGGCGCTCGCCGACGAGAGGGGCGACCATATCGACCTCCGCTTCCGCTATGCGGTAGAGCGCCGAGTCGTACCCGTGGCGACCAGTGAACCTGCGCAGCGAGGCACGCAACTGCGCCCGCCAAACATAAGAGAAGCGCACGGGCACGTCTCCCGCAGCAGCCGCAGCAATGCCGGCTATCTCCTCCCAGGTCCGGACCTCTGGACCGCCGACATCCACCTCATGCTCCCGACCCTCCAGGCCGTCCACGAGCGCTCTCGCCACGTCCGCCTCGTGGACGGGGTTCGTCTGCGCCTGACCGCCCCCGAGCATCGAGAGCCTGCCGCGTTTCCGCGCTCGCTCCACGATCGGTATGAGCCGCGCGTACATGACGGTGGGGCGCACGATCAGGTGGTCGACGGGGGACATCCGCAGGGCGGCCGCAAACGATTCGTGCGCCCGGATGTACTCCATCACGCCGAGGAAGCGCCCTCCGTAGACGGAGACGTATCCGAACCGCCGCACACCGGCCTTCTCCGCCTCAGCCAGCAGGCTTCGGTTCCCAAGGTCGTCCACCGCGTGGAATGTCTCGGACTTGTAGGTGAAGAGGCCAGACGCGAGCTTCGCTCCCGCGCAGGAGACGACCGCATCCGCCCCGGCACACGAACTTTCCAACGTCCTGGGGTTCAGCAGGTTGCCGACGAATATCTCTTCCGGTTCAGTCGTCAGTCGTGCGGGCTCGCGGACCAGCGCCCGCACCCGCGTCCCTCGCGATTGCAGCTCGCGCACCACTTCCGCGCCGATGGCGCCGGTCGCGCCCGCGACCACGACGAGCGGCAGGCTCACAGCCCCAGCTTCTCCGGGTTCAGGATGCCATTGGGGTCGACAGCCCGCTTCAGCCGCCGCGCGAGCAGGAGCGCGTCTCCCCATTCCCGCTCCGCCCAGCCATTGAGCTTCACGCCGAGGCCGTGGCAGTACTCAACTCCTCCGCCGAGGCGCAGCGCCTCCTCCAGCATGGCGTTGACCGCCAACTGTAACGCCGCGGCAGCAGCATCGCGGTCGCCCTCACCCCTGCCCTCTCCCAAGGGGAGAGGGGGTGCATGGGGAGCGCGGACGAAGACGGAGAAGAGCTCCGGGTGCGTCCAGACGGCGGACTCGCGCACGTCCAAACCGTGGCAGGCTGCGGTCTCTTCGCAGTAACGCTTGTAGGTGAGCACCCGCGATGCCGGCATTGCGATATGCAGGTAGTCGGCGTAGCGCCAGCGTTGCTCCTTCCAGCGCTCGGTCGGGCGGAGCGGGCGCGTGTGGTCGCGCCAGCGTTCGGCGACGGCGTGCCGTGTCTCCCAGTACTCGCGAGTGGGGTCGGGGCCGAGGTCGCGTCCGCCCAACGCCAGCGCCTCAGCCATCGCGCGGGTGCGCTGCGCCTCCACCTGCTCCCGGTAGCCCTCGAATCCGAGGTAGAGGATGCACGGAGCGGCGTTCTCCGGAGTCCCCGGTTCCTCGGTGAGGTCTATCAGCGCGGGCACGAGGCCGATGTCGAAGAGCCGCGCAACCACCGGGTAGCCCTGCTCGAACGTATCGAACCCCACCGAGGCGAACTCGCGCGCCTCCGGGAGGACGCGCAGGTCGATCGTGGCCTCGGTGATGACGCCCATCGTACCCTCGGCACCGGCGAACAGTCCCTTCAGCATCGGGCCGCTGCTCTGCCGCTGGATGGGACGCGTCCGCACGACCTCGCCGCTCCCCAGCACCACTTCCAGCGCCCGCACCTGCTGTCCCATGGAGCCGTACCTGCTCGCGCGGTAGCCGACGCTGTCTGTCGAGATCGCGCCGCCGACGGTGGCGATCGGCACGCTCCACGGGTCGTGCCCAAGCATCATGCCGTAGTCGTGAGCGGCAGCGTCGAGGTCGGCGAGGTAGACGCCGGGCTGCACGCGGGCGGTCCTGTCTTCGCGGCTCACTTCGGCGATGCGGTCCATACGCCGCAGGTCGAGCGCGATGCCGCCACGTACCGGCACGACCGCACCCATGACGCCAGTGCCGCCGCCGTACGGCACGACCGGAATGCCGCGCTCCGACGCGAACGCCACCACCGCCGCAACCTCGGCCGTGCTCTGCGGACGCGCCACGGCATCCACCCGCGCCGCTGCCAAGTCCGAGCGTCCGCCAAGCCGGTGGGCGGTCACGGCATCGAAGGACAGTCGTTCGCGGGACTCGTCGTCGGTCAGGACGTGCTCAGCGCCAACGATGGCGGCAAGGGCGTCGCGGAGGACAACGGCGGACGTGGTGCTCATGCGCACACGCCAGCCTACCCGACGACGCGCCAGGTTGTGCCGGAGGGGGAGTCCGTGAGCTCGACGCCCATCGCGGTGAGTTGGTCGCGGACGGCGTCTGCGCCGGCGAAGTCGCGGGCGGCCCGCAGCGCAGCGCGCTGCTGGACGAGCGCGTCTACCCGAGCGGCGAGGTCGGCGTCGACCGGGGCTTCGCGCTCCTCCAGCGTCAGGCCCAGCACGCCGGTCAACTCGCGAAGGGTCTGCTGCGCCGCTGCAACGTCCTGCCCCTCGGTCGAGCCCCGGTTGATATCGCGCGCCAGGTCGAAGAGGGCGGCGACCGCCTGCGGGCTGTTGAGGTCGTCGTCCATGGCCTCGATGAAGCGCGAGCGCGTCTCAGAGGCGTCGAGCGCTTCGCCCGCGCTCTCGTTCGGTGCCGCTGAGGCCGCCTGCCGGAGCCGTCCGACGGCGCGCTCAGACCCGGCGAGCGCCTCGTCCGAATAGTAGCCGGGGCTGCGGTAGTGCGCGTTGAGCACGGAGAGCCGGATGGCGTCCGCGGAGTAGCGTTCCAGCGCATCGCTGATGGTGACGAGGTTGCCGATCGACTTGCTCATCTTCTGCGCGTCCAGGTTCAGCAGGCCGTTGTGCAGCCAGAAGCGCGCGAATGGGCGTATGCCGGTGAATGCCTCGCTCTGGGCGATCTCGTTCTCGTGGTGGGGGAAGACGAGGTCCTGCCCGCCGCCGTGGATGTCTATGCTCTCGCCAAGATACCGGAGGGCCATCGCGGAGCACTCGATGTGCCAGCCGGGGCGTCCGCCGCCCCATGGGCTCTCCCAGGACGGCTCGCCGGGCTTGGCGGCCTTCCAGAGCGCGAAGTCCATGGGGTGCTCCTTCTGCACGCCCGGTTCGATGCGCGCTCCGGCCCGCATCGCGTCCAGCGAGCGATGGCTGAGCTTGCCGTACTGGTCGTCGCTGCGGACGCGGAAGTAGACGTCGCCGTTGGACTCGTAGGCGTGGCCGGAGTCGATGAGGCCGGAGATGACCTCGATGATCTTGGGCACCTCCTGCGTGGCGCGGGGGTACTCGTCGGCCTCGCGGATGTTGAGGGCCGCCATGTTCGCGAAGTACTCGGCGATGTGACGCTCAGCGAGCGCCTCGACAGTCATGCCCTCCTGGACGGCGCGGTCGATGAGTTTGTCGTCTATGTCCGTGAAGTTCTGGACGCGTCGCACCTTGAAGCCGCGAAACTCGAGGTAGCGATGGAGCACGTCGAAGACGATGTAGCTCATCGCATGGCCGACGTGTGCGGAGGAGTAGGGTGTGACGCCGCAGACGTAGACGCGGACCTCATCGCCGGCGGGAGCGAAGTCGCGCTTCTCGCCGGTCAGGGTGTCGGAAAGTTTCATGGATTGCCGTCAGTGATGGATGCCACGGCCATGGCCGCCGCGCCCGATTCAGTGCCGGTGTACCCGAGGCCGTCTTCCGTAGTGGCCTTGATGCTCACCGCGGAGAGCTCAATGCCCAGCGAGGCGGCGATGGCCCACCGCATGGCCGGGGTGTACTCGGCGACCCTGGGACGCTGAAGAATGATTGTAGCATCGACGTTGACCACCTTCCATCCGGACCTGCGGAGCAGGGCGGTGGTGCGTTCCAGGAGCGACGTGCTGGTGACGCCGTGCGGAACGGAGGGATCGTTCTCCTTGAAATGGGTGCCGATGTCGCCGAGAGCAGCCGCGCCCAGCAGAGCATCGATGATGGCGTGGGCGGCGACGTCGCCGTCGCTGTGGCCAGAGAGCCCGCGCTCCGACGGGATACGGACGCCGCCCAGAGTGAGCGGCACGCCCTCCTCCAGCACGTGTGCGTCGTAGCCAATGCCGAACCGGGTGGTCATGGCGTCATCCTCCAGCGGGTGTGGACTGCGAGTTTAGCAGTGGCGCGCGCATGCCGCCCCACGCCACCCACCCTCACCCCTGACTCCCCTCCCAGTGGGAGAGGGGAACTGAGCGTGTCGCGAACTCAGCTGCGCTTCGCTCAGACTACAGCTACGGCGCCCACACGGGACACGGGGGGCCCTGGCGGTCGCCTGGAATTCCGCCTGCGCGAGAATGACGATTCCGTGGGCCGCGATGAGCCGCCAGACGACCGGTTATGAGCGCCGTCTGCGCGCCTCTGAGCGCGGATCGGGCGGAATGAGCATGCTCTTTCACTCCTGCGGTAGAGGCAGCTAGAGGAGCTGGATGAGCGCGCCGCGAGAAACTGTCTCATTTCTTCTCATTCAGTCTCATTTCACCTCTGACGATGCGCCTCCGCATTGAAGGGGGGCATACCGGGTCTGCGAGTGGCCACCCCTCATCGCGAAAGTGAGCCATTATGCGCCATTAAGCGCCACTGCACTCCTGAACCAACTGGGCGAGCGGCGTCGACGCAGGGCCTCACAACTGGAACCATGGTAGGGGACGCAGGGGCGACGGGGTAAGGGGCGGGTGTCACGAATCGGGGGGTCATCCGAGCATCGCGCCCGCAATGGCAAGGTCCTCAGGCGTCGTGACCTTGATGTTGCTGCGAGCGCCCTCGAAGGTGCGCACCTCGATGCCGATGCGCTCCAGCATCGCGGCGTCGTCGGTGACGTCGTCAGTGATCTCTGTGTGGGCCCGCTGAAGCACGTCGCGGCGGAAGACCTGCGGGGTCTGCACCATCGCCAGTTGGCTGCGGTCGAGCGTTTCAACGACACTCCCGTCCGCTGCGACGCGCTTCACGGTGTCGAACGCGGGCACGACGGCGATGGCCGCGCCCGTATCCGCGGCGGCAGCGAGTCCGTCCTCGATCATGCGGGGGGTAACGAACGGGCGCGCCCCGTCGTGCACGAGCACCCAGTCGCACTCCGGCGGCAGAGCGTCCAGCCCGAGGCGCACGCTGTCCTGACGCCGCGCGCCGCCCACGAGCGGGGGCAACGTCTTCTGCCAGCCCTTCGCGTCGCGCAGGGCGGCGATGGCAACCAGGTTGCGCTCCGAGACGACGAGCACGACGGCGGCGATGGCATCGCAGTGCTCGAAGACGCCCACGGTCCGAGCGATGAGCGGCTCACCGGCGACATCGACGAGCGTCTTGTCGCCGGCGCTGCCCATGCGCGTACTCGCGCCGGCGGCGACGATGACCGCGCCTGCAGTCGAGGTGAACGTGTCCATGGCTGGTAGAGACTAGCACGAGAAGCGGAGAGCGTCGAAACGCCGTTGACGCCGTGCTCCGCCGAGCACTAGGCTGTCCATGGAACAGCGAGGCAGAGCCTACAACGCAGGGAGCACCATGAAGCAGGCAGATTTTGACCGGGCCGCGAAACTCATCGAGGGATTCGTACCCGGGGACTTGAAAGAAGGGTTGGGCAACGCCTTCGTATTCGGCCCGATAATCGTAGAGCCTGACTTCGACGAAGACGACAGTTCCGACCTGGAGTACGTCTGGGTCAACATCATCTTTGACGGGAACCTGAACGAGTTCGACCACGCCTGGACCGCGGGGCTGATTGGGCGTCTCCGTTCAAGACTGGAGAAAGCCGACATCACTGCCTTCCCCATTACCCGATTCATCGAGAGATCGGAGTGGGAGGACCATCTGCGACGAGGGCGACGTACCGTTGCAACCGAGTGATTTCATCAGTACGGCGCGCGTCCTGGCCAGTGCCAGTCCGAGACGGCCCCGGGAAACCGATCTTCGGCGCGCTGTGAGCACCGCGTACTACGCGCTCTTCCACTGCCTGGCGCGCTGCTGTGCCGATATGCTGGTAGGCCAAACCAGCGCAAACCGCAGCAACAAAGCATGGCTACAGGTCTACAGGGCACTGCAGCATGGATATGCGAGGGAGCAGTGCGAGCGCTCGAACCAAGTCAGTTTCCCGCGTGAGATCAAGCAGTTCGCCGAACACTTCGTACAGATGCAGAAGTTGCGCCACACCGCCGACTACAATCCTCGCGCCAGTTTCCTGAAGTCCGACGTAACCTTCGCGATTGACGAAACCGAGGCCATTATCGCTCAGTTCAAGAAGGTGCAGATCACAGACCGGCGTGCCTTCGCAGTCTACGTCCTGCTTCGTCAGAGACCGACCTAGTCAGCGCCACCAGTAGGAGGAGCGGGTCGCGCCCGCGGCATCGGTCAGCGCGTTCCACTGGGCATCGCTCAGCCGCCAGCCGGACGCGGCGCAGTTCTCGTCCACGCGTGAGAGGGTGTTGGTCTTCGGGATGGTGATGACGACGGGTGAGCGGAGCGTCCAATTCAGCAGCACCTGGGCTGCGGTCTTTCCAGTTTCCGCGCAAACGCTCTGCATCACCTCGACGAGCCGCTTGTTGCGGCGCATCTCACGCTCGAACGCGCCCTGCTCCAGCGAGCTGTACGCCAGCACCATGATGCCGCGCTCCTCGCAGTATTGGATCACGGTGTCGGCGAACTGGTGGTCGAACAGGCTGTACTTGATCTGATTCTCGACGATCAGGTCCGGGCCCAACGCTTCTTCCGCAGCCTCCATCTCCCGGGCGGAGAAGTTGCTGACGCCGACGTGGCGCACCTTGCCTGCCGCGACGAGGTCGGCCATGGCGCCCATCGTCTCCTCGATGGGGACGTCGGCGGACGGCGCGTGCAACTGGTAGAGGTCTATCGTCTCGACGCCAAGCGCCTTGAGGCTGCGGTCGCACGCGTCGAGCACGTCCGCGTGGTGGAAGTGCCACGGCGAGACCTTGGTGGCGAGAAAGACCTCGTCCCGGCGGCCGGCGATCGCCCTGCCGACGCGCTCCTCGGTGCCGTAGGACTCGGCGGTGTCGAGCAGGAACGAGCCGAGCTCGATGGCGCGGTGGATGACGGAGGCGTCGCCGCTGAACTCCCACGTGCCGAACCCGATCTCCGGAAGGTCAACGCCGCTCTTTCCCAACGGTTTCGTGTCCATGCGGGGCAGGTTACCACGGGAGAGAAGAGGATGACGGTGGTTCGACAAGCTCACCATGAGGCGCCCCATCTTCCGTTGACGTTCCCCGAGAGATGTTTCGGCTCCGCCTCCGGCTACGCTCAACATGACAATGCCCACCCCACAGTATGAGGGTGCGGAGGGTGACGCGCCGCCGCCTCGGCCGAGGCTACGAGGTCCTGCCTCCGCAGGAACGACGAAAAGGGGTGGGAAGGACGGGAAGGACTTACGTGTCGCGGGCGCGGGTGGGGCCGACCTCGCCGGTGCACCACGGGATGAAGGCCTTCATGCGGCAGGGCGCGCCGTTCTTCGCCAGCTCGGCCTCGAAGATCTCGTGCACGCGGCGCGACTCATCCTCGTACTCGATCTGGCCGCCTCCCTCGTTGACGCTCAGGTCCGAGGAGCGGGGCCCGTTGACGAGCCCGGTGCCGGGCCGGAGCGCGAGGTAGCGCGCCCGGGTCGGGCCTCCGTTGAAGTGCTGGTGGAACGTCCGGTCAGCCGGGACGACGACCATGCCGCCGACCTTCCAGTCCGCCTTCCGGAGGTCCGACTGCTCACTGTCGTTCCAGAGGAGGGAGAAGCCCTCGCCGCTGAGGATGACGAGGTGCGCGCCGGGGCCGTGGCGGTGCGCTTTCTTGTACGTGCCGACGGGGAACTCGGAGATGTGCGCCTTGGTGACGTTGCCCGCCATCTCCAGGCTGGCGTTCACGCCTCCCGCGCCGCGGGTGTAGTAGTCGTAGAGCGGCATGCCGGGCGCGTTGGGGATGAAGTTGCTGGCCCACTTACGGCTCTGGTAGAGGGTGCCGCTGCCGCTGAAGTAGTCCTCGCCTCCGCCGAAGCGGTCGGTGAAGCGGAAGTCGTTGTTGAATACGAACTCGCGGTTGCGCCACCAGCGAAGCACGGGCGGGGCGTTGGTCACGCCGAGGTAGCGCGCGGGTTCCGTGCCGCTGGCGTTGAAGTGGCGGTACCACGCGTTGAGGGGGATGGAGAACAGGCTGCCGGCGTGCCACTCGAACGTCTGCTCGGCGCCGCCGTCCAGCCAGACGCTGGTCGCGCCGCGTCCGGCGACGATGTAGACCATCTCCTCGTAGAGGTGGTGCTCCGGCTCCGAACTGCCACCGGGGCTTATCTCGACGATGTGGGAGTCGTTGAGGAGGAGGGGGTTCGGGATGTTTATGATGGCGCCCTTCCCGCCCTTGCGCACCCAGTCGCCAAGTTCGATACGGGCCAGGTCCTCGAAGGCGAAGTCAACGATGACCTTCACACCCTCGTCGCGCTGCCAGTCAAGGTAGGCGTCCCGTTCCGGGAAGGCCTCCAGATTGTCGGGTGTCTCGGCCCGCCTCATCTCAACATCGGTCGTCATGGCGCCTCCCTTGTCCCTGCGTCCCGTCTATGGCCGTGCGGTTGCAGCAAGCCATACCAAATGGGCCTTGCCACGTCAATGCGAATGGCCCGGATAGAGCATGGGCGCTTCTGAGAGGAGCGCCCATGCTCATGGCGGTTCGAGGCTCAACGTGAGCGGGTGGCCTCCTCCCTACACGCTCACCGGCTCCGGTTCGGCAGCGGGTTGACGAGAAAACGTGAGGCCGCTGTCGCCCACGTCCACGGTGACAGTGTCACCGTCCACGTATTCTCCGGCGAGGATGCCTCGCGCAACGGCATTTTCGACGTGGCGCTCCACCGCGCGGCGGAGCGGACGTGCACCGTAGACCGGGTCGAAGCCCTCGTCTTCCAGCCATTCCTTGGCTGCGTCCGTCAGGTGGATCGTGATCGAACGCTCCTCCAGACGCTTCTGCACATCGCGCACCATCAGGTCGATGATCTCGTGCAACTCCTCGCGGGTGAGCGGATGGAAGACGATGTACTCGTCGACCCGGTTCAGGAATTCAGGGGTGAAGTGCTTCCTGAGCGCATCCATCACCGCGCGACGGTGCCGCTCTTCCTCGGTTGTCGGTTGCCCGGCGCGGAAGCCGATGCCGCCCTTGCTGAACTCCGCCGTGCCGATGTTGCTGGTCATGATGATGATGGTGTGGCTGAAGTCCACGGTGCGCCCGTGGCCGTCCGTCAGCCGCCCATCCTCCAGTACCTGGAGCATGACGTTGAACACGTCCGGATGCCCCTTCTCGATCTCGTCGAACAGCACGACGCGGAACGGCCGGCGACGAATCGCCTCGGTCAGCTGCCCGGCTTCGTCGTAGCCGACGTAGCCGGGCGGCGCGCCGATCAGGCGGGAGACCGTGTGCCGCTCCGCGTACTCGGACATGTCCACGCGCACCATGTTCTCCTCGTCGTCGAACAGGGATTCCGCGAGCGCCCGCGCGAGTTCCGTCTTCCCGACGCCCGTCGGCCCGAGGAACATGAACGAGCCCACCGGACGCTTTTCGTCCCGCAGGCCGGCGCGCGCTCGGCGTATGGCGTCCGCCACGGCGACGACCGCGTCGTGCTGGCCGACGACCCGCTCGTGCAGACGGTCCTCCAGGTGCAGGAGACGCTCCGCCTCCTCCTCCATCAGGCGGGCCGCGGGGATGCCCGTCCACGTCGCGATGAGGGAGGCGATGTCATCCGCGCGCACGACGAGGTCCGTGTGGTCACGTCCAAGGAACTCGCTGCGGTCGCGGTTGAACTCCTCCTCCTTCCGTACACGCTCCACCTTGAGTTGCGCGGCTGCTTCGTAGTCGCTGCGCTGTGCCGCGGACTCCTCCTGTTCCAGGAGGTCGCGTATCTCCTGGTCCCGCGCCGTGAGCGCTGGGGGCAGGCTCTCCACGTCAAGCCGCAGCTTGGCCGCCGCCTCGTCTATCAGGTCCACGGCCTTGTCCGGCATGTTGCGTCCCGAGATGTATCGAGCGCTCAACTGCGCCGCAGCGACCAGGGCGCTGTCGTCCAGTTGCACCTTGTGGTGCGCCTCGTAGCGGGGGCGAAGCCCGCGCAGTATCTCTATGGCCTGCTCAACGGTGGGCTCCTCCAGCCAGATCGTCTGGAACCGGCGCTCCAGCGCGGCGTCCTTCTCGATGTGCCTGCGGTACTCATCAGGCGTCGTCGCGCCGATCACCTGCAATTCGCCGCGGGCGAGGGCGGGCTTCATGATGTTGGCGGCGTCGAGTCCACCCTCTCCGGCCCCGGCGCCCACCATGGTGTGCAACTCGTCGATGAAGAGCACCACCTCCCGGCGCGCGTCTTTCATCTCATCGATCACCGACTTCAGCCGTTCCTCGAACTCGCCGCGGAACTTCGCCCCGGCGACGAGGCCCGCCATGTCCAGCGCGAGCACACGCTTGCTGCGGAGCGACTCCGGCACGTCGCCCGCGACGATGCGCTGAGCAAGCCCTTCCGCGATCGCGGTCTTTCCCACGCCGGCCCCGCCGATGATGACCGGGTTGTCCTTCGTGCGTCGGGTGAGGGTCTGCATCACGCGGCGTATTTCCGCCATGCGTCCCACGACGGGGTCCAGCTTCCCTTCACGGGCGAGCGCGGTCAGGTCTATCGTGTAGCGCTCCAGCGCCTGGTAGCGGTTCTCAGCGCGGGGGTCCGTGACGCGATGTCCGCCGCGTACGTTCACGAGCGCCTGGTAGACACGCTCCTTGGTGACGCCGTGTTCCGCCAGGATGCGCGCGGCCTCCCCACGCTCGTCGGAGAGGATGGCGAGGAAGAGGTGCTCGGTGGCGATGTGCTCGTCGTGCAGACGCTCCGCCTCGTCCCGGGCCGCCTGCAGCATGGCAAGCGCGCGGGGCGTCGGGTGCAGCTGGTTGGACTCGTGCGCAAGCTGGGGCGTCTTCTTCAGCACGAGCTCCAGCTCGCCGCGGGTGCGGTCCACGTTGACGCCCATCCCATTGAGTATGCGTGCGGGCACGGAATCCGGGCTCTCCAGCAGTGCGAGCATCACGTGCTCGACGTCCCACTGCGAGTGGCGGAACCTCCGAACAACCTCGTAGCTCGCTCCAATGACGGCCTGCGCCTGTTCCGTGAAATCTTCCTGCTTGAATACCATGAAAATGCTCCGATCTGTCCGGAGGTCCCGCCTCAGCGGGTCCCCAGGCGTTCCTCCAGGCGGCGTACCTGGCGCTCCAGCTCCACCAGCCTCGCCTGCATCCGCATCAGCACCTCCACGCCCGCAAGGTTGATGCCCAGGTCCTCCATGAGCGACTTGATCCAGCGCGCCCGCGAGATGTCCGCCGGGGAGAACATGCGGATGTTCCCTCGCGAGCGGGCCGGAGTGAGCAGCCCTATGCGCTCGTACGTCCGGAGCGTCTGCGCGTGCACGCCGACCATGCGGGACGCGACGCTGATGACGTAGCACGGCTCGTCGTCGGTCACGCCGTCCGCTCTGGGGACCCGACCCCACACCTCGGTTACAACCGTCCGCTCCATCACGTCCTGCACCTCCGCATCGTCACGTCCTCCTTACACACCGGCCTGCTCCGTTCGGCGCTCGGCCTCCCGCAGCCGCTCGAACAGCTCGCGCTGCTCCGACGTCAGCTCCACCGGCAGCATCGCCATCACCGTCACGAGCATGTCGCCGTGCCCCCCGCCACCCCGCTTCGGCATACCCTTCCCGCGCAGGCGGATCACGCGTCCGTTCTGCGTCCCTGGAGGAATGCGCACCGCGATGCTCTTGCCGTCGAGCGACGGCGCTTCCGTCTCGCCGCCGAGCACTGCGTCCAGCAGGGGCACGCGCGCGGTGAAGCGCACGTCATCGCCTGCACGATCGAACACGGCGTGCGGGGCGACGGTCACGACGAGGTAGAACTCGGCTACGCCGTCGCGCTTGGGGTCCACGTGTATGCGCGCGCCGCTCTCCACGCCCGCGGGGATGCGGACTTCCAAACGCTTGCCGCCGGGGTGCTGCACGGTGCGGGTCGCGCCCGCGTACGCTTCTTCCAGTGTGATAGTTACCGGCACGTCCAGCCGACGAGGCGCGGCCTGCTGTCGAGGGCCCCAGCGTGCGTCGGCGAAGCCATCGAAGAGGTTGCTGAAGTCTCCAAGGCCGTCCACGTCCGTGAAAGCGCTGAACCCTGATGAGCCGCCCCGGCGCGTGCGCGCGTTCGTGAAGAAGGTGAACGGCGACGCTCCCGAGCCAGGGCCGCCGTCGTGCATCTGATCGGCATGCCGCCAGTTCTCGCCGAACCGATCGTACTTCTTCCGGGAGTCAGCGTCCGAGAGCACCTGGTACGCCTCGTTGATCTCCTTGAACCTGGCCTCGGCGCTGCTGTCGCCGTGGTTCACGTCCGGGTGGTGCTTGCGCGCGAGACGGCGGTACGCGGTGCGTATCTCCTTCTCTGTGGCATTCTTCGCGACGCCCAGCGTGTCGTAGTAGTTCTTCGCCATTACACTTCTCGATGCGAGCAAGATGCTCTATATTCAGTATAGCAAACTTGAGTGTCGTGCTATAAACCTTCAGGCAGTGGAGCTCAGCGGCGCGTCGCCCAGCCCAGAAGGGAGAGGAAGATGCGTTCCGGCAGCACCCGAGCGGCGAGGGAGCCGAATCGCGAGTCGATGCCCACGGGGTAACGGAAGCGCGGGCGCCGGGACCGTGCTATGCCGTGGATGACCTTTGCGACGAGGACGGGGTCCCGGCCCCGGTCGAACGCTCCGCGCACTCTGCTCCGGTAGCGGCTGAGGTAGCGGTCGTAGGGGACCGCGTCGTCCGACTCGATGGCCGCAGCCATGGCCTGATTATCCGGGAACGCGGTACTGAACAGTCCCGGTTCAACCAGTACGACGCGCACGCCAAGGGGCCACACCTCCGTGCGGAGCGACTCGCTCAACCCTTCCAGCGCGAACTTGGAGGAAGCGTAGGCCCCGTGGAAGGGCGCCCCGATGCGGCCGAGGATGGAACTCACGTTCACGATGGTCCCTCCCCCACGGTCGATCATGCCCGGCAACACCGCGCGGATGAGACGCGCCACGGCGAAGACGTTGGTCTCGAACTGCGCGCGCAGTTCGTCCGTCGTCAGCGTCTGGACCGGCCCGAACAGGCCGTAGCCTGCATTGTTGACGAGGACGCTGACGGGGCCGTGCCCCGCCACGACAGCGGCCAGGGCATCCGCGAGGCCGGCCTCGTTGTTGATGTCGAGCTCGACGCCGGCGACCGGCAGGCCCCGCCGAGCGGCCTCGGCCTCCAGACCGGCGAGCCGCTCCCTCACACGGCTGGTCCCGACCACGCGATAGCCGCGCTCCGCCATGTAGAGCGCGGTGGCCATCCCTATGCCGCTCGACGCCCCGGTTATCAGCACGACGCCCTGCCCGTCCATCATCGTCAGCCTCCTTGCGTCCAGCCTATACTGGCGCCCGCAAGACTGCAGCACGCAGCACAGGAGCGTTTAATCATGGCGATGGCCTTACGGTTGGCCGGCGGACTGATGATGCTGTACGCATTGCTGTACCTGGCGCAGTTCCTCTTCAGTAGCCTCTACGACAACCCCCAGGCGGTTTGGGACGTGATGAACTACGTCTCCGGGGCGGGCATCCTCGTGGCGCTCGTGGTCAACTTCGGGCACATGCGCTCGCAGTCCGGCAGCGACGACTTGACCCTCTCCCGGCTGGGCGCACACGTACTGTTCTACGCCAGCGCTGTGCTCGCCATCTGGTTCTTCCGGAACTGGATATACCTGCTGGACGAGGGCGTATCTGCCGGCGTGCCTGTCAACGTTATCTGGGACTTCATTGCCCCGATGATTCCGATCGTCCTCGCCATCACCGGACGCAGGCTCTGGCAGACGGGCAGATAGCGCTGCGCCGCGCCACTACGCCTTTGACGCTCGACGCCTCCGATGCTACGCTGTTATGCGTGTGCAAGATGCGCTCCCAATGCCCGAAACGGCACGAAGATGGGACGGCGCGCGCGGAGTAGGCGAACCGCCGCGCGCGTGATACATCGCACGCAGGAGGTTGCCACATGGTGAACGTCGCCGCTCTGCGCTGTAAGGAATGCTCCCGCGAGTACCCCATCGGCGCTTTCAACGTCTGTGACTTCTGTTTCGGGCCGCTCGAAGTCGTTTACGACCTCAATGCCATCGCGGACATCGCCAGCAGAGAGCGCATCATGTCCGGCCCCAACAGCCTCTGGCGGTACGCCGACTTCCTCCCCGCCGAGTACAACCCGCTCGTGGACATCAACGCCGGGTTCACCCCGCTCATCCGCTCACACGGCCTGGCGAAGCAACTCGGCCTCGAGGAGCTGTGGATCAAGAACGACAGCGTCAACCCTTCCTACTCGTTCAAGGACCGGGTCGTCGCGATCGCCTCAGCCAAGGCGCTGGAGCTCGGCTTCGAGACGCTCGCCTGCGCCTCAACCGGCAACCTCGCCTGCTCAGTAGCTGCGCACGCCGCCCGTGCGGGGATGACGGCCTACGTCTTCATCCCGTCGGACCTGGAGGCGGGGAAGGTGCTGGGCGCGGCCATCTACAACCCGACCATGATCGCCGTCGACGGCAGCTACGACGACGTCAACCGCCTGTGCAGTGAACTTGCCGATCAGTACCAGTGGGCGTTCGTCAATATCAACGTCCGTCCTTTCTACGCCGACGGCAGCAAGACGCTCGGGTATGAGGTCGCGGAGCAGTTGGGCTGGCGCGCTCCTGCGCACGCGATCGCGCCATCGGCATCGGGCGCGATGTTCACCAAGATATACCAGGGGCTGAAGGAGTTCGAGCAGACCGGCATCATCGGCCCCGTGGAGACGCGGATGCACTGCGCGCAGGCGCGCGGCTGCTCGCCCATCGCCACGGCCTATGAGGAAGGGCGTTTCGTCATACGCCCCGTGAAGCCGGCCACCATCGCAAAGTCGCTCGGCATCGGCAATCCGGCCGACGGCTACTACGCGCTCAAGACGATCGAAGCGTCCGGCGGCTCCGCGGTAATCGCCGAGGAGCACGAGGTCGCGGAGGGCATCAAGCTCCTCGCCCAGACGGAGGGCATATTCACGGAGGGCGCAGGCGGCGTCGCCATTGCGGGACTGAAGCGCCTGGTCGAGCGCGGTGAGATCCAGCCGGACGAGCCAACCGTTGTCTACATCACCGGGAACGGGCTCAAGACGACGGAGATCGTGAGCGACGTGGTGAACCCCATCCTCATCGAGGGCACCGTGTCGGCATTTGAGCAGCGCGTGGGCGTAAAGGCTTGAGCGCCATGACCGCAACGATGCAGCGCGTGCGCTTCACGTTCCTGGACCATATGATCAAGCAGCCCGTCATCTACCGGATGGGGCACGACTTCGCCGTGGTCACGAACATCCGTCGCGCCGACGTGCAGGAAGGCGTGGGGTGGGTGATCCTGGAAGTCGAGGGAGAACTGGAAGAGATCGAGCGCAGCCTCGAGTGGGTGCGCTCGCTTGGCGTCAGGGTCGACCCCGCACTGGGCGACCTGATAGAACCGTAATCGCGGAGGAACGAGAGCAGGATGAGCGTAACCGTACGTATACCCGGTCCGCTGCGGCGGATCACCGATGGCATCGACAAGGCAGACGTGACCGCCGAAACGCTGGGCGGCGTCATCGCGGAACTGGAAGCGCAGTACCCCGGCATCCAGGAACGTATCCTGGACGAGAACGGCGCGCTGCGCTACTTCGTCAACCTGTACCTGAACAACGAGGACGTGCGTTTCCTGGAAGGGTTGAGCACTCCCGTGAAGGCCGGCGACGAGGTGAGCATCGTCCCGGCTGTCGCCGGCGGATAGGCCCCCATGCGTAGTCCCAGGAACAACGACGAATACTCTGAGCGGGAACTCGCTGAGATCGAGGAGCTCAACCGGCTGCCGGCAGACCACCGCTCATTCTTCCAGAACCCGTGGTGGCAGCGCGTCGCCATCGGCTTCTCGGCGCTCATCGTCCTCTCGCTGCTGTTTCCGGTGGTCGCCCTCTCGTGTAACGGCAACTCTGAACCGACACCATCCCAGCCGGCGGTGGGCATCCCCGCGCCGGACTTCGAACTCGCTGCAGCGCAGGGCGGACTCGTCAGCCTGTCGGACACGCTGGAAGAGAACGACGCCGTCGTCATCGTCTTCTATCGCGGCAACTTCTGAGGGACCTGCATCAACCAGCTCGGCGAGTTGGAAGCGGCCTACGACGAGATGCGAGCACTGGACGCCGAACTGATTGCCCTGAGCACAGACGACATACCCCGCGCCCAGAACATGCAGCAGCGCACCGGCGCCAGATACCCTGTCCTCGCAGACCCGGACCAGGCGGTCGCGAAGGCATACGGCGTGTTCGATCTGCTCGGCGACGGCGTGGCGGCCCCCACGACCATCATCCTGACCTCGGACCGCATCGTGGCCAGGCAGGTGGGGCAGGACATCGGCGACCGCCCGTCCACCGCCTCTATCCTCCACACCCTCCGCCAGCTCAAGGCCGGGGAACTGGAGCCCGCCGCGGCGAGCTAGACGGGCCTACATGAAGGACTATCACATCAACGTCTTCTACAGCGAAGAGGACCAGTGCTATGTAGCGGACATCCCCGACCTGCAATACTGTTCCGCATTCGGAGAATCGCCGGAAGAAGCGCTGTCGGAAGTGCGAAAGGCGATGAGAGCCTGGGTTGAAGCTGCAAAAGAGGCAGGCAAGCCAGTGCCAGAACCCCGCTACCGCCCCGCCATCTACCAGTCCGCCTGACAACAAGCGCGGTAACAGCTAGGCCGGTTGCCTCGCCCGCTCCAGCGCTTCGGCGATACGCAGGACCTCGAACCCGAGCGAGGGGTCCCCAGCAGCGTCATGGATGCCTTCGTCTTCTGTCACCAGCGCTGCTCCTGATGCTAGCGCAAGATATGCCAGATACACGTCCTTCATGGGGAAAATTTCCGGCAAATCAACCGATGGCGGACTTGGGATAAAGCGAACGCGGCTCACCCACGCCTGAGCGATGACATCCAACGGATTCGGGGCAGCGACGATTCCAGACTCCTGTAGCTGCTCCCTATGGTGGGCGTAGCGGCGCCATAATTCGACACTTATGGCGAGCGTGTGCGCATTCGCCATGATCACTGCAACGAGGTCTAACGCGCTCCGGTCTGGATTCCCCAATCGAACGTAGCGCCCGCTCGAGAAATCCACTTCGTCTCGAGCGATCGCACGGATCAAGACGTTCTCATCCAGCACGAACAGCAATGTGAGCCAGCTACCCCTGCGAACCGGAAAGCGCAGCTACCACGTCCGACATATCCTCGATGCTCTCCTCGAAGAATCCAGGTATGCCCCCTGCAACTTGTCCGTTCTCGTCCACCTCGCACGCTTTGGCACTGGCTACGCCTTCTTCGTCCTTATCGAAGGCGTAGACCGCCAAGTCTTCCGGGCGCAGCACGCCCTTCGTCACCAGCACCAGCAGCCGTGACACGACCCGCTCACTGTGCGTGCTGATGATGAACTGCCGTGAGCCGTCCTTCGCGATGCGTGCCAGCGTCTCGACCAGGGCGCGCTGGGCGCGAGGGTGCAGGTGCACCTCCGGTTCCTCGATCCCGATGGTCGCCTCGTCGCCTGCGAGCGCAATCTGCAGGAATACATGGCTCAGTTGGTTGGCGCCGAAACTCTCGTTGTTCGCGCCCACGGCCATGCGCTCGCTCACATGGCGGGGCGGCTGGAACGTGACGTTCACCATCTTCCCCTTGCCGATTTCGGCACGGATACGCAGGCCGGTTACCTGCTGGAGCCAGTCGGAGACCTGTTCCTCCAGTCCACGGGCCATCGCCAGCCTAGTGGCCGCATTGCTCGCAAACTCGCTGTAGCCCATGGCGGTTGACAGGTCGTCGCTCGCATCGTCCTGGAGCGGGAATGTCTGTCCTATGAAGCCGCGCCCGGCGGGAACGAAGAAGAAGCGCTTAAGTTGAATCGACAGCGATTGACCAAGCCTGTTCAACTCTTGACTAAGGTCAGAGTTAGAGGGATCTTGAATTCCAGAGCCAGCCAACGAATTCAAAGCAATCCCAGTGCCAGAGACTTCTACATAAAATCCGCTGAAATACCTAGTGGTATGTGTCACTATTCGAATGTCCTCAACGGGTCTGTTGATATTGGTTTCACGAGACATTTCATAAACCGGCCCCCTTGACGGCTTAACTCTTATCTTTTCTTCAGGAGTACGATTCCCAAATAGCTCACACTGGTAGTTGAGTTCAATGGGGAGACCACCGATATTGCGCCAGCCCAGAGCAGGCCACGACGCATTCCCCAATGAGTCTAGCTGGGCCTTCACCCTTAACTCAATAGGAAGAGTGTTATCCCCCAGATGAACGATTTCCTCGAAACTACCCAACTCAGCAAGCACTGGTGCTTCAGGATACCCTACATAGGCTGCCTCTCCTCTTAGAGATGACTGCTTGAGAAAAGCCAGCGCCTGAAGCACGGACGACTTGCCCGTGCCATTGCGCCCCACGAAGACGGTGATGGGCGCGAGGTCAAACAACTGCTGACGGAACGCCTTGAAGTTCCGCAACTCGAATCGTTGCAGCATGTAGTCCTCCTAACGCCCTGCCGCTATATCACGGGCCCTCACAGTGAACAGACGCCATACATGATAGACGGGGCTACGTCGTCCGCTCAATGCGGAACCCCTACGCCCCCAGCTCCCGTACGACGCTTGCGACGCGCTCCGGCGCGATACCCCGGTGCGTTCGCGACGAGCCGACGCCGTCCAGCAGCACCCATGAGATCTGTCCCGCCGTCGTCTTCTTGTCGCGGCTCATCGCCTCGATGATCGCCTCCGGCTCGACGCCCGTGTATGCGGACGGCAACCCGAAGCGAGCGATGAGCGACGCCTGTCGCTCGACGAGTTGAGGCGGCGTCACTCCCTCCAGCATCCCCAGCCGCGCTGCCCCCGTCATGCCGATGGCGACCGCCTCGCCGTGGAGGTAGGCGTCGTAGCCCGCAGCCGCCTCGATGCCGTGCCCTATCGTGTGTCCGTAGTTCAACAGCTGGCGCAGGCCGCTCGTCTCGCGCTCGTCTGCGCTCACGATGCGTGCCTTCACCGCCGCGTTCCAGGCTACAGCCCGCGTCGTCAACTCCGGGTCCAGCGACAGCAGCGCGTCTGCGTTTTCCTCGTACAGGTCCACCAGGCCTGCTTCCAACGCGAGCCCATGCTTCACCGCCTCAGCCCACCCCTCGCGCAGGGCGCGGTCCGGCAGTGTCCGCAGGGCCGATACGTCGGCCAGCACCAGGGCGGGATGGTGGAATGCGCCCACCATGTTCTTCGCTACGGGGAGATCGACGCCTGTCTTGCCGCCGATGCTCGAGTCCACCATCGCCGTGAGTGACGTCGGCGCCTGCACGAGGCGTATGCCGCGGAGGAATGTCGCCGCGACGTAACCCGCGAGGTCGCCCACCACGCCGCCGCCCACCGCAACGATGACGTCGCGGCGCTCCGCCTTCCGCTCGGCAAGCCACTCGTAGATAACGGTGGCGGTCGACAGGTTCTTGTGCGCCTCGCCCGCAGGGAACGTGAACATCCCCATCTCGATGCCGGCGTCGTGCAGCGACCGCTGCGCGGCCCGCCCGTACGGATGGACGACGTTGCTGTCGCAGACGATGAACGCCCGCCCGGAGAACCCCGTCTGCGCGAGGCGGCGCCCCAACTGCTCCTCGAGCGTATCCCACCCAACGAATACCGGGTAAGCCCCCTGCTCCAGCCGCACCGTCGCGGCGAGGTCCGGGTCATCCTCCCAGGCCGAGGGCGCGCCGAGCCGCCGCCAGGCGCGCACGACCTCGTGCGCGGCCTGCTCTATCGTCAGGTCGTCGGTGTGTACGGTCCAGTGCGCCCGCGCGTAGGCCCACTGGCGCTCGCGCTTCAGCGACTCGATGCGCCCCAGCGGGTCGTCCGACTGCAGCATCGGGCGCGCCATCGCCTCCGCGCCGTCGAGCTCCGCGATATGGGAGAGCCGCCGGTAGACCGTCTCGGGACGCGCCTCCAGCGCCACCACGAGGCCCGAGCCGAGCATCCCGCCGAGCGACTGGTCGTGCATCACCGACCCTGCGCCCGTCGAGACGACGACGCCCTCCTCGCGTGCGAGGTCGGCGATGGCGGCGCGCTCCAGCTCGCGGAACGCGGGCTCACCGTCCTCGGCGAATATGCGCTCGACCGGTTTGCCCGCTCGCTCGATGATGCGCTCGTCCGCGTCCTCGAACCGCCAGCCGAGCAGACGCGCCGCGCTGCGTCCAACGGCGCTCTTACCCGCGCCGGAGAACCCGATGAGATAGATGCGGTTGCGCGTCGTCATGGGCGTAAACCTGCCAGCTTCACAGTGATTGCACCGACTCGATGCCCGCGCTGATAAGGAACGCCAGCGCAACGCCTGCAAGGACAGTACCGCCGGCGATCAGGATGAACTTCGTCGCGCCGGAGATGTTCCTGCTATGCCTGAACATCCAACCCGCAGCGAGCAGCAACACACCGGCAACGAGCAGCAGCCCCAGGACTCTCATGCCCCCATTCCGATCATGCGCCTACGATCCGTTTCGCGGCCCCACCGTCGCCATGTAGCTCTCGTGGTTGCGCAGCGTCTCGGAGACGTGATCGCCGCCGAACTTCTCCATGAATGCGTCGGCGAGCGTTATCAACACCATCGCCTCCGCGATCACGCCGCACGTTGGCACGAACGTGATGTCGCTCCGCTCGTAGTGCGCCTGGGCCAACTCGCCGGTCGTCAGATCGACCGACGGCAGCGGGTTGATCATCGTGGCGATGGGTTTGACGACGGCGCGGACGATGAGCGGTTCGCCGGTCGTCATGCCGCCCTCCAGTCCGCCCGCGTTGTTCGTGCGGCGAGGCCACGGCTTCAGCCACCCACCATTCCCGTCCGGCTCCCACTCTTCAACGGGCTTGATGACGTCGTGCACCTTCGAGCCGCGCAGGTCGGCGAGTTCGAAGCCCTTGCCGACCTCGACGCCCTTTACCGCGTTCACGCTCCCCACGGATGCCATGAGCCGGGTGCTGAGCTTCGTGTCCCACTGGATGTGTGAGCCCAGCCCTATCGGCAGGCCCGTCGCGACAACCTCCACGACGCCGCCGAGGCTGTCACCCGCCTCCTTCGCCGCGTCTATTTCGCGCACCATGAGGGCGCTCGCGTCCGGGTCGGCGCAGCGCACGGGCGAGTCTTCGGCCGCGTCCCAGTCCACCGGCTCCGGGGGATGTGCCTGCACGCCGCCGATGTTCGTGACGTGGCTGTGCACCTCCACGCCGAACTCCGACAGGAACGCGCGGCAGACGGCGCCCACGGCGACCCGGGCTGTCGATTCCCGCGCGGAAGAGCGCTCCAGGATGTTGCGCGCGTCGTCCTGCAGGTACTTGCTGATGCCGGGCGTGTCCGCGTGGCCGGGGCGCAGGCGGTGTATGGGCGTCACCTCGCCCTCCACGGGCTCCTTCGCCATCGTGTGCGTCCAGGGTTTGCCGTCCGGTCCGTTGCCGGTCGAGTGATCGCGGTTCTCGATGAGCATCGCGATGGGCGCGCCCGTCGTGTGGCCGTGCCGCACGCCGGACTGCAGCACCGCGTAGTCCGTCTCGATCTGCATGCGCCCGCCGCGCCCGTAGCCCATCTGGCGCCGCGCCAGGTCTTCACGTATGGCGGCTTCCGATATGGCGATGCCCGCGGGCAGCCCTTCGAGCAGAGCGACCAGTCCCGGGCCGTGAGACTCGCCGGCAGTCAGGAATCGCACCAAGATGACAACCTCCCATGGGACGTGCCCTCATTCTACCCCACACCCGCTCCTGCCGATGTATACTCGCGCGAAGGTCAAACAGGCAGGAGGAACACAGATGCTGTCCGCGACTGACAACGAACTGCTGACGCAGGTAAGCGCCGGGACCACGATGGGAGACCTCATGCGGCGCTACTGGATACCGGCCGTCTTCTCCCACGAGGTCGAAGCCGACGGCGTCCCGCATCGCACGCGGCTCCTCGGCGAAGACCTCCTCGTCGTGCGCCTCACGAGCGGCGCCGTCGCCACGATGACGCCGCACTGCCCGCACCGTACCGCGTCGCTCTTCTACGGGCGTAACGAGGAAGAGGGCCTGCGCTGCGCCTACCACGGCTGGAAGTTCGCTGCCGACGGTTCCTGCATGGACATGCCGAGCGAACCGCCGGAGAGCAACTTCAAGGACAAAGTGCGGCTGAAGGCCTACCGCACCCTCGAGCGCAACGGCGTCATCTGGACCTACATGGGCCCGGAGCAGGACGCCCCGCCGCCGCTGCCCAACCTCGAATGGAACATGGTGCCGGAGTCCCACTGCTACCTGACCAAGCGCATCGCCCAGAACAACTATTTCCAGACCATCGAGGGAGAGATCGACTCCAGCCACAGCGGCTTCCTCCACTCCAGCTTCGCCGACCCCTTCCGCCTCAACTCGAAGCAGGAACAGGGGATGGTCTACAAGATGCGGGACCGCCACCCCCGCTTCCAGGTCAAGGACACGGACTACGGCGTGCTCATAGGCGCCCGCCGCAACGCGGAGGAAGACTCCTACTACTGGCGCATCACGCAGTTCATGTTCCCTTTCCACACCATCATCCCTCCCTACGGCGCCGACCCTCTCTTCAGCGGTCACGCCTACATGCCGATGGACGACAACCACGTCCTCGCGCTCTGCTTCACCTACAACCCCGTGCGCCCCCTCACCGAGAAGGAACTCGAGTTCCTCCGCTACGGCCCGGGCAACGGGCAGCAGGGCCTTCACCCCACCGTGGACGGCTTCCTGCCTCCCATGGCCAACCGTCCGGAGAACGCATGGTGGCCGAAGCACCACATAGACAACGACTTCAACGTGGACTGGGAGCGCCAGAAGAACGTCCAGTTCTCCGGCCTGCCCGGCACCTGGCCGCAGGACTCCGGCATGCAGGAGACGATGGGCCGGGTCGTGAACCGGACGATAGAGCACCTCGGCGTCAGCGACACCGGCATCATCCGCGCCCGCCGCGCGCTGCTCAGGGCTGCCAAGCTCCTGCGGGACTACGGCATCGAGCCCGAGTCCGTCTGGGACCCGGACGTCTACCACATCAGGTCTGCCGCCATGGTCCTGCCGCGCGACACCGAGTGGGTGGAGGGCTCTGCCGAGTACCGCACGCCGAAGGAAAACGTCAACTACGCCGCGGTGTAACGCGCCTGAGATTCCCTCTCCCTCAGGAGAGGGTCAGGGTGAGGGTACGCGGGGACGGAGCGGGCGTGTCATGTTGAGCGGAGCGCAGCGGAGTCGAAGCATCTCTCGGGGGTCGTCTCGCTCCCTCTCCTGAGGGTTAGGGCCAGGGTGAGGGTACTGCGGGGACGGAGCGGGGCGTGTCATGTTGAGCGGAGCGCAGCGGAGTCGAAGCATCTCTCGGGGGTCGTCTCGCTCCCTCTCCCTCAGGAGAGGGTCAGGGTGAGGGCCCTACGGGGCGGGGGCGAGGGCCATGCGCCCGCAGCAACACTAAGCCGCCGCGCTCTCCTCCACGGTTTCCGGCGCAGGCGCCGGCTGGACGACGTACCCTTCGCGGATAACGCCGGCCTCAACGTCGAGGCGCGGCCCCTCGCCTTCGATGACCGCCTCGCCCACCCACAGCTTATAGGCCGTCCACGCCGCCATCGCGGCGTCCAATTGGTCGTCGGTCGGCGTGTCTTCCGACGGCAACTGCACCCCCAAGGTGGTCAGCAGGTCAGTGCGGGCTCGACGCCCTTCCAGGGTGCGCTTCGCCGGAAGCTGCGTTCCGTTCGACACCAGCTTCCAGGCGCCTCCCGGGAACACTTCGATCAACGTCGTGTCGGACGCAGGGGTGCCGTCAAGCCCGAGTAGACGGAACCTGCGCCCGCTCTCCACCAACCGATGGAACAGCTGCACCGATCCCGTGATGAGGCCGGCATACGGCCTGCCGTCCGTGGGCAGGGTGAAGGGCGTGCGCCCCGGCGCGTTCACTCGCCGTTCCGACTCGCGCATCGTCGCGTCCGGCGAGCCTGCCAGCCCCTGCGGGCCGTCTATCGCCAGGATGAAAGAGCGCCCGAGTGCGCGGTCCGGGATGATGTGGGAGGCATCCTCGCGGTAGTCCCACTGGCCGAACGTACACACCAGGCCGGCATCGAGCACCGCGTAGTCGCACGGACGCTTCTGTACTGCCGTCGGATCCGTGAGATCGAGGCCGATGAAACAACGTCCGCCGCCCTCGCGCCCGCCGCCCTGACGCCCCATCGTGCGACGCTGCCGCCACTTCGCGATGTAGCGCGCCGTAACGGCGGCGGCCAGCACCGAAGCGCCTGCAGCTCCATACACACGGGGGTTCCCTCTCATCCGCATACGGACATTCTACCAATCTGAGGCCGCTATAGCCCCGAGCCGCGTTTGCCGTCCAGCCACGCCTGCAGCACCACCGCCGCCGCCGCCGCATCAACCGCGCCCTTCTCAGGCCTGCGGCGGCCTCTCCCCCGCGAGCGACTGCCAGCCAGCGCGCGTTCCGCTTCCGCGGACGACAACCGTTCGTCGACGGTCTCGACCGCGAGCCCCAACTCCTCCAGCCGCCGGATGAACTCCTGCACGACCTGCGCCTGCGGCCCCACGCGCCCGGACATCGAGTACGGCATGCCTACGATGACGACGTCCGCACCCCGTGCCTGTACTTCGCGCAGCACGTGCGCAGCAACATCGGGTGCATTCTCTATCACACCTGCGGGAACCGCGACGCCCGTATCCGTATCGCCAGACGCGACGCCGATGCGGCGCTCTCCGACGTCCAACGCCAGGGCGAGCACTAGTCCGTCTGCCGATGGACGATGTCCGCCACCGCCGCTAGCGCGTCTCCCAATCTCGAGGCGTCTCTACCGCCTGCCTGCGCCAGCCGCGGCTGACCACCGCCGCCGCCGCCCATCACGCGCGCTGCCTCGTTGACGATGGCCCCTGCGTCGAAGCCGCGTTCCACGAGGTCGGGTGTGACCATGGCCAGCAGGCCGGGCCTTCCGTTGAAGACGCTGCCGAGCACGACGACGCCGGAGCCGAGCTTGTCCCGGAGACGGTCGCCCATCTCACGCAACGCCTGGGCGTCGGGCGCATCGCTCCGTACCGCCAGCACCTGTACGCCGCCTACGTCGCGCGCCCCTTCCAGCAGGGCATCCGCCTCCTGCCGGGACGTCTCCCGCTGCCCCGCGCGCAGCGAGCGCCGCGCTTCCTCCGCCTGCGCCAGTAGCGCCTCGATGCGCTGGGGCAGTTCGGCGGGCGCCGCTCGCAGCAACACCGCAGCCTCGTCCAGTTGCCGCAGCCGCTGGCCGATCCACTCCTCGCCTCCGCGTCCGGTCACCGCCTCGATGCGGCGTACTCCCGTCCCCACGCTGCTCTCGCCCACGACATGGAAAACTCCTATCTGTCCGGTCCGCTCCAGGTGCGTGCCGCCGCAGACCTCGAAGCTCACCGGCTGTGACTCGCCTATCTGGACGGTGCGCACGCGGTCCCCGTACCGCTCGCCGAAGAAGGCGAGCGCGCCGTTCGCGGTCGCCTCTCGGTAGGAGCGTTCGTCCTTCACCAGCGGCAGGTCACCGCGCACGGATTCGTTGATGCGGCGCTCGATCTCGCCCAACTCGTCGCGGCCCACCGCCGAGACGTGCGTGAAGTCGAACCGCAGCCGGTCCGGCGCGACCAGCGAGCCTGCCTGCCGCACGTGCGAACCGAGCACGTCACGCAGCGCCGCGTGCAGCAGGTGCGTCGCCGTGTGGTTCCGCGCAACGTCCAGCCTGCGCTCCGCGTCGACAGACGCGTGCACCGCGTCGCCGACCGAAACCGCGCCATCAACGACCTCAGCCGTATGGACGATGAGCTCTCCCAGGGGCTTCTGCGTGTCGGTTACGCGCACCGACCCGCCGGGCGCCACGATGATGCCCGTGTCGCCCACCTGGCCGCCTCCCTCCGCGTAGAAGGGCGTCTCGCGCAGCACGACCTCGACAAGTTCTCCGGTCGCCGTGCGCAGCACCGGCTCGCCGTCCTTCAGGATGGCGGTGACGACGGTGTCGGTCTCGATGCGCTCGTAGCCGAGGAACGCCGTCTCTCGGATGTCGAGCGCCTCGTAGGCGCGTACCTCCTCACGACCGCCTCCGAAGCGTGCCGCGGCGCGTCCCCGCTCGCGCTGCTCCTCCATCGCGCGCTCGAAGCCCGCGACGTCCACGTCCAGTTCGTGCTCCCGTGCTATCTCCTGGGTGAGTTCCAGCGGGAAGCCATAGGTGTCGTACAGGCGGAAGGCGTCGGCCCCAGCGATCGCCCCACCCCTGGCGATGCACTCCTCCAGCACCGGCATGCCGAGCGCGATGGCGTCGTAGAATCGCTCCTCCTCAGACTCGAGCGTCTTGAGGACGAAGCGCTCGTGCTCGCGGAGTTCAGGGTAGAGCACTCCGAACCGCTCGATCACCGCCCCGGCGACGTCCGGCAGGAAGCCGGCCTCGATGCCGAGCTTCCGCGCGAAGCGGATGCCCCGCCGTATCACGCGGCGCAGCACGTAGCCCCTACCCTCATTCGCCGGGACGACGCCGTCCGCGATGAGGAACGCCGCGCTCCGGGCGTGTTCCGTCACGACGTGGATGGCGAAGTCGTCGTTCGGGTCCTGCCGGTACGTCCTGCCCGCCAATTGCTCCACGCGTTGTCGTATCGAGCCGAGCAGGTCAGTCTCGTAACCCGATTTCACTCCCTGCATGATCGCGGTGATGCGCTCCAGCCCCATGCCGGTGTCTATGCCCGGCGCGGGCAGGTCCGTCCGCGTGCCGTCGGCCGCCTGGTGGAACTGCGGAAAGACGAGGTTCCAATACTCGACGAAACGGCCCGTGTCGTCTCCCGGCTTCATGCCGGGACCGTGCTCCTCGCCGAAGTCGTAGTAGAGCTCGCTGGAGGGGCCGCATGCGCCCTCGTCGCCCGCCGGGCCCCAGAAGTTGTCCTCGTCGCCAAGCGTCACGATGCGCTCGTTCGGCACGCCGACTTCATCGCGCCATATCGCGCGCGCCTCGTCGTCGGTGTAGTGCACCGTCACCCAGATGCGGTCGGGGGCCAGCAACAGCACTTCGGTCGTGAACTCCCACGCCCACGTGATGGCCTCGCGCTTGAAGTAGTCCCCGATGCTGAAGTTGCCCAGCATCTCGAACATCGTGTTGTGCGTAAAGTCACCCACCACATCTATGTCCGTGGTGCGGAAGCACTTCTGCGCAGATGCCAGGCGCGGGTTCGGCGGGGTCTCGTCTCCCGCGTAGTACGGTTTGAAGGGCACCATGCCGGCGGACGTGAGCAGCAGCGTGGGGTCGCCGGCGGGGATGAGCGATGCGCTCGGCATGACCAGATGGCCGCGCTCCTCGAAGAATCGCAGGTATGCGGCGCGGATATCGTCGCCGGTCGTGGGGGGCATGTCGGCCAAGGGCGTACAGTCCTCTTGGAGGGGCGCTGCGGTGGGAAGCGCCACGCACTGAGAAGAGTCTACGAATGGCTCAGTGACACTGTCAACGCGCCGGTGAACTCCCTAACTAGGGTGAATCTATCACCACGGCTCCATTGCGAAAACTGAAGCTGTGGTCACACCTATTGAGGATGTCTCTCCCAAGGAGAGCCAGGGGTGCAGAGGGTACGCCAATGGGAGGGGATGCGCCTTCTGCCAAGGCTATCTGCACGGCGAACGGCCCAGTGGCGCCCTGGCCGTTGGAATCGATGAGGTAGACCTGCGCTGGCGTCAATTTGAAGGCGGCCGAGCCTCCAACCCCCACCGTGCTCATGACCGGCCCTGGCAGAGCCTGAACGGCCGAAGGGTGAATGTTGAGGGACTCTACCCCCTGCGGCATGAGGGTCGTTATCTCGGCGCCCGTGTCCACTACCGCCTCCACGTAGCCGACTGTATCGCCCAGCGTACGCAGAGCGACGCCGATCGTTATGCACGGCGCTGACTGAGAGTACGGGTTTGGGGAAGCCAACTGCCTGTAGTGCCCGGTTACCCGCATCCTACAGGATCCAAAGAGTAGGCTTCGTCGAGAGGTACCGGATAACCGGCCCCTCCGCAGGTGTGATACCCCGCTCTGTCAGCTCCTGCAAGACACCGTTGAGGTCGGGGCCAACCGCGGCCACTTTCCTGTCAAACAGTGCCACCCAACAGTCCGGATGCTCCTTGAGTATTTCTGCCTCGTGACCACTGAAGTACTGAACGTCGTCGGCAATACGCTTACATACTTCCGGATTCGGGAAGGTAGCGCCTTCCGTGACCATGACCTTGTCTCCTTTCCACTCCCTGAGAATAGAGTACCGCAGCCGTTCCAACCCGGCTAGCGGCTTCCCTTGTGGAGAGCAGGCAGAGGATGGACGCCACTCCTGTGAAGGCGCAACAGAGGGCGGCGCCTTCAGGTCGCTGGGAAGTCAGGCCTGTACGTCCCAACGCGCCGAGCGCAAGGCGAGCGCCTGCCTCCGCTGATTGACGACGGCTCGGTGGCGGGCGTAGGTTCCGAGCGTGAACGCGCTCGCCAACCTCGCTCTTCTCGGGGCCTTCATCCGCAATCCGCGGCGTTATCCCACCTACCTCGGCTACGTCAACGGCTTCATCTACGGCTTCACGATGGGCGCCGCCATCCTCTTCCCGCTGTACGCCATCGAGCAGGGGTTCTCCCTGGCGAGCCAGGGGTTCATCGTCGCTGCTCCCGGCGTTGTCATGATCATGCTCAGGCTCGTCGGCGGAGCGCTCTCAGACCGGTTCGGCGAGAAGCTCATCATCTGGTTCAGCTTCACGACCGTCACGATCGCCTCGGCGGTCCCGATATTCACCGCCACCTTCCTCTCGCTCACGGTGGCGCAGCTGTTCAACGGCGCGTCGCGCTCCGTCTACTGGTCGGCGGCGCAGTCGTACATCAGCCGCAGCGCCGAGGGGGAGGCGGGCAAGGTGATGGGGCGGCAACTGAGCTTCGAGTCGGGCGGCGGGATTATCGGCAGCGTCGTCGTCGGGTTCGTGGCCGAGGGCATCGGCTACCCGGAGGCATTCGCGCTGACCGCGTCGCTGTCCTTCATCGGCTTCCTCATCACGTCGTCGCTACCCAGGCTGCCGCGCAAGGACCAGGCGCGCAGCCTCCTCGCAAGCCTCGCTCCGGCGAAGACGATGCTGGTGAAGCGGACGCTGCTGCACGCGCACATGGTGGCTTTCACGAGCGCGGCGTACTCCGGCCTCGTGATGGGACTGTTCATCGCGTTCTTCCACGACGTGGGCTACGGCGAGGGCGGGACCGCCGTCATCCGGTCGCTCAACAGCATCGGCGTGAGCGTGCTCGCCTACTTCTTCGGCGCGTTGCTCGGATTCCTCGGCAGCCGCCGCACTGCCGCTATCGGCATCACGCTCACCGGGGCGCTTGCCATAGGCATCGGCCTCACCGGGAATGTCCCCATCCTCCCCGCGGCGTTCATGGCGCTCACCGGCATAACGTTCGGCAGCCTGCGCTCGCTCTATCCGACGCTTGCGGCGGAGAACAGCGCGCCGAACCAGCGCGCGATGGCGCTCTCCGTCGTGGGGCTGTACTGGGCGATCGGCATCTTCGCCTCGCCGCTAATCTTCGGTTTCATCGCCGACGCGACCGCCATACGCACGTCTATCTTCGTCTTCGGCGGCTTTTCGGTGGCGATGGGCCTGCTGTCGCCGTTGCTCTACACCTACGGACGGCGCGGCATCGTACACGAGACCCGGGAAGAAGCCCGCGAGTGAAGCCTAGCCCGCAGTCCCC
>DAOUHP010000025.1:0-11457 GCA_034428575.1 Dehalococcoidia bacterium | reverse complement strand
GGGGCTGCTCCCGATTGCCCGGCGGGCGCAGCGGGTACGCGAACAGCGCGAGCGCATCCACCCCCGCTCCCTCCGACGCCAGCACCGACGCGACGCGCCCGCCCATCGACCTCCCGCCTATGGCAACGCGCGAGCCGTCCGAGCCCGACGACTCCAGAACGGCGCGCCACGTCGCCAGCAGCGTTGCGGGGCGGTCGGGCCTCCGGCTCCCTGCCTCCTGGTACGGGAACTGGAAGCGCACGAGCGACACCCCGGCCTCTGGCAGACGCTCGGCGAGCCGCTGGCCGAACGGGTCGCGCAGGTTGGAGCCCGCGCCGGGCGCGTAGACGAACGTCCACGCCGAGCCATCCACCGCGTTCCGCAGAACGCTCACCCCGCCGGCGCTATCCGGCGTCTCAACCACCGGACTCCCCGCCCGTGCCGCCCTGGCCTCCATCTGCGCCGCCGCGCTGACGCCCGCCGCCGAACAACCCTCGTCCGCCACCCGGTCCCCCACCGACGTTCACGCTAGCCGCTGACAGACTGCCGTCCGCTTCGCGCTGCACGAACGCGGTGACACTCACACCCGCGGCCAACTCGGAAGCTGCTTCAGCAGCCGTCGTCGTGATGCGCACCGGCGTTTCGTCCGCCACGGCCAACCCGGCCGGGCCGTCCGCCGTCTCCAGCGTCAGCACGCCGTCGGCCAACGACATGATCGGACCCATGACCACCGCCGCCTGGCCACCGAACCCGCGTCCGCCGCCCGCACCCTGCCCCGCGTCGCCCACGACGATCGCGGCAGCCGCCAGCCCGCCCGATCCGTCCGGACGCGCGACGACCAGGACCTCCGCCCCCTCCGCCAGGTAGGCCCCCGAGTCGGCCATGGTCTTCGTCACGTTCACCGGCGCATCGTCCGGCACTGTAATGGCAGCCTCGCCGTCCGGCGTCTCCAGCCGCAGCGTGCCGCTCTCGAACGACACCACCGTGCCGGCCAGCGGTTCGGCGTTCCGCGCACCCGCGTCCCCTGTGCCCGGGTCCGTTCCCGCGCCGGGTGCTGCACCGCCGGGCGCCAGGCCGAACGCCTCGGCCGGTATCTGGCCGGAATCGATAGCCCTCTGCACCTCGACGCGCATCTGCGCCGCGAACTCCGGATCGTTCTCCATCTGCTGCCGCATCTCCTCCGGCATCGTCGCCAGCACGTCGTCCACGGTGGGGCCCTGCGCGCCCGTCTGCCTTGCGCGACCCGTGTTACCTGCGCCTGCCCCTGTACCCGCATCCGCGCCTCCCGCGCCGGGCGCGACGAGCTCCGACGTCACGGGCGCTTGCTCCTCTTCCTCCGCGGGAACGAGTTGCGCAGCGCCGTAGCCTGCGCCCGCCCCCACGACGGCAAGCAACAACAGCACCAGGATGAACCCCTTTGCGCCCATCAGTCCTGACCTCCCTTACTCATGCCGCAGGGCCTCTATGGGGTGCAGCTGCGCGGCCCGCGCCGCAGGGTAGATGCCGAAGAACAGCCCGATCGCCGCCGACACCACCAGCGCCAGCACCGCGATGTCGCCGCTGAACACGGTCGTCAGCTCCGAGCCTGCAAGCGAGAACCCGTCCAGCACCCGGGAGGCCACGACGCCTGCGCCGACCCCGAGCAGACCGCCGCCGATGCTCAGCAGCACCGCCTCCGTCACGAACTGCGCGAGGATGTCGCGCCGCTTTGCTCCCAGCGCCTTGCGGATGCCTATCTCCCGCGTCCGCTCCGTCACCGACACCAGCATGATGTTCATGATGCCGATGCCACCGACGACGAGCGAGATGCCGGCAACCGCGCCCAGGAACACGGTCAGCGTTCCCGTCGTCTCGCTGAGCGCGTCGATCACCGACTGCTGCGTATCTACGATGAAGTCGTCCGCATCCGTGATCTCGTGCCGCAAGCGCAGCACCGTCTCCGCTTCCTGCTGCGCCTCGTCTATCCGCTCGCCATCGGCCTGCACGTTGATGAGGGAGACCGTGATGTCGCCTTCCGCGGTGCGCTGGCCGCTCAACCGGAAGAATGCTGTGGTCAGCGGAACGAGCACGCGGCTGTCCTCGTTCCCGAACGCGGTCCCCCCTTTGCTCTCGAGGACCACGATGACCGTGAACCGGATACCGGAGATGAAGATGTCGACGCCCACCGGACCGCGCTCGCCGAACAGGTCTTCCGCAGTCTGCGAACCGAGCACTGCCACGTTCTTCCGGCCCTGCACGTGCGCCGGTGAGATGAATTCACCCGAGGCGATCTCGAAGTTCCGCACGTCCGCGAACTCCGGCGTGACGCCCGCAATCTGCGCGAACGCCTCTGTGGTGCGGTACGTCACCGACCCGCCCGTGGACACCTCCGGCGCGACGCTCACGATGGACGGCGCGAACACCGGGTCCGTCAGGGCGTATGCGTCTTCCAGCGTCAGGTCGCCGTCGAGCGGACGCACGTACAGCAGGTTCGAGCCGAGCGATTCGATGCGGTTCGTGATGTCCGCCTGCGCCCCGCGTCCGATGGACATGAGCGCGATGACCGCGGCCACGCCGATGATGATGCCCAGCAGCGTCAGCCCGGTCCGCAGCCGGTTGGCGCCGATGGACGACCACGCCGTGCCGATGAGCGCGATGGGCGTCATGCCGTCACGCCCTCCGCAGCCTGAGCCTGCAGCGGCTCTGCGACCGGCTCGTCGCCCACGACCAACCCGTCGCGCAGGGAGACGATGCGCCTCGTGTGCCGCGCGACGTCCGCCTCATGCGTCACGAGCGCAACCGTCAGTCCCTCGTCGCGGTTCAGTCGCTGGATGATCGCCATGATCTCGGCGCTGGAGCGGCTGTCGAGCGCGCCCGTGGGTTCGTCCGCGAGCACGATGGTGGGGTCCTTAACCAGCGCCCGCGCTATCGCCACGCGCTGCTGTTCACCGCCGGAGAGCTCCAGCGGACGGTGCTTGTAACGATGCCCCAGCCCCACCGACTCCAGCGCCCCCAACGAACGGGCGCGCGCGTTCCGGCGGTCGCCGTATTGCAGCGCGAGCTCCACGTTGGCCAGCGCGGAGAGCCGGGGCAGCAGGTTGTACGTCTGGAACACGAACCCGATCTTGCTGTTGCGCACCGCCGCCAGCCGAGCGTCGCCCCAGCGGCTCACCTCCTCGCCCTCCAGCAGGTAGCTCCCGGAGGTCGGCGCGTCCAGGCAGCCGACGATGTTCATCAGCGTGGACTTGCCCGAGCCGGACGGCCCCATGATGGAGACCATCTCCCCGCGCTCCACGGCGAGGCTCACGCCGTTCAGCACGGGCACGTCCATCGCGCCCAGGCGGTACGTCTTCCGCAGGTCGGTTACTTCTATGACGCCGGCCATGGCTATCCGCCTCCGCCTCCGCGCGGGCGTCTCGGACCGCCGCCGAAAACGGTCCTGAACGCGCCGCCGCCGCCCTGGGCCGCGGATGCGGGCTCAGGCATCACCACCTGCTCCCCTTCCGACAGCCCATCGATCACCACGACCCAGAAATCGTCGCTCGGACCGAGCGTCACGCCCCGCTCCTCGACGACGCCGTCGACCGATACGCGCACCACGGGCGATATGATGCTGCCTGTCACCGACGACGTCGGTATCAGCAGTTCACCGGGGTACTGCGCCAGCACGATCTCCGAGACCGCGCTCAGCCCGTCGCGGAGCGCCAGCCCCGCCGGAACGTCCAACCGTATCGTCACCGGGAACGTCACCACGCCCGTCTGTCCGGTCGAAGCCACGCCGATCTCGACGATCTCGCCGGTCAGCGCCTGTCCTTCCAGCGCACTCAGGCTCACTGCTACGGGCATCCCCACCGACACGGCGAGCACGTCTATCTCGTCCACGGAGCCGTCGACTTCCACCACGGACGGGTCGAGTATGGAGATGGACGGCTGTTGCCCGGCGGCCTGCCCGCCCAGGCGGTCTCCGGTTTCCATCGAGACGTCCTCAACAACACCAGCCGTCGGCGCAGCCAGCACGGCGTTCTCCACGTCCTCCAGCGCCGACGCAAGCGCGTGCTCCGCAACCGTAACCTCCGAGCGCAGCAGCGATACGTCCAGCGTCTCCGCCTCCACGGTCAGATCCTCTACCGCTTCCTCGTCGGCGGCCAGGGCATTCTCCGCCTTCTCCACCGCCTCCTGGGCCGAAAGGATGTCCCGCGCGATCTTCCCCTGGGTGTTCTCCAACGCCGCGCGCGCATCGTCCACCGCCGCACGCTTGTCGTCCACGACGGAGCGGGCGTCTTCCAGGGCCGTCCACGCCTCCTCCATCTCGTGCCCTGCGCACCGTCCCTGGTACGGCGGACCGTCGGGACACGTACCCGCCAGCCTGCCAAGGTACAGCGTCTTCCAGGAGAAGATGACGAGTTCGTCCCACAGCGTTGCCGGGTCGTCGTCAGGCGGCTCCATCCAGGACAGCTCATGGTTCAACACCTGGCGATCGTCGAACAGCACGTCCAGGTCCAGTTCCCAACCGCTAAGCACCTCGGCGGGGTCCTGGCTCGTGTTCACACTCGACGCGGGCACGCCCAGCCACTGCACGAACGTGTCCGCGTACGCTTCCGCGACCTCGTCCGCCGCTTCGAGGGCGTCATCCACCACGTCCAGCGCATCCTGGATCGCGTCGTTCGCATCCTGCTCGTCCCTGGCCGCGTTCCGCAACGTCAGCTCGAGATCAGCCTGCGCTCCCTCGACGCTTCGGAGACTGGACGCCACCGCATCGGCGGCCTCCGCCACGTCGGACGCATCCGGCGGGCTCAGCGCCTCGGCCAGCGCTTCCCGGGCGTCGCGCAGGTCCACCTCCGCCTTCGTCACGTCCCGCTCCAGCGACGCGATCGTCGCCGCGTCCAGCCGCGCGAGCACGTCCCCGGCCTGCACCACGCTCCCCACGCTCACGAGCACCTCGCCAACGTCGCCCGCAACCGGGAACGAGACCTCCTCGCGCAGCGGGAACACCACCGTCCCGCTCGTGGAGATGGCGTCGGTCAGCGTTCCCCGCTGCACCGGCACCAGCTGCTCACCCTCGGCGAGCCCTCCGGCGGGGGCCACTGAACGCTCGGGGGCGTAGAAGAAGGCGGCCAGTCCCGCGCCGACGAGAACCACAAGCAGGACCGGGACCTGCCAGACGTAGAACGGCCCTACCTTTGCGGACAAGAATCGCATGGGGACACTCCTCCGGACGTGCGCGACAGGATGATACTCGTCCCATACCGATGGCGCGCGGAGCCGCGCCTGCAGGGCGTAGCGAAGCTTCACCCAAGCTCACCTACGAGCGGGGGGCCGGGTTGGATTCATCCTGTGGTTGGGGGGTCTACGGTTCGACCCGCGTGATGCCTGGGATGCGGTCGAAGTCCCGGTCATAGCTCACGATCTCCGTGGCGCCAACGTTTTGCATGTGCGCCACAGCAAGGGCGTCCTCGAAGTCAAGGAACGGGGCGCCGGCGTAGATATCCAGCGCGCGAATGCAGACCTGCTTTTGCGGAAACCTCAGCCCTCGAAGCGTCAGTAGCGGCAACAGCCGGTCCCGTATCTCTTCGTGCGTCAACCGGTAGGAGGATTGGGGAGAGGAGAGCACGTACACAACCTCAGAGACGACCGCCTCACACGTGAACAACTCTTCCTCTCCGTGCTGCACCCGTTGGAAGAGCTGATAGCTGGCCGCTGCTTTGACCTCATCATCCCCTGTCAGGTAGCGGAGAACGACGTTTGTATCCAGGAACCTCATCCTCCGGTGAGTTCCCTTACCGTTTCCTCAGCCTTGGCGTCTTTCGCGGAGCGGATAACCGACTCCCAGTCTGCCGGGCCGCCGGAGTGCCTTACCGAACGGTACGCTGATTCCAAGGTGAAAGGGGCTGGGGCCAGATAGACCTTTCCGTCGTCGATGGTGAACACCACTCGTCCGCGGGGCTTCAACCCCAGCAGCCTGACCACCTCTGCAGGGACGGTTACCTGGCTGCGCTGGGTGAGCGTAGTAGTGATCTCCTTCATCTTGGACCCTCCTCATTGAGAGGAAGCGTCTGCATACTATGCTGTCCTCTCAATGAGAGCATAGTAAATCATTGCGCGTAGCGCAATCAACGACACGGAGCGCTCCCTAGTACTCCGCGTCCGGCAGCAGGTGGGGCGTCCCGGCGTCCGGAATGACCGCAGCCGCGTTCAGCACGCACGCGAGCATCGAGTAGTAGCCGGCCGTCGCCGTCAGGTCGGTGAGCGTCCGCGTCCCGAACCGCTCCAGCGTCTGCTGGAACACGTCGTCCGGCACGCGGCCGTTCTCCAGGAGCGAGCTCACGTAGCGGAACACCAGCGCCTCGTCGCCGGAGAGCCCGTCGGGCGCGGCGCGGTCGCGCACCGCGGCGATGGTCTCGGCGCTCAGTCCCTCGCCCTCGCCTATCGGCTGGTGGGCGGTCCACTCGAACTGGCAGTCCCACTTGCGCGCGACGGTCAGTATCGCCAGTTCCCGCAGCGGGCCTTCGATCGTGTTCTCGAACCGGATGTACGTCCCCACGTGCGCGATACGCTGCGCCACGTCGGGGCTGTTCAGCAGCACCGTGAACGGCCCGACGACGCGCCCGCGGCTTCCGGCTATGTAGTCGTAGTGCTGTTGGTCCTCGGGGGACACTTCTTCACGAGTCGTGACCAGCGGCAGTCGCGCCATGGGGTACTCCTTTGTCTTGTGCGGGTCCTGGAACTGCGGGGGAGAAGAACGCCTACAGGTAGCCCAGTTCCATCGCCCGTTCCTCGTCCAGCAACGCTTCGGACACCTGCCTGCCTGAGCGTTCATCGTGGAACGGCTGCCGGTACAGCACGCCCTCGTCGCACAGTTCGCCGATGGCGTCCCGTTTCTCCTTGGCCGTTCCGGGGATCGCCTGCCGGGGGTCCTGGCACCAGGAATCGATGATGCGCAGGCTCCAGTAGTGCAACGGGGCGGGCCCGCGCTGCACCATAGCGACGATGGCCGTCTTGAGCTCCTCCGGGTCGACGTTCTCGATCTCGGGAGTTTCGTAGTGGTCGGTCTCGTTGCCGGCCGCCGCGACGAGGTCGTTGCTCACGCTCTCCGGCACGCTGCAGATGACGACCCGCTGGCCGAACCGGTTGCGCACCTGCGTCACCAGCCGCATGTAGTCCGCGTCGCCGGAGACCATCAGGAAGACCTTCTCCTTCTCTCCGGTGTCCGCGTCGAACGCCTCAACCAGCATGTCGAGCGCCAGCGCCATGTCCGCTGCGTTCTTGACGCGCTCCATCTGCTGTCCGCCCTTGGTCACCAGCGAACGCTTGACGGGGATGTTGATCGCCTCGATGCCGCACATGGACAACTGCCGCGTGATCTCGGACGGGTGCTCGCTGAAGTCCGCGTAGGCGCGCATCATCGTGGGCCGCCCGTACTTCTGCGCCTTGTCCACTATCTGCCGGAAGTCCGGCTCCATACCGTAGTGATTCAAGAGGCCATAGCGCAGGTTCTCCAGATCGATGAAAACAGCTACCTCCCCAACCATAGAAAACTCTCCTTTCGCTTATATCTCGGCTACTGGAAATGCCAGCCTGCTCAGAATCCGGCGCGCATTGTACACAATGGAGCACGCGTGTGTTTCGCACCCTCAACTCAGCTGGTGAGCCCCTTCCGTGTGCTCTCGTGAGCCCCCGGAAACAGCATCCCGCAGCGTTGAGCGACCCGCCGTCCGCTCCACGCTATAATGCCCACGCCGCTTCCACCAGGCGCGGCCCGCGCATGCCTGCGCGGCCTGGAGCAAGCCCATGCCAGAGATGACCGGCGGACAGGCCCTCATACGTTCCATACGCCGCGAAGGCGCGGAGGTCATCTTCGGCCTGCCCGGCGTCCAGATGTATCACGCCGTGGACCCGGTCCTCGACGAACCGGGCATGCGGTTCATCACCGTCCGGCACGAGCAGGCCACCGCCTACATGGCGGACGGGTTCACCCGCGCCGGCGGCGGCACCGGCACCGCGATGGTCGTCCCCGGCCCCGGCCTGCTCAACGCATCCGCCGCCATCGGCAACGCCTACGCGGCGTCCTCGCCCATCCTCGTCATCTCCGGACAGGTCGACCGCGACCTCATCGGGTTCGACCGCGGCATCCTCCACGAGGTCAACGACCAGCAGGACGCCATACGTCCCGTGACCAAGGCCGCCTACCGCGTGCTCAACGCAGCGGACGTACCCGCCGCGGTCCACGAGGCCTTCCGCCAGCTCCGCACCGGTCGTCCGCGGCCCGTCGAGATCGAGATACCGCCCGAAACGCTCGCGGAGGTTGCGGACGTAGACCTGCTCGAACCCGGAGACTACCGCCGCGACGCCGCACCCGACGACGAGATCGAACGCGCCGCGCGCGCCCTGGCCCAGGCCAGCAACCCCATCGTCTGGGCCGGCGGCGGCGTCCACTCCTCCGGCGCATCCGACGCGCTGCTGCGCGTGGCCGAGCACCTGCAGGCCCCGGTCATGACCACCCACGAGGGCAAGGGCGCTATCCCGGAATCGCACTACCTCAGCATGGGCTCCCTGAAGTCCCGCAGCGACGACTTTCGCAATCACCTCAAGCACCACGATGTCTTCCTCGCCGTCGGCACGCGCTTCGCAACCGCGATGCTCACCCACGACGCGCAGGTCGTGCAGATAGACGTGGACCCGGACGAGATCGGGCGCAACTTCCCGAACACGCTGGGCGTGCTCGGCGATGCGAAGGGCTCGCTGGAGAAACTCGCCGCGGCGCTCGAGGACGCGATGCCGCCCGCCGAAAGCAAGCGCGCGATGCTGGAGAAGCTCCATGCCGCCCGCTTCGGCCCCTCCCTCCGCATCGAGCCGCTCGACTCCTACATGAATGCCGTGCGCGCCGCGGTCCCGCCGGACGGGATCCTCGTCGCCGGCATAACCCAGCTCGGCTACTACAGCAGGCTCTTCTACCCCGTCGAGCAGCCGAACACCTACCTCACCTCCTCCTACTTCGGCAACCTCGGCTACGCATGGCCGACGACGCTCGGCGCGAAGGTCGCGCAGCCCGACAGGGCTGCCGTCTGCATCTCGGGAGACGGCGGGTTCCTCTTCAACTCGCAGGAGCTCGCAACCGCCGTCCAGCACGGCATCAACGCCATCGCGGTCGTCTTCAACGACAACGCCTACGGTAACGTCATGCGGGACCAGGCGGACCGCTTCGGCGGACGCATCATCGGTTCGAAGCTCCACAACCCGGACTTCATGAAGCTCGCCGACGCCTACGGCGCGCGCGGGATCCGGGCCGAAACGCCCGCTGCCCTGGAAACGGCCCTCCGCGACTCCATCGCGTCCAACGACGCCCCAACCCTCATCGAGGTGCCCTTCGGCCCCGTCGCCTCGCCGCTCTAACCCCATGCCGCCAGCACAGATCGCCATCGACATCCCGAACGTCAGCATTGCGGCCCTGCGCGACGGCAGCGGCCCGCGCCTGCTCTTCATCCACGACGAGCTCTCCTCCGCGTGGACACCGTTCCTCGACCTGCTCGCCGAGCGCTTCGAGGTCGTCGCGCCGGAGTTGCCCGGGTTCGGCTGCAGCGAACGCCCCGAGTGGGCGGACACGATCGACGACCTGGCATTCGCGGTCGCCGACCTCGCCGACGCGCTTGCCCCGACCGCTATCGTCGGCGCGAGTCTCGGCGGATGGCTCGCCGTCGAGGCCGCCGTACGCGGCGCGCCCTTATCCGCGCTCGCCGCCATCGGCGCGCCCGGCATCGACCTCCCCGGTGACCCACCTGCCGACTACTTCATCCTGCGGCAGGACGAGCGGCCAGCCTTCTTCTTCGACGACCCCGCATGCGCGCTGGAAGTGGACGAGGAGACCGCCATCCGCAACGAGAGCATGACCGCGCGTCTCGTCTGGCAGCCCCGCTACGTCAACCCTGCGCTCGCCGGGCGCCTCCACCGACTGCGCGCGCCAACACTCGTCGTCTGGGGCGCAAACGACGGCTTCCTCTCGCGCGCCCACGGCGAGGCGCTTGCGAACGGCGCGCCGGACGGACGGCTCGCCTTCGTCGACAACGCAGGCCACTTCCCCGCGAGAGAGCAGCCGGAGGCGACCGCCGCACTCGTCGCCGGGTTCCTCCGTGAGCTCCTCCCGACCGGTGGAGCGTGATGACGGAGCGGCTGTTGTCATTCCGAGCGAAGCGCAGCGGAGCCGAGGAATCTCTCAGGAGACGCTCCGTTGTTCCCGAACGCTCCCCGAGAGATGTTTCGACTCCGCTCAACATGACAACGCACGGGGGTGGCAGCACGTGATGACGGAGCGGCTGTTGTCATTCCGAGCGAAGCGCAGCGGAGCCGAGGAATCTCTCGGGAGACGCTCCGTTGTGCCCGGATACTCCCCGAGAGGATGTTGCGCGCTAAAGCGCGGGACTCCGCTCAACATGACAAGGAAGGGGCCTCCGGCTCTGCTCAACATGACAACGCGTACACGCGTACGTGGGAGAGCGTGACCCCCATGCAGTTCGTCTACTTCCACCTCATGCCCTGGCCATACCTCGACGAGTCGTTCGAAACTGAACGCTCCGCGTGGGTCACCTACTCCAACGCCCACTTCGACCCGGAGCGCGGCGCGGAGGTCTACGAACAGTACCTCTCCCAGCTCGTCTACGCAGAGGAGTTGGGCTTCGACGCCATCGCCGTCAACGAGCACCACCAGACCGCCTACGGCCTCATGCCCTCGCCCGACGTCATCGCCTCCTACCTCGTCGCCCGCACGAACCGCGCGAAGATCGCCATCCTCGGCAACGCCACGCCCCTGCGCGACCACCCCATCCGCGTCGCGGAGGAGGTCGCTATGATGGACGTCATCAGCGGCGGGAGGATGATCTGCGGCTTCGTGCGCGGCATCGGTCCGGAGTACCACAACTTCACGATGAACCCGGCCAACAGCCTGGAGCGCTTCCGCGAGGCGCACGACCTCATCGTCGAGTCGTGGACGCGCCCCGGCCCGTTCCGCTGGGAAGGGAAGCACTACCGCTTCGAGTACGTGAACCCGTGGCCGCGACCGCTCCAGCAGCCGCATCCGCCCATCTGGATTCCGTCGCAGGGCAGCGGCGAGACGATCGGCTGGGCGGCGGAGCGTCACTACACCTTCATCGTCACCTTCACGCCGTTCCGCAACGTCGCACGCTTCATGGGCCAGTACCGCGACGCCGCACGCGAGAACGGCTATGACGCCGAGCCCGAGCAGATGGGCTGGGCGCTGCCGGTCTACGTCGGCTCAACCGACGAGGCCGCGATAGACGAGGCGAGGCCGCACGCCGAGTACCTCTTCAACCAGTTGGTGCGCCGCCCCTTGCCCGTCTTCTTCCCGCCCGGCTACCTCTCCGACGACTCCGCGAAGAACGTCCTCCGCGCGTTCTCCGCCATCGGCACGCAGCGCACGACCATCGAGCAGCTGGACGGCAACTCGCAGATCATCATCGGCTCCGCCGAGACGGTGACGCGGCGCCTCCG
>DAOUHP010000024.1:0-31752 GCA_034428575.1 Dehalococcoidia bacterium | reverse complement strand
GCTGAAGATGAATTCCGGGTTGTGGAACAGGTTCATGGTGATGGGCGCGGTGGTGACGGCGAGGAAGCGCGCGGGCTCGGCGCCGGAGCCGTTCAGGTGCTGGTGCCAGACATTCAGCGGGATGGAGAAGATGCTGCCCTCCTTCCACTCGAACGATGTGCGGCTGTTGGGGTCGTCGCCCACGAGCGTCGCACCCCTGCCCTGCAGGACGTAGATGTTCTTCTCGAACAGGTGCTTCTCCGGGGCCATCTTGCCGCCGGGCGGGATCTCGGCGACGTAGGCGTCGTTCGTGCCGCCGTTGCCGTCCAGATTGATGTACGCGCCGAGGCAGTCGAGCCGGGCCCAGGGCGCGACCGCGACGGTCCGGAGATCGTCGACGGCGAACCCGGTGATGTTGGGGATGCCCTCGCTCTCGACGAAGGCCTCGTAGGCGCTGATCTTGTCGAGCCTGGGCTGGTCGGCGGTGACTTCTGGCTTGGGGCTGAGCTGCGTCATCTCTCGTTCCTCCTGTGGGCACGTACCGCGTTGGGCGGCAACGCTGTCATGCTTTGTACTATCGGGCGCGTTGGGCGTCAAGGAAAGGCGCCTTCGGGACATGGCAGACGGGATTGGCCGGATACCTGCAGCAGGCCACGGCCTGCTTCCTACAATCTATTCACGGCGTGAATGAAATCTATTCACAATGTGAATGATTGTCATTCACATGCTGAATGATTATCATTCACGTATGGACGATGTCGTGCTGCGCCGCTCTGTTACGGCGAGCCTCGCCGAGCACCTCCGCGTGATGCCCGCGGTGGTAGTGACCGGCGCGCGCCAAACGGGAAAGACGGTACTAACCCGCGACCTCACGCCGGGGGGGAGGCGCTACCTCTCGCTCGACGAGAACACAGCCCTGGATGTGGCCAACAATGAGCCTGAATCTCTCCTGGAAGAGGGAGTGCCGCTGACGATAGACGAGATACAGCGGGCTCCTGGCCTGCTGTACGCGCTGAAGCAAGCGATAGACCGGAATCGCCAGCCCGGACAGTACCTCCTCACGGGCTCAGCCAACCTGTTGCTCATGCACAGAGTCTCCGAGTCACTCGCAGGCAGGGCGAGCTACCTGACGCTCTGGCCGATGACACGCCGCGAGCAACGGAGCATGGGCCGCGCCGGGATTTGGAGCGATCTGCTGGCGGCGCGCGACGACGAATGGCCGGAGATAGTCAGGGCACAACCGGATGAATCGGAAGACTGGCGAGAGTTGGCGCGGCGTGGGGGGTTCCCCACGCCCGCCATCAATCTCGCTTCGCACCGGGAACGGGCCATCTGGTTCGACGGCTACGTGCAAACGTACCTGGAGCGCGACCTGCAGGACATCGCTTCCATAGCCGCCCTGCCCGACTTCCGGCGCGTGATGCGCGCCGCGAGCCTCCGCGTCGGCCAGGTGACGAACCAGTCCGGAATCGGACGGGACGCGGCGCTATCTCAGCCGACGGCCCACCGCTATCTCAACCTGCTGGAGACCTCCTACCTGCTGGTGCGCGTTGCTCCGTACTCCGTCAACCGCACGAAGCGGCTCATCAAGTCGCCGAAGCTGTACTGGGGTGACGTGGGAGTGGCGATGCACCTTGCGCAGGAGACTGAACCGCGTGGGGAGCACCTGGAGAACCTCGTTCTGCAGGACCTGCTGGTGTGGCGAGACTCTGAGAGCAATCGCGCCGAGGTGTTGTACTGGCGCACGACGCTCGGCGAGGAAGTGGACTTCGTGATTGAGGCAGGCGACAACCTGCTTCCCATCGAGGTCAAGGCGTCCGGCAGGCCGCACTTCAGAGACACGACACACCTTCGCACCTTCCGGCGGGAGTACCGGGACAAGGCGCGCTCGGGCCTGCTGTTGCACACCGGGGACACGGTGGAGTGGGTCGCGCCGGACGTGCTCGCGGCGCCGTGGTGGCGCGTCTTCTGAGGGATAGGGCGCGCTCGCCTTGCCGACGGATGCCTACAGGCATAAGATTGAACGCATCTCCGGATGCGCGGCGGTTGACGGCGGGTTGTGCCCCGTTTCGGCACACACGGATGCCCACGTATTCCGATATCCGAAAGGCGGCTCATGCACGACGATCCCTGGGAGCACGGACATTACGGCGCTGAGGACGAGGTCGTCTTCGGCTCCATCGCGGAAGATGGATTTCCCATAAACCCGGACTGGCTGCGGCTCACGAGCGTGGGCATCGACATCGGCTCATCTACCTCGCACCTGATGTTCTCGAAACTGGTGATGCGGCGGCGCAGCACGGAGATGTCGAGCGAGTTCGAGGTGGTGTTCCGGCAGGTGCTCTACCGCTCGCCCATCCTGCTGACCCCCTACTCCGACCCCGACACGATAGACACCGACTCGCTCGGCGAATTCGTGAAGCAGAGCTACTCGGAGGCCGAACTCGAGGCGGACGACATCGACACCGGCGCGGTCATCTGCACCGGCGAGGCCGTGCGTAAGCACAACTCCGAGGCGATCATCCGGATGCTGGCCGCAGCGGGCGGACGTTTCGTGTGCGCAACGGCGGGGCCGAACCTGGAGGGCATCCTCGGTGCGCACGGCTCCGGCGCCGCGGCGCGCTCGCTGAAGATCGGCGCCGGCATGAACGTCGACATGGGCGGCGGCACTACCAAGATCGCCATCGTCCAGAACGGCAAGGTCGCGGAGACCATGGCCATCAACGTCGGCGCGCGTCTCATCGCGTGGGACGGTGACAGCGTCGTCGAGCGCGTCGAGGATGCGGGGCGCACCATAGCCCACAGCGTCGGCGTGGAGGTCGAAGTCGGCAAGCGCATGGAGGAAGAGGACAAGGAGAGGGTCGCCGAGAAGCTCGCCGACCTGCTCTTCGAGGTGCTCACCCGCAGCGAGTACTCACCGCTCGCGACTGACCTGCTCATCTCCGGCCCGATCGCGTTCGACGAACCGATAGACGAGATCGGCTTCTCCGGCGGCGTGGCGGAATACGTCTACGACTACGACCAGCAGGACTACGGCGACATGGGGCCGCTGCTGGGCGCGGCGGTGCGTCGTCGTCTGCCTTCGCTGGGCATCCCGCTGGCCGGGAGCGCGGAGCGCATCCGCGCCACCGTGATCGGCGCGTCGCAGTACACGGTGCAGGTGTCGTCCAGCACGGTATTCGTGTCGAAGCCGGAGCTGCTGCCGTACCTCGACCTGCAAGTCGTGCCTGCCTACCTGCCCAACGACCCCAACGACCTGACACGCGAGACGGTGGACCAGGCCATAGCGCAGAGCTTCGAGCGGCTGGACATCGCCACAGACGACATCGGGAAGCACATCGCGCTGGCAGTGCTCGGACCGGTGATCCCCACCTACGACTCGATCAAGGCGATGTGCGGCGGGATAGCGAGCGCACTCGCGCCGTTCCACGACCACGTCTGGACGATCGTGCTGAGCGCGGACGTTGCGGGCCTCGTCGGGGCCATGCTCAAGAACGAGTTCAAGGTTGAGCAGGAAGTTATCGTCGTGGACGGCATCAACGTCGGCGAGTTCAACTTCATAGACCTCGGCGAGCAGTTGGAGTCTGTGGAGGCGATCCCGGTCGTGGTGAAGTCGCTCGTCTTCGAGGGATAGCGGCACCTATGCCGCAACTTCCCTCATGCCACTCGCAGCCGGTTCGCGGCAGGCGGTCGGCATGACCATCGCAAGGATCAGTCAGGAGCGGGCCACAGGAGCGTCCGCCCTCAAGGCTCCGCCTGCGCACGAGGCTGGCGGCGGGAGCGGAAGGTTCCCGCCGCTGCCCACCGGCGTCTACGACATCATCTACGCGGACCCGCCTTGGGACTACAGGGGACAGCTGCAGCACGCAGGTCCGGGCAGCGGGGACACCGGCGGTGCGGTGCGCCACTACCCCACCGTGACGCTGGATGACCTCAGGAAGCTGGACGTGACGGGCATCGCGGCGGACGACAGCCTGCTGTTCATGTGGGCGACGAACCCGCATCTGGACCAGGCGATCGACCTGGGGAAGGCGTGGGGGTTCGCGTGGGCGACCGTCGCCTTCGTCTGGGACAAGGAGCGCGTCAATCCCGGCTTCTACACGCTGAGCCAGTGCGAACTCTGCCTCGTCTTCAAGCGCGGCTCGATCCCGCAGCCCCGCGGCGCGAGGAACGTTCGTCAGCTCGTGAGCGCGCCGCGCGGCCCCCACTCAGCGAAACCGGAAGAAGTCCGCAACCGTATCGAGCGGATGTTTCCCCATCAGCGGAAGGTAGAATTGTTCGCGCGCGGCCGGGCAGCAGGGTGGGAGTCGTGGGGGCTTGGCTCAGATGGCGCCTGAACCCGGACGGGGCGACTGATCGGCATTGGCTACGGCGAGCAGACATCTGAGGCTACAGATGCCGTTCTACGGCTGGTGGATCGTGCTGTCGTCCGTGCTCTTCCACGGGCTCTCCGGCGCGGCGTTCGGTTTCACCTTCGGCCAGTACCTGCTCAGCATCGAGGAGCATTTCGGCTGGAGCAAGTTCGCCATCGCCAGCACGTATTCCGGCTCCCTGCTGCTAGCGGGCGTCCTGAGCCCGGCGCACGGCTGGCTGCTGGACCGGTTCCGCCCGCGCTCCATCATGCAGGCCGGCATCGTCTTCTTCGGGCTGGGCTTCATCGCCCTGCCGTTCGCCGACACGTTCATCGCCTTCTTCGCCGTCATCATGGTCATGTCGCTCGGGGCGAACCTCTCGGGCTGGCTCACGCTGACAACGGTGACGACGCGCTGGTTCCGGCGTAAGCGCGCGCTCGCGCTGGGGCTCAGCTCCACGGGGATCGGTCTCGCGGGCGTGCTCTCGACGATCGTAGCGTGGTCGCTGGTGCTGCATGGATGGGAATCGACGGCCATAGGCACGGGCATCGCGGTGCTCGTCCTCGGGCTACCGCTGTGCCAGCTGCTGCGCGGCTACCCGGAGGAGCACGGACTGCTGCCGGACGGGGCACCATCCCCTGCCCGCTCCGCAGCTGACGGTGCTCCGGCGGCAGGCTCCGGCGAGATCAACTTCACCGTGGGCGAAGCGCTGAGGGACCGCTCATTCTGGTACGTCTCGCTCGGACACGGCGTGGCGCTTCTCGCCGTGTTCGCGATGCTCGTGCACCTTGTTCCGCATCTCGTGGAAGGGCTTGGCTGGAGCAAGACGTCCGCGCAAGCGGTGCTGACGCTCGTGACGGTCACGAGCATCGCCGGCCAGATCGGCGGCGGGTACATCGGCGATCGCTATAACAAGGCGCGGCTGGCGGCCGCCTGCATGCTGGCACACGCAGTGGCGATGGTGATGCTGGCGTTCGCTGTAGACGCTCCTGTCGTCGTGGTCGCGGCGCTGCTGCATGGCCTCGCCTGGGGCACGCGCGGCCCGCTGATGATGGCGATCCGCGCGGACTTCTACGGGCGCCGCTACTTCGGGCAGATCGCGGGCTACTCGAACGTGCTGGTGATGTTCGGTCCGCTCATTGGCCCGTCGTTCGCGGGATGGATGAGCGATACGTACGGCGACTATTCCGGCGCGTTCCTCGCGGTGGGGGTTGTCGTGGGGATAGGTTCGCTCCTCTTCCTCGCGTCGCGAAAGCCTCCCATACCCGTCCGGCTGAGAGCAACCGCGGAGGCGTGATGCAGATGACGAGCGTCCGCAGCGGGCTCCGGTGGGTGTGCGCGGTCGAGCACTGGACGGCGCTCGTGCTGTTCGCGGTCATCGCGGTGCTCATCGGACAGCTGATCGGCCTTGGGCTCGGCGTGACGTCAGTGGTGAAGTCGCCGCGCGGTACGTTCGAGGCGCTGTACCAGGCGTCGCAGGAAGGCGACTACGAAGCTGCATTCGAGCTGCTCGACCGCGACGGCCGGGAGCGGGCGCAGGCGATCGGGCCCGCGGCGTGGCGGGACCTCGTGGACGGTCTCTCCCGGGGACGTACGATCGAGAACATAGGCATCAGCGGGCAGCGTCTCTTCGGCGAGAACGCCGTCATCGGCGTGTGGGTGGAACACACGGACGGTGTCATCCGTGCGCGCACGGAGGAGCTGGTGCGCGAGGGAACGCACTGGCGCGTCATGTGGCCGCCGGGCACACGGAAGTTCACCGAGACGGTGCAGAAGTACGAGCCCTGGTTCGGGCGCTAGCGCACTCTACCCGGCCTGGTCGGTGCCGGCCCAGCCGTGGACGGAGAGGTCGAACGTGACGCCGTCCGGCCCGGTGAACTTCACCTCCACGTTGCCCCCGCCCGTCTCGTCCGGCCTGCGCTGGTTGTACTCCTCGCGTATCTTCGGCTCGACGTGCTCGACCGCGCCCGCGGATAGCACCTGCGCCTGCGCGGAATCCATGTCCTCGACGCCGAAGCCGATGTGATGGACGCCGGTGCGTTTGGGTGCGCCCTCCGTGACGGACGCCCACTCCTGGCGCCACTTGAGGATGGCCATGTTCACGTGGCCGTCGCTCAGGTAGTAGCCCTCAGCGGTCGGTGAGTCCACTCTGCCTACCTGCTGCAACCCCAGCCCTTCCGTGTAGAACTTTGCCGTTGCCTCAGGGTCGTCCGTTCCGATGGCGATGTGACGGATACGCGCCATGACGTTCACCTCCCGTGTGATGCGTTCATTCACCGTGTTGCGCGTGCATCATAGCGCACGCGGCGGCAACCCTCATCCCAACCCCCTCCCAGGGGGAGCGGGAGAGGACAAGGCACGAGCAATGGCATGAGAATGACGGCGCTTGCGTAGAGGGGTACCATGCGCTCAGCAAGCGAACACAGGAGGTTCGGCATGGGCGGTATCAGCGGCGTGAACCACGTGGCGGCTATAGCGAAGGATATGGCGGAGACGGCCAGCTTCTACGGCGATGTGCTCGACGTGCAGGTCCGCAGGATCGTGAACGACGAACCCGGGCATAAGCACTACTCGTTCGACCTCGGCGGCGAGGGCACGCTCGATTTCTTCGAGGGGGCGCCGGGCGTGAGCGGCACGACACGCGACACCATCGGCGCGCTGAACCACCTGGCAGTCACTTCGACGCCGGAGTTCATCGACGAGGCGGAGTCGCGGCTGCAGGCGCGCGGTGTCGAGGTGCACGTCACTCAGCGCCAGGGTCAGAAGACGATCTACTTCAGCGACCCTAACGGCATCAACCTGCAACTCTACCCTGCGACAGGCGGCAGCCGGGGTTAGGGAGGGCCTCGCTTACTCCCCTCCTGCCGCGGTCTACCCTCATCCGCCGCTTGCGCGCCGAAGCAGGGGCGACCACTCCCATGCCCCACCGAGGGCCCTCACCCTAACCCTCTCCCCCAGGAGAGGGAATCGGACGGGGTCCCACCAGGGGCGCCCCGACGCGTCGGGTACGGATGCGCGATTATGCCGAGATGCAGTTGACCGGCGCAAGTCCGTCTGCGATGACGCTCCACTCGCCGCCGTCCGCCGTGCAAGCGAGCACCTGCCCGCCGTGCGTCCCCGCGTAGACCGCGCCGTCAGCGTCAACGGCGAGCGCCTCGACCGACTCGACGAGGCCCTCGTCCATGAGCGGACGCCACTGCGTGCCGCCGTCGTCGCTGCGGTAGACCTTCGCCACCGCGCCCTCGGCGCGTGTTCTCCAACTACGCGGCCTGCCGAGCGTGGCCGCGGCGTACAGCCGGTGCCGGTCCGTGGGGTCGTTCGCGAGCGTGACGGCGTACATCGTTTCGAGTCCTTCGCAGCGGGACTGCCACGACCGCGCCGCGTCCTGCGAACGGTAGAAGCCGACTCCCGTTACCGCGAAGACGTGGTCGCCATCACCCGACGGTGCGTCGTCGTCCGGCGCGACCGCGAGGCCATGAATGTCCGGGTGGATGCTCTCGCGCGCCTCCTGCCACGTCTCTCCGCCGTCTTCGGTCACCATGACGCCGCCGACCTCTACGCCGACGTAGACCCGCCCGGGGGCGGTCGGCGAGGCCGCTATCGAGCGGATGTTCGGCAGGTGCGGCGACACGGGGAACGTCCAGGTGGCGTACGTGGGAAGGTCCTTGAGGCTCACGACCTCGGAGAACTGCTCCTCAGTGGCGCGGCGGCGGTAGAGCAACGCCCTGTCCGCGCCCACGAAGATCGTCCCGTCCAGCGTCACGGTGAGGCAGCGAGCATCGACGTCCGGCAGCGTCTGCTTCCACTCCGCCGGATCGGCGCCGCTCTCGAACACGCCGTCCACCGTCGCGGCCACCCTGCCGCCCTCGGTTGAGCAGACGCTCTCGACCCGAACGCCCGGGAGCGCCTGCGAGGCGACTTCCCATCCGCCGTTCTTCCTTTCGAGCATAACGACGCCGTCAGTCGTGCCTATCAGCATGGTGCGTTGCCTCCTGCCCAAGCGTGATTGGACTATAGCACCACGGGTCAACCGCCGTGCCCCGCGCAGACCCGCCGCGCTTGACGCTGCACGCTCACTCCTCAACAATGCGCCGCGGAGTCCAGCCCACCGAGGAGAGTGCGATGTCAGAAGAGAACAAGGCGTTCGTCCGTCGTCTGTACGAGGAGGTCTACAACCACGGACGCATAGACCTGATAGGCGAGATGTATGCGCCGGACGTGGAGCTCCACATCGCCGGCATCCTCGAAGACCCGTTCGGGCCGGAGCCTATCAAGCAGCTCGTCACGATGACGCGCACGGCGTTCCCCTCGATACACGTGACCGTGGACGACCTCATCGCGGCTGAGGACCGGGTTGCCGCGTGCGTCTCGTTCACGGGGGGGTTCCAGGGCATCGGCATGGGCACGTCGCCGCGGGCGAACCTCTCGTGGTGGCGGCGCATCGACGTCTACCGCATCCAGCTCGGACGCGTCGTCGAGCAGTGGGGCGACCGCGACGACTTCACGATGCTCCAACGCCTCGGCGTCGCCGTCCCCGCGTTCAATGACCCGAAACCCGCCCCCCGGGAGTCCGGGAGGCTGTAGCGACTGAAGAGAACGCCGTGCACCCGATATACTGTAGGTGATGGCTTATCCGTCCCCCAGCCTGGCTGCCCGTCTCCTGTTTTTCGCGCTGCTCCTGGCGCCGGTTGCGCTGACGGCTTGCTCACCGGCTCCGACCGCCACCCCTGCCCCGACGTGGACGCCCGCGCCGACCTCGACGCCGACCCCCGAACCCACGTGGACGCCGGAACCCCCTACCCCGACGGCAACGACCGCGCCGGCATCAGTCCCAACGCCGACGGCAATGCCTCCCACCAGGCCCCCTGATCCGACGCCGACGCGGCGTCCGACCGCTACCCCCACGCCTACTCCAACTCCGGAGCCGACACCCACGCCGGACCTCATCGCGAAGTACGTCGAGGAGGTCTGCGCGGGCAAGCCGAGCTTCAATGTCTCGACCTCCTCGTTCTCGGAGTTGGAACAGAAGTTCCGGGCGTATGAGCTGCACCTGATCGCCATGGATGTTCCCGACCAGGTGCGCGATCACTACGACGCTCAGCTGCATGCCACGCGGGTCGTGGTCGGCGAATTGGCCCGCGCGGCGGAATCGCGACCGAACGGCAGGCCCGGGGGCAACATAAACGAGTACATCGGTTTCCTGTGGTCGCACCCCGAGGCGTACGAGCGCATCAGCCGCATCGACGTCCCGTGCTTCTAGGGGTTGCAAGGGCTCTACAGGACACACCCCTGCACGTTCGCCCCCCGTCCAGGGCCTACACCCCAACCCTGTCTTTCATGGGCGGCTGGCCCCCTTGCCGTGCCCTACTCGATGGCGTAGAGACGCGCGGGGTTGTCGGAGAGGACCTTGTCGACGACGCGGGGTTCCAGGAGGCCGCTCGTCTTCAGCGACTTGAGCGCCTCGAGTTCGCTGGACGTGTCGGAGTGGCCGTAGTCGGAGCCGATCATGAAGTTGTCCTCTGAGGCGTTCGCAAAGATGTACGGCAGGTCGTCGTTCGTCTGGCAGGTGACGTACATGCGGCTGTCGGCCATGAGGTTCTCTGAATCGAACCCGTTGCCGTCGCGCCGGGCACGGTGCTGCACCTCGTTGAGGATGTAGGGCACCCAGTTGGCGGCGCCCTCGACGAAGCCGGCGCGCAGGCGCGGGAAGCGTTGCCACAGGCCCCGGTAGAGCATGGAGTGGAACGCGCTGATGATGGGCAGCTTGTTCCGGGAGTAGGCGTCCGCCTCAGTCAGACCGACGAAATCAGGGTTGCCGCACCCGGCATGAATACACACCGGCATGTCGTACTCCTGCGCCGCCTCGTAGAGCGGATCGAAGTACGGGTCCACGAGGCGCCGGTCGCCTTCGAACCCACGCATGAAGATGGCGCACGCGCCGTTCTCCTTGCCGTAGCGCAACTGCTCTTCTACCTCGTCCATTGAGTCGAGCGGCGGGACGACGGCCCAGCGCAGGCGTCCGCCGCCCTCCGCCCAGATATCGGCGAGCCAGCGGTTGTAGCTCTTGGTGAGCGCGAGCTCCACCGCGGGGTTCTCGGAGATGCGGGTGAGGAAGATGGTTGGGAACAGCACCTGTACGTCGACGCCGAGCTCGTCCATGTGCGCGAGGCGCGCGGTGATGTCGGCGAGTGTCCGTGTCGCTTGCGACGTCTCCGAGAAGCCGGAGAGCTGCTCGGCGGCGGAGCCGGTCCCTCCGGTGGTGAAGGGCCGCTGGCGGTGCTTACCGTCTATGATCCAGATGGGCCTGTCGGGACGGTTGGGGTCGAACTGGGAGGCGGGCTTGTACGCCTGATCGGCCGGGTCCAGGTACTCCCAGGTCTGTTCGCTTTCGATAACGTGGCAGTCAGCGTCTATGATGGGCATACTGTCCCTCCCGCAGACGGATGGCAGAAGATTACACCTTTCGCACCGCGCAACAAAACCGCGCGGCGCGTCGAGAGGAGCGTCAGATGGTCAAGAGCGATGCCACAACCGTCGAGGAGTACCTCGCCGGTCTGCCGGAAGAGCGACGCGAGGCGGTCGAAAGAGTGCGCCGGGTGGTGCTGGACAACCTGCCGGACGGCTACGAGGAGTGCATGCAGTTCGGCATGATCGGCTACGTGGTGCCGCTCAGCCGCTACCCGGTCACGTACAACAAGCAGGCACTGCAGCTGGCGGCGCTCGCGTCGCAGAAGCGCTACATGGCGCTCTACCTGAATAACGTCTACGGCGACCCGGAGACCCTGGAGTGGTTCACGTCCGCCTACGCGGCGAGCGGCAAACGACTGGACATGGGGATGTCGTGCGTGCGCTTCAGGCGGCTTGACGACCTGCCGCTTGATCTTATCGGCCAGACCATCGCCCGCACGAGCGTCGACGAGTTCCTGTCGTTCTACGAGTCGGCGCGCAGCAAGGCGAAGCGCGGGTAGATTCAGGCATTGAGGACGGATAGGGTGTAGTAACGTGGAGCGGTTGCATTCCTTGATGACACTTGCGTAGCCTTGGAGTGACCAACTCATGGAAACCGACAAGAGAAGGTAGTTCGATGCAGGACGAGTTATTCAGCAAACGAGAAGGCTACGAAGAACCCATTGTGCTTCTGCCGCACGATGAACTACCAACTGCCGCCAAGAATGACTTTATTGATGAATTCGAATACCGAATGAAAAGACTGAATATTAAGCATTATGAAGAACGAAGCATAATTGTTGACCGCATCTATCATGAGTTACGTCCAATTATTTGGGAAGTAGATGGAAGCGAACCCAGACCATTTAGTTTCGGAGGAGAACAAGGGCACATCAAGAACACCATAATGCGTTGCTCATGGAATAGATTCTATGACATATGCGAGGTAATCTTTTCCTATCTCAAGAACAACATATCAACACATCATTTCATACAAGTGGTCAATAGTAGATTCAGGCATCATGGGATAGCTTGGAAGTACAATAACGAAGGCAAAATCGTACGCGTTCGTCCAGAGCACGTTGAAGAGGCAATCAAAGATGCATGGGCATTACTGTCATCGGACTCGAGATTCACTGCGGCATCCAATCAATTTGCAAAAGCAATTAGCCTTACTGAGCAACGGCCAACTCCCGATTACGCAAATGCTGTGAAAGACGCTGTAGGCACTGTGGAAAGCGTGATGAATGTAGTGGGCAAGACTACAGCTACGACACTATCGGAACTAACGAATAGGCCGCCATTTAGGGAAGCGATTGACCCGATTATCCGAAACATCATAGAAAAGATATATGCCTATCGCGGCAATGCAGAGGCTGTTGCGCATGGTGCGACCGGCAACCCTCCGGTTGATGAGGATGAAGCATATCTCATGATTACGCTCTCCTCGGGAACTATCGCATACCTTATCGCAAAATTCCCTGGCAAATGACCGGGCGACTGGGAAGGATGAGTCCATGACGACCAAGCCACGCATAGCAGTGTTCTCGGGACCTCGATCGACGATAGCGAACTCGCCCGTGCTCGTCACGAGCAACAAGGGACGGAAGTCCGACGAGCCGCAGATCGAGGGGCGCTTCGACCCCATCGTGCCGCAACGGCTGCACGAGCCGGTCCGTGTGCGCATCGCGAAGTTCAGCGCCCACCCGTTGGAGTCCGATGCTGCCGAGGTCTACCACGACGACGGCAAGGACTACTATGAGGTGGAGCTGCGGCCGGAAGACGGCCCCTACCTGCTGCCCTATATGGCCCGTCGCGCCGACGGCTCTGCGGACGGTGCGCCGTTCGAGGATGCCGACCAGGGGAACCCGGCCATCGACTTCGGTGGACGGCAGACGTTCTTCCCGGACGCATCGCGGCTGTTCGAGGAGATCGACCGTGGGCTGGCTGGACGCGGCCACGACGGCGCGGCGAGCGAGTTGGACCACATAGCGGACTTCGACTTCGTGCGCGTGCTGCCTCCCGCGGGCTACACCAAGCAGGGCGAGATGGCGGGAGTCGATTTCTTCCCGTACAGCCCGCGCGCCATGGGCAAGTTCCTCTCCAACGCTTCGATGGCGCGGGCCGTGAACATCGTGCAGCAGACGATCGACTCCGGTAAGTACGACGGCTTTATCTGGCTCGAGGGCAGCCCCCACGTCGAGGAGACGATCTACTGGCTGAGCCTCGTGCTCGACACCGCCCTGCCCTTCGTCGGCATATCGTCGCAGCGGGCGCACGGGACACTGGCCAACGACGGCGACCGCAACATCGTTGACGCGGCGCGCTACATCGCTTCCGGCCAGGGCGCCGGGCTCGGCGCGGTCGGTATCGTGGATGAGCAGATCTTCGCGGCGCGCACGTTCAAGAAGGGCGACGCGCGTCCGGGTGGGTATCGGTCGATCGGGGGACACGGCGGCGTGCTCGGCAGTGCGGGCGCCGAGGTACGGATCTGGTTCCGTCCCGCGTACCGCACGACGGGCTCCTCGGCGGTCGCGGTGAAGGACCTCCCCGCGGAGGTCGTCTTCCAGGAGTACGGCGACAGCCCGGCCACGGCAAGCGTCCACATCAAGGATGACGACGGCTCGCTACGGGGCGATGTCATCGCGCCGGTCCACATGGTGACGTACGGGCACTACATGGCGGAGGGGGACACGGCGGACCCGGACGTGGAGGTCGACATCATGGCGCGGATCCAGCGGGGCCTTGAACAGGAGGCGTCCGATGAGCCGGGTGCTCCACGCCTCCACGGGTTCGTACTGGAGGCTGCCGCAGGCACGGGTTCCGCGCTGCCGAGCCAGGTAGCTGCGCTTGCTGTCGCGGCCTACAGCGGCATGCCGGTCGTGCGAGTGAGCCGGGGCGACCCGGAAGGCGCACTACCGGCCAACCCGCACGATCTGACGATAGAGGGCAGCAACCTGAATGCGACCAAGGCCCGGGTGCTGCTGCGCGCGGCGATGCTGCGCCTGGGGCGTCTGCCGAAGGCGCGCGACCCCCGCAACCCCACGCCGAAGGAGCGCGAGGCAGCGCAGGCGGCCATCGCGCGTTACCAGGAGATATTCGACACGCACTAAGAGTTACGAGATGGCGTCAGAGGTTAAGCCAGGTCCGCAGCCGGAAGATGAGCGATTTAGGCCGGAGGGGCCTGGGCTTAGCGGCTCGGCGCCTCGATGCCTCGCGCAACTGCGAGGGCGTCATCTCATCCATCGGTCGCTGCTTCTTGCCGGGCCCGAACAGGAGCTCGCTGCTGCCCTCGTTGCCGTTCAGTTTGATCTGCTCGGCAGCTTGAGACTTCCACTCGCGTCCGTACATGGGGACCTCCGCCGTACCGTTGCCAGTGTAGCACCCGTGGAATATGGACAAGAACCAACCTCCCGCTGAGGTTGGCATCACTTGCCAGTCCTATGGCACGTGGGGAATCAGAAGACTAGCGATGCAGCCAGGCCCGGAATCCTATAGCGCGCGGCCGCGGGGGCGCCTGTGATCGCGCCGCTCGGCGCAATGCTTCTCCGCGCAGGTCGCGAGACAGGAGTTCGTCGGCCGGCATCTGTCGCTTGCCAGCGCCGAACAGCACCTCACTGCTGCCACCCGCGCCCATGCGCTGGATCTGCTCGGCTGCCTGAGACTTCCACTCCCGCGGTGCGACCATGCGCCACCTCCATATCACATGACGAATTGTAAGGCCGGTGACGGAAACACGCGAGATGCTTTTGCCCCCAATTTCGCGGTCAGTTTTGCGGGATAGAAAAGGAGAGCATCCGCGGATGCTCTCCTTTTTTCCGTAAGCAGCGGTCTGGAGGGGGGGGCGTTGTCCCCTGCCCGTTACGATGCGCCGAACCTTGGAAAGGCCTCCCTGGTGACGTTCTCGAAGATGTTGGCGCGGTCCTCGTCCGTAAGCCAGTCGATATCTTCGATAACGGGCTTGAGGTCGTCGAGCCACTTGCCGGTGTTGGGGTCCTTCGAGGAGCCAGTGCCGGGCCGCTCGGTCCCGAACATGCAGCGGTCGGTTCCCACGATCTTGAAGAGCAATTCCAGCGCTTCCTTGTTGTAGAGGACGGAGTCGAAGTACAGCTGCCGCAAGCTCTCGTCGAACGGCTTCACGTTGGGCTGCCGCCAGCGGAGCGCGCGCCACCGCCCTATCTGGTACGGGATGGAGCCGCCGCCGTGGCACATGATGATCTTCAGGCTGGGAAAGTCGTCGTACACGGTGGAGTCACAGAGCGAGACGGTCTGGATGCTCTCCTCCGTGATGAAGTGGCCGGTGTACGACTCGCGGACGTTCTTGCACGACGCCGAATGGATGATGGCCGGCACGTCATACTTCACCATGCGCTCGTAGAGTGGGTACCAGTACTCGTCGCCGAGCGGGGGCGTGTCGTTGTCGAGCCCCTCGGACGGGTCCGGGTTGATCATGATGCCGATGAAGCCGAGGTCGTTGACGCAGCGGTCGACCTCCTCGAAGACGACATCGACAGCCTCGCCGTGGAGTTGCGGCAACCCGGCGACGCCCTGGTAGCGGTCCGGGTACATCTCGACGGTCTTGGCGATGAGGTCGTTGTTGGCGCGGCAGAACGCCTCGACGAGTTTGCCGGGCTTCTCCGAGTGCATGAGCTGGAAGGGTCGCGGCGAGAGGAACTGCATGTCCGTGCCGACGGCGTCCAGCACCGTGGCGACATGGTGGTCCACGACGGGCTTCAGCTTCTCGTCCGGTATGCCGCCCCAGTGCTGGTACGCTCCCCTGCTGGCGAGCAGCCCTGCCTTGTAGGCGTACAGGTCGGGCGGCGCGTTCAGGTGTCCGTGCATGTCAATGATCATCTGACCTGGTCCTCCTACTGTTGCGAGGTGTGCGCCGGGATGCTACCACGTACGACGCGGCGCGGCAGCGGTAAGAGTGATGGGTTCGCTCGTCTACCAAGCGCCTACGGGTTTGCGGGATGCCGCCGTTGCGGCGATTGGGACGCGCGCTATCTGCAGAAGGGCAACGTGGTATGCAGCTCCCAGATGTACTCCCAATTCGCCGGCACGCACCCCGTCAATCGATTGCCCAGTAGGTTTACGTAGCTCAGTTGAACCCGGAAGGAACCATCTCCCGAGTCTTCTACGAATCTTTCCATCTCACGAGGAATGGCGCCCTCCAACTGATTGCGTCGCAGGTTCAACTTCGTGAGGTTCGGGGCGTTCGCAAGTTCAGGAGGGATAGTCCCGCTCAGGCCCGACCCATTGCCGTCGAGATGCAGTTCTCTCAGGTTCGGCAAGTTGGCCAGATCGACGGGGATACCGCCGCTCATACCGCCAGTGCCGATCTTGAGAACCTCGAGCTCAGCGAGATTGCCCAACGCAGAAGGGATATCCCCACTCATCCTCGCGAAGCTCCATAGGTCGAGGACCCTGAGGTTCTCGAGGTTTCCCAATTCAGGCGGAATAGGCCCTGTTATGGAGCCACGGATGTACAGTTCCTCGAGGCCTCTCAGGTTCCCCAACTCGAGGGGGATCTCTCCAGCCAGAATAGTCGCCCTCTGCGCATGAGTTCCAATCCTCAGGTCCAGGATCCTCAATCTGTTCAAACTGCCCAGTTCGGGTGGTATTGACCCCGTGAGGCTGTTGCCCGGCCCCAGATACAGCTGCTCCAGGTTCTTGAGTCGCGACAGCTCAGGTGGAATCTCGCCGTGCAGTTCGTTGTTGCCCAGGTCCAGAACCTTCAGCCCTGCAAGTGTACCCAGCTCCGGAGGTATAGTGCCTGTGAGCGTTATGCCGGGAACCGGTCTGATCTCCTGCACGCGGGGTGGTGAGCCGCTGACCACGACTCCCGGCCACTCGGTGATTGGCCGGTCGGACGTCCAATACAGCACCGCGCTGCCAGCAAGAACATCGCGCATGCAGAGCAGGACATCGTGGTCGTCCGTCAGGCTACGACTTTCGCCTGACTTGATAGCGGAGACTCCTGCGCAGTGGGTGCTGTCGGGCGAGTCATCTCCCCAGACAGGATTCGCCGGCTCAAGGCGGCCATCCACGCTAATGACGAAGGGCTTTCGTTGCTCGGGCTGACCCCCCGGGCCACCGGAGAGGATCACATGAGCTTCGCGCCCCGAAGGACCTGTGAGGAAAACACTTCTGGCTCCGGACGGCGCAGGCCACTCCGACGGCGGCGGCCAGTATCCTTGCTCCTTCCTCAGCAGTCGAGGCTCCGGACTGTCCACATCGACGACGAACACTCGACTGACGACGACTACCGTTCGTTCTTCATCGACGCCCCGACTCGTCACTTGGAACTGGACCGATGAATCGTCGGAGAACCGCGGTACTATCCCCTGTACGGTTTCCTCTTCCATCTCCGGTGTGCCTGCCCCTGGGAAGAGCAGGCGCAGGCCCGATCCATCTGCGTTTACTGAGTACAAGGCGGGAGATTCACCGTAGAAGTTGGCGGCGAATGCGAGGCGGCTACCGTCCGGCGACCACGTCAACCCGCCGACGTACTCTTCGGGCTCTCTCAGGTCCCTCGGCCCTCCTCGTGGTCGGGGCGACTGCGGTCGGTCAGTTACCCACTCCAACCTTGTCAGCTCGGACCCGTCGGGCCTGATCGTATATGCAGAATAGCGGGTAATTGTGCCTTCCCACACCTGCGATTCGGGAGTTGAGTCTGACTGCGTGTCGACATACGGGATCTCCGCAGACCTGCGTTGCAGTGCCAGGAATGCCAGGCGACTCCCATCCGGGGACCAGACCGGAGGCTGGTCGGCGACCTTCAGTGCGGGGGCAAGATATCGCCCCTCCGAGCCATCGAGGGTGACCACGAAGAGGCGACGGTGGTTGCCGGGCCCGGATAGGAAGGCGATGTGGCTTCCGGCAGGAGACCATACGGGCGCTACATCATGACGCTCGTTGTCCGTGAGCCTGCGGCGGTCTCGCCCGTCAATGGTCATGGTGGCAATCTCGTAGTCGTGCTCCTTGCTTCCGTAGTCGACGCGACCCTTGGCATAGCGAAGCGTGGAGTAGACGACCCTGGAGCCGTCGGGGGAAACCGAAGGAGAGAAGTCCAGATCATTGGTGTCGGAGAACACATGAAGAGGTTCGAACGACCCTGAGAGGGAGACCAACTCAGAGCCGCCCGCGTCCACCACGTATATCCGCCCTTCGTGGCCGAACACGATGCGGGACCCGTCCGGAGTCCACTGCGGAGCATTCTGGGCAAGAGCCTCATGCCACCGGCCACTCAGCGCATCGGACCGGTCGTGACAGTCCCCGCTACAGCAAGGACCGGCGGTTGACCCGAGCAGGACGAGTGCCAGTAAGGTAAGCGCAGGAAGCCCGAATCGCCCCCGACGGTGGCTGTGAGGCTGTGGCACAAGAACTCCGAAGTGGTCTTGCAGGTCCGTACTATCCAAGGGTGCCGGGATGCTACCACGTACGACGCGGCGCGGCAGTGATAGGATGCGGCCCTGTGCTCGGAGGGCGCAGGACGCACTCGAAGGTTCAGGAGGCGGCGATGCTGTTAGAGGGCAAGGTAGCAGTCGTTACGGGCAGCGGGCCGAACATCGGAGGCGAGATCGCGCGGACACTGGCGGGCGAGGGCGCGAAGGTGGTCTGCGCGGACTTCCTTGACGACCGCGCCGACGTGGCTGCCGCATCCGTCCGGGAGGCCGGCGGCGAAGCGATAGGCATCAGCGCTGACATCTCGTCTCCGGAGCAGGTGGAGGACCTGTTCAAGCGCACCGACGAGGAGTACGGGCGCGTGGACATCCTGGTGAACAACGCCGCAGTGAACAACGATGCGGGAATACTGGACATCGAATACGAGAAGTGGAAGTGGGTGCAATCCGTCATCATGGACGGCACGATGCTGTGCAGCCAGCAGGCGGCGCGCCGGATGGTGGCGCAGGGCGAGGGGGGCGCGATCGTGAACACGGCCTCAACAACCGGCCACCGGGGCAAGGCGGGGTTCATCGCGTACTCCGCGTCAAAGGGCGCTGTGCTGCAGATGACGCGCACGATGGCTATCCAGCTCGCGCCGCACGGTATCCGCGTGAACTCCATCACACCGACGCAGACCGGCGACAGCCGCGGCACGACGCCCGGCGGCAGCACGGCGCCGCGCGCCGAGAAGCCGAAGAACATCCCGCTGGGAAGGTGGGGCCAGCCGGTCGACCAGGCGCAGGCGGTACTGTTCCTGGCGTCGCCGATGTCGGCGTTCGTTACAGGCGAGAACATCAACGTAGACGGCGGTCTGCTGGCCCTCTTCCCGTCCGAGCGGGGGTTGATGGAGACGTAGGGCGGCCCGGTTAGGTCTGCTTCGGAGCAAGCGGTTCGAGTTGCGTGATGAGTGTGGGCAGGTCTTCCTGCACGGTTTGCCAAACTATGTCTAGGTCAATGGCGAAATAGGCGTGGACCAGGCGGATGCGCATGCCGATGATGTCGGCCCAAGGAATCGCCGGGTTGGTTCGCCGAGTCTCTTCGCTGATGTTTGAGGCCGCCTCGCCAATGGTCTCCACTGCTTTGAAGACCGCGTACTTGTGAAGCATGCTCTGGGTGAATTCCGGAAACCCCAGACCCTCGGTGAGAGAGAGCGCCTCGTGGGCGTATGAACGCATGTCCGCGAGGTAGTCCTCATCCTCACGCGGCATACACGACCTGTGCTGATCCCAGGATTCTCTCCTGGTGGAAGCGATTGGCGCTCTGCTCCAGTCCTCTCCAGGAGATCAGGCTGACCTCTCTGCCAAGCAGGCCAGCGAGTTCACGCTCCATGTGGCTGAGGTCTATGAGACTGTGATGCGCCTCTGGCCCGAAGCGTGCGATCACGTCCACCGCGCGGTCAGGCCCAAAGTCATTGTCATCGCTGACGACAGGGCCGAACAGTGCAAGTTCACTGATCTGCCAGCGTTTGCAGAATGCGGCAAGTTTAGCTTGAGGCATACGTATTCTTGGCTTTGTCATGGCCATGCTTCGATTCTACTTCACTCCCACTCGGCCCAGGGGTCGTAGGAGCCGACGTGCCACAGGTGGCCCTCCGGGTCGCGGACGGCGAAGAGGCTGCCGCCGTAGAACTGCTCCTCGATCTCCATAACGATGTTCGCCCCAGCGGCCTTGACTCGCTCGTAGTGCGCCTCGATGTCGCCCACGACAACGAGGTTGGCCTGCGTGAGCGTTCCGCCGGGCGTGGATGGAACGACCACCGCGTTTGGGTCGTCGAACGCGGAGCCGAGCATGACCATGCCGTTGCCGAGCGTCAGTTGCGCATGGGCGATGGTCCCGTTCTCGCCGGGAACGACGAGGCGCCGCTCGAAGCCGAGCACGTCGCACAGCCAGTCGATGGCGGCCGGCGCGTCGCGATAGGTCATGCCGGGGATGACGTAGCCTTTCGGTTCTGGCGCGTCAGCCATGCCCGGGGACCTACCTGCCCGCCTCACGGACGAAGTCGGCCACGCGCTCGCCGATCATGATGCAGGTGACGTTCGTCGCGGAGTGCGGGACAGTAGGGATGATGGAGGCATCGGCCACGTAGAGGTTGTCCATGCCGTGCATCTTGAGGCGGCTGTCCACGACGGCCATGGAGTCGGACGCCGGACCCATCTTGCAGGTGCCGGAGCCGTGGTGGTGGCTGTCGTACGTGGACTGCGCGAATTCGACCCAATCCTCGTCCATCGTCGGCAGGATGAGGTCGCCGTAGAACGGGCGCATGAGGTCGTCCTGCATGAACTCGTAGACGAAGTTCATCACGGACCGCACTGCGGCCATGTCGTCCGGGTGTTGGAGCATGCCATCGTCGACGATGGGGAGTTCGTGCGGGTCGGTGGAGGCGAGGTGGATGCGCCCTCGAGAGCGCTGCTCCACGAGGTTCATCGCAACGGGCATCATGGGTTTCAGACCCTCGACGCCGACGGGCGCTCGCATGTAGATGTGGAAGTTCCCGGTGGGCAGGCTGGGGTCGCTCTTGTAGACGAGTTGGAAGCCCGCTACGACCCAGTCGGGCGCGAATTCCGTCTTGCCCTCGAATGTCATGTTGATGGCGGCGTGGTCCTGGTAGTTGCGCCCTACCCCCTCCAGCGAATGAACGACGCGGACACCGAGGCGCTCCAGTTCGCCGATCGGGCCGATACCGGAGAGCATGAGGACCTGGGGACTGTGGTAGGTGCCTGCACTCAGGATGAAGGTGTCTGCTGAGGCGGAGTAGACCTCGTCGCCCTGCTCGTACAGCACCTCCTCCACCTTGCGACCGTTGAGCCGCAGCGATACGACGGGCGCGTCGGCGACGATGTGCAGGTTCTTCCTGCCGCGCGCCATGCCCACGTAGGCCACTGCGGTGGACTGGCGGATCCCGTCTTTCACATTGCTGGCCGAGGCCACGATGCCGGCGCGCTCAGGGACGTTGCCGTCCTTCATGACCGGGAATCCCAGACCCTTCGCGCGGTCGACGAACGCCTGCATCGGCGGAGCGAGTTCCTCCTCGAAGTCGATGCGGCGCTTCACAGTGAGGGGGCCGTCGTTGCCGTGATGGGGCTGGTCGCCGAAGTCCTCGTCGGTCTCGATGCGCTTGAGCACGGGGAGGCAGTCCTCGTACGACCAACCAGGGTTTCCGAGCGACTCCCAGCGATCGAGGTCGTGCTGCATGGGACGGGCGACGCCCATCATATTCACCGAGGAACCGCCGCCGAGGATGCGTCCGCTCAGGGGGTAGTACTCGCTGCCGTCGATCTTGCGCTTGGTGGGATACATGACGACGTAGTCGGACTCGAGGATGGGGCGGTTGTTGCTGCGTCCGTCTGCGATGATGTCCGGCAGCGGCTGCGGGTCAGGCCCGGCCTCCAGCAGGAGCACCTGCCGGTTCGGGTCCTCGGAGAGCCGGGACGCGGCCACACACCCTGCCGAGCCCCCGCCGATCACGATCACGTCGTAGTAGCGCCTCTGGGCCATGCCGCCTCCTGGGTTTACGTCTTCTGAAATTACACCAACTGGAATGATACTCCTGCTGGCGCCTTTGAGGAACCATGTCGAGGCTTGCCGCGCTTGCCCTGAGAGCGGGCGCTGGCCGATACTCACCCGCGCGGATGGCGCGGCAACGATGCTGCGCCTGAACACGGGAGGTATACGGTATGACAGAGGTTCCCGGCTGGTACCTGGAGTTCGCGGGGGCAGTGACCGCCGCACTTCCGCCGGACATAGACGAGGAGACCGCGCACAACTGGACGGAGGACCCGGAGGGGCTGCGCGAGGCACTGGCGAGCGCGTTGGGGGGCTCAGCCACCGCAACCGGCCCTGCCCGCCTGCGGCTGGACAAGGCCAACGACGGTTGGACGCTGGTGCGGGACGATCCAGAGATGCCGGTCGTCAGGGGCGCAAACATCCGAGGCGGCGCGTTCGCTCAGGGTACGGAGGACCTCATCGGCGAGCCGATGGTGGAGTTGATCCTCGGCATCGAGGGCCTCCTTGGACAGCGCCAGGCCGAATACCTGATGGACCACCCGGACGGGATACCGGAGGAACTGCAGCGCTACGCGCTCGTGTTTCCGGGGACCGTCTGGCAAAGCCCGGACCAGAACCACCAGGTGCCCTGCCTCGTGAACCGGGGCGGCGCTTGGGAGATCATCTTCGGCATCCTGGAGGGTGGCTTCGACTCGCGCGACCTGCTGGCCGAGGCAGCCTCCGAGTGAAGCGCCGCCGGGACCCGTGAGGGGGCGACGTCATGATCCGCACAGCGGTTGACGCCGACCTGCCCTCAATCGTCGCCATCTACAACGCGGCCGTGCCGGGACGCATGGCGACAGCGGACACGGAGCCGGTTTCGGTCGAATCGCGGCGTGAATGGTTCGCTGCGCATTCTCCCGATCGTCATCCGATGTGGGTCGACGAGCGCGACGGCGAGGTCGCAGGCTGGCTGAGCCTCGGGACGTTCTACAATCGCCCGGCGTGGGACATCACGGCGGAGGTCAGCGTCTACGTGGCTGCCGCGTACCGCAGACAGGGGATCGCTGCTGCGCTGCTGGAGACAGCCGTCACCGCAGCCCCAGCCCTCGGGCTACGTGTGTTGATCGGTATCATCTTCGGCCACAACGGACCGAGCCTTGCCCTGTTCGAGGGTGCCGGGTTCGAGCGGTGGGGATTCATGCCGGGTGCGACCGAATTGGGCGACGTTGAGCGCGACGTCGTATTCGTGGGACGCCGCGTGGACGGACGTTAGCGTTGCACGGCAGGCATACTGCCGAGTACCCTCACGAACGATGAATCCAGGAGGTTTCGCCATGGCGAAGGTGACGTCACTGGGACACGTTGGACTATTCGTGAATGACCTTGCGTCGATGCGCGACTTCTATACTCGTGTGCTCGGTATGACGGTCACGGACGAGAGCGCCGAGCGCGGGATGGTGTTCCTGTCAGCACAGCCGGGATCTGAGCACCACGAACTACTGCTGATGCCCGGCAGGACGGGCGACGCCGACGTGAAGGTCGTGCAGCAGATGTCGTTTCACGTGGACACGGTCGAGGATGTGCGCGAGTTCCACAACCGGTTCGTCGAGGACGGAGTGAAGATCGACTCGGTTGTTACGCATGGCAACACGGCGAGCGTCTACTTCCGCGATCCGGAGGACAACCGGCTGGAGATCTACTACAGCCTGCCCGTGGAATGGAAGCAGCCGTTCCGCGCCGAGATCGACGTTACGCAGAGCGACGACGACATCCTCAAGCAGATACATGACGTGACGGTCGGCGCGCAGCGATAGGCAGCGTTGGACCAAGCGGCGCTGGGCCGCCCCTGCTCGTGTCATGTTCAGCGGAGCCGAAGCATCTCTCAGGGCACCAGGGGGCAGATAACAGACGCATCCAGAGAGATTCCTCGCTGCGCTCGGAATGACAATAGAATGTTGGAATGCCAAGCGCATTCACCAGGAGGAGAGAGACGATGACGGAACCGAGGTACGTGGAGCCGACCGGGAACCGGCGCGCAGGGTGGCACAAGGAGGGAGAAGGGGGCGGCACGAGCTACACCGTGCGGCTCGCGACTGCGTGGGAGAAGTTTCAGCGCGCCGAGGGAATCCCTGTCTTCAAGGGCGTGGGCGTGCGCGACTCCCGCGAGCTGCCGCGGGCCGAGTGGAAGCGCGTCGGCGGCAAGGGCACGTACATCCAGGTGACCGGCACGAACAACGCGACCGGCATGTTCGTCGTGGAGGTGCCGCCGCGGGGCGCACTCCTTCCCCAGCGCCAGATGTACGAGGAGCGCTATATCGTGCTGGAGGGGAGAGGCAGCACGGAGGTCTGGCGGAACGGGGACACGGCGATGACCGCGTTCGAGTGGCAGCCGTGGAGCCTGTTCGCGATTCCGCTGAACGCCAACTTCCGCATCATCAACGCGTCGTCGGCCCCCGCCCTGCTCCTCGCGGTCAACACCGCGCCCCGGACGATCAACGCGTTCCAGAACATGGACTTCGTGTTCAACTGCGAGTTCAACTTCGACGATCGGCTCGGCGGGAACCTGGAGGACTTCTGGCACCCGAACGACGAGATCGAGCCGCAGCCGGTGCGTGGGCGCGCCATGGTGACCTCCAACCTGCTGCCGGACATCCAGAACGCCTACCTCCCGCTGGACAACAACCGGGGCCCCGGCTTCCGGTGGGTCGCGCCGAACCAGGTCGGCAACACGATGATCCAGGGATGGCTCGCCGAGTACCCCAGCGGGCGCTACGCCAAGGCGCACGCCCACGCCTCCGGGGCCGTCCTCGTCTGCTGCAAGGGAGAGGGATTCTCCTGGACGTGGCCCAGCAACGAGGGCGGCCTGACGCCATGGCAGGATGGCAAGGGCGACCTGGTCAAGATCCAGGAGTACGTCCCCGGCGGGCTGATCAGCGCCGCGCCCGGTCCGGCCAACTGGTTCCACCAGCATTTTGCAGTTGGACAAGACCCGTTCCGCGTCTTCAACTACACCGGCCCGATGCCGGGCAACCCTGAGTCGAGCCGGAACCGGGCCAACGACTTCGCGGAGGAAGGGGAACTCATCAGGCAGCACGCCGACATCACGGACGGCGGCAATGCCATCCCCTACCACCTTGAGGACCCGTACGTCCGGCAGTTCTTCCAGGAGAAGCTGCGGCAGAACGGCGTGGCCTCCACGATGCCGGAGGTGGTCTACACCGAGGCAGGCGCGAACATGGAGGTCATGTCGGACTAGCCTCGCACCCGGAGGCTGCCGTAGACACGCTCCGGCGTGACGAGCACGACGGTGCGCCGTTCCTCGCGCATCGCTGCATCGAAGTCGTCCCACGTCTCCGGCGGGCGCCCCGCCGCGCCGTATGCTCCCCGCAGGAGATCGAGCAGGGCGGGTTCGTCGGTGTTGTCCCAGTCGTGCACTGCGGCCGCGCCCTGCACGGTTACGTAGCGCCGGTTGTCCGGGTTGAGGAGTGTGACGGAGCAGTGGCCGGCGCGGCGCGCGTTGCGCACCTTGACCGTCTCAGCGCGTGAGACGAACGCGATCTGCCCGTCGACCAACCCGGCGCTGACCACAGTGGCCTGGGCCCGTCCAGACGCACCTACGGTACTGACGATGGCGAAGTGGTTGGCTTCGATGAACGGAAGTGCTTCTGTGAGTTCCAAGTGAGTGTTCTCCTGATGCGGTTTTCTATCCCCAGGTGCCGAAGGTGAGGCCATGGCCGGTACCCGCGAGCGAGCGGTAGCACGGCAGGTAGTCGAGCAGCGTCATCGTGCCCGGGGACATCGCGCCTGCGACCGTCACCCAGTTCAGTATCTCCGGCGTGCCGGGCGCGCCGTTCAAACGGTCGCGCTCCAGCGCCCCGAGCGCCTGCGCGTCGCCGCTCTCCAGTGCGGTGATGACGCCCCGGTCGAGCTCTTCGTCGATGATCTGATGGCTGAGCCCGCCGGACGCCATGAGCGCGACGCGGGCGTCCGCGTCCCACGATTCGATGGCGCGGCGCAACGCACCGCCGAGCGCGTAGCAGCGGGCCGCGCTCGCCTGGTATGGCAGGTAGCGGCTGACCATGAAAGGCACGACAGGCAGGCTCTCGTCCGGCATGACGAAGTGGTGTGCGTAGGCGAACGCGTCGTCCAGAGCGTGGCCGTCGCGTACGTTGTCACCGCAGCCGACGTCGAACCCGTCGTCGTTCAGCGCCGTGATGAGGTGCTCCGCGAGCTGCGGCTGGCCAGGCCGGTCGTTGATGACCGGCGCGCGCCGCTCCTCGTTCGAGCGGAACCGCGCGTCGGGGTCGAAGTCCTGGCGCTCGGCGACCGGCAACGATTCGGAGCGCATGACGGCGAAGACGGCGCGCGTCTCGTCCGCCCAGACGCGGTGCGGGTTGCTGATGACGACGAGCACGTCTGGACGAGCATCGTCGAGCGCGGTGCGCAACTTGCCGATGGCGGCGTGGGCGGCCTCGTAGCGTTCGCGCTGCTTCTCGGGCGTCAGTTGCGCTTCGATGTCGGACGGCGCGTTGGCGAGCAGCGACTGGTAGTCGAAGCGCGGGTCGCGCGTGTCGGCGTCGCCGAGTCGCGGCCAGCCGACGGGGTCGGTCTGGATCGAGGGGCCGTGCGAGCTGCCTATGCCGAGGACGATGCTTGCCATATGGGCCTCCTGTGCGGCTACGCGCCGCGTGAGTGGGTGGTCTACCTTGTCGCGGAAGCATAGGGCGCGGGGCGGCACAAGGCAAAGGCCGCAGCCGGGTTGAGCGGGGGTCAGGAAGCGGAGTCGAGACGGGCGATCTCCGCCTGTATCTGGTTGGCAACACCGATGAGTTCCCTGATGCGGACGGTCTTCTCGGCCAGGTCCGCATGGATAGCGCGAAGCTGTTCTTCGCTGGCGCGTATCCGTTCCTCGCTGGCGCGTATTCGTTCCTCGCTGGTTCGTATTCGTTCCTCGTGCTGAAAGGCCTGCAGGTCACGCTGTTCCTGCTGGTCGACCATCATATTCATAGCCCGCGACAGGTTAGTGATCGCTCTGGAGAGTTGAGCCATTCGCTCTTGTGATGTCATGCGTGTCCTCTGGCAGCGGAAGTAGTCGGCACGTGCGCTGCCTGATAGTGGAATCGTAGGACGTCAACGCATGGCACGGCAAGGGGTGGATGGCATAGTTGGGTGGCTCCACTCCCCTTGCCTTCCAGATGCTATCCTGCGCCGCATCCGGAGCCTCGCAGGAGGAGGGCGCATGACCACTGAGAACTCGACCGTGCTCGGCATCGGCATCATCGGGCTGGGCGGCGCGGCCGTTGCCATGGTGCCGCGGATGGCGTTCAACCCGCGGTTCAAGATCATCGCGGCGGCGGACCTCGACACGGAGATTCTGGGCCGCTTCCAGCAGGACTTCCCGGACGCCGCAACCCACACGAGCGCCGAGGAGATGTGCAGGGACCCGCGCATCGATCTCGTTTACATCGCGACGCCGACCGTGCTGCACTCCCAGCACTGCGAACTGGCGATGTCGTACGGCAAGAACGTGCTCATCGAGAAGCCGATGACGGTGAACGTGGAGGAGGGCACGGCGCTTGCGGAATCGGCGGAGCGCCAGGGAGTGCTGTTGGGCGTGAACGTGAAACACAGTTTCGAACCGCGCGTGCTGCGCATCCGGGAGATGGTGCGCACCGGCGAGTTCGGTGCGTTGCGGATGATGCACCACTGGCGCTACCAGGACTGGCTGTACCGCCCGCGCTCGGGGGAGGAGCTGACGCCGGGGCCCGGCGGCGGCATCCTCTGGCGGCAAGGGCCGCACCAGTTCGACATCATCCGCACGATAGGCGGCGGCATGGTACGGAGCGTGCGCGGCACCGCAGCCGCGTGGGACCCCGCCCGCCGGGTGCCGGGCGCGCACGCCGCGTACCTGGAATTCGAGGACGGCGTCTTCTGCACCGCCGTCTACAGCGGCTACGACCACTGGGACTCGCGTGAGTTCATGCATGGCGTTGGCAGGGACGGCATCTTCCCCAACCCCGAGCAGCACGCCGCGGCGCGCCGGGAACTGGCCGAAGCCACCGACCCGGACTGGGAGGAGGCGGCAGCGCGCGCGGAGCGGTACGGCCTCGGTCGGGCCGGCCCTCCGGAGCCGCCGACCGGCCCGTCGAGCGCGGGCTGGCTGCTGGGCGGGCCGCTCATGGTGAGCTTCGACGACGCCGACGTGCGGCTCTCGCCCGGAGGGCTTACCGTCTACGGCAACAAGGAACGCACCGAGATCCCGCTCGTTACCGTGGAAGACGGCCGCGACGGCAGGCTCAACACGTTCTACGACGCCATCGTCACGGACCGTCCCTTGCCCGCCAACGCGCGTTGGGGCAACGCCACGATCGAACTGCTGCTGGCGATCGAGCAGTCCGGCGAGCAGCGCAAGGAGATGTTCCTCGAGCACCAGACTCCAACGGTGGACTAGGAGCCTCACCCCGCAGCGAGACACCCTCACCCCAGGCCTCTCCCAGAGGGAGAGGGAGGTCCAGTCTGTGGGAAGGGGGCACCCTTCCCGGCCCCGCCAGAGCACCCTCACCCTGGCCCTCTCCCAGAGGGAGAGGGAAGCCCAAGATGCCTCTCCCCTTGTAGGGAGAGGGAAAGAACAAAATGCCTCTCCGCTTGCAGGGAGAGGGGAAGAACAAGGAGGACGAGATGCTGTTCATAGACAACGCGACCGTGGAGCGGCTGCTCCCAATGGACGAGTGCATAGATGCGCAGGACTACGCGTTCCGCGGCCTGCCCACGGGCGAGTCCGTCCACCGGCCCCGCATCGACCTGTACATGCCTGCGGAGCGCCCGGACGGCTACTATCGCTGGGGCACGATGGAGGGCGCGAGCGACGCGCTGGGCGTGTTCGCCATCCGTATGAAGTCGGACATCCTCTACTGGCCGCGCGACGAGCACGGCTACTGGAAGGAGGAGAAGTACTGCATGGAGCCGGGCACCTACTGCGGGCTGATCTTCCTGTTCAGCACGCGCGACGGCGAGCCCCTGGCGCTCATCAACGACGGCATCCTGCAGCACATGCGCGTGGGCGGCGGCGGCGGGCTCGGCGCGAAGTACCTCTCGCGGCCCGACTCCCACACCGTGGGAATGCTGGGCTCCGGCGGCATGGCGCGGACGTACCTGGAGGCGTTCGCCGCGGTGCGCGACATCCGCAGCGTGAAGGTGTTCAGCCCCACGAAGGCGAACCGGGAGCGCTACGCCGAGGAGATGTCGGCGAAGCTGGAGATTGACGTGCAGGCCGTGGACACGCCGGAGGCGGCGGTGACGGGCGCGGACATCGTCTCCGCCTGCACGAACGCGATGGAGCCCGCGCTGAAGGGCGACTGGCTCTCGCCCGGACAGCACGTGACCGACGTGCGGGGCGAGCTGGACGCCCGGGTGTTCGAGCGCGCCGACGTCACGGTCAAGCAAGGCGTGGCGCACTCCCGGCCGACCGGCGAGGACGTGCGAAGCATGGGCGACGGGTACAACCGCGGCGACTACATCGGCGGGACGGAGGAGCAGAAGCAACGCCTCCCTGCCCGGCTGCGCGAGGCGCGGGTGAACGCCGGAGGGACCGACGAGACGCCGACGTTCAACGACCTCGCGGGCGGCAGGGTCGGCCGCACGTCGCGGGACGAGATCACGCTCTACCTGAACTCCGGCAACCAGGGGTTGCAGTTCGCGGCGGTCGGCTCGGTCGTCTACCGCAAGGCGAAAGAGGAAGGGCTCGCGCGCGAACTGCCGACGGAGTGGTTCCTGCAGGACATCCGGGACTAGAGGCGTTCGGGCGTCCCCAGGGCCGGACAGGATGCGCAGGATGGGGTGGTCCATCACGGGCCACTTGCAGCAGGCCCCTCGCCCGCCAAGCGGGTGAGGGGGAAACAGGCTCCGATCAAGGCGGCCAACCCGCCCGAACGCTGGCCCCCTTGATGCCTGGTTTACGAGTGGACCGCCGATGCCATTTGGCCTCCTTGAGATTCTTAATATGGCGATTTCCATGGCCACGGCCTGCTTCCGTGGCCCCGCAGCATCAAGAATCTCAAGATGGCCATGTTTTTCAAGTTTCTCCGCCGGACCCATAGACCTGATCCATAGCTGCGGGGCTGAGCTATAGACGCGGTCTATGGGTGCTGCGTGAACGCCGGGCATACGACCAGCGTAGCGAACGCAGGCGCGACCGCGTAAGAGGCCGGTGTCAGAAGATTGTGACACGCACCCCTACCCCAACGTGGCGGGGGCGCGCTACGATAGGCGGTAGAACGGACGGAGGCCAGCCGTGGCCACGAACACGCGAAAGCGGCGGAGTTCCCGTCCCGTTCCCGAAGAAGGGGCGCTCGAACCCGCGCGCACCCATGGCATGCTCATGGAGGTGAACTGGCGGGAGCGGACCGCCCAGCTTCACCCGACACGCCCGTTCCCGAGCGAGCGCCATGTTCCGCTGCGGTTCCCCCCTGCTTTCGACGTGGAGATGCAGCGCTACGCGACGCGCTTCGTGACCGTTGCGGGTAAGGCGCGCTTCAATGCGAACGACGAATACGAAGTCTTTCACGTCGAGGAGATCATCCCGCCGAGGGGCAACAAGCCGTTCAGCAGCGAGGAGTTGGAAGAAGCGCTGGCGAGGGTGAAGCCCTACAACCCCGAGCATGACGTCAGGGCCAGCGAGCCCTTTGACGTTGAAGACTTCATCCGTGTGGTCCACGAGGCGCGGGACGGGATATAGATGAGCATGGTTGTTCCGGCCATCGTGCTGGATACGAGCGTTACATCGATACTGTTCAACAGGATGCCTGACGACCCTCTGTACTTGTTCTACCGGGACCGAATCGAAGGTCGACATCGCGTGATTTCGTTCCATACCCTGGAAGAAGTATGGTCGAGGCGCAGCATAAGGAAGCGCGTAGACGCGCAGACTCAGAGCGGCGCAGATCGGCTCTGCTTCTTCTCCCACGACGAGGGCGCGACCGTCCGGCCTTTGGGCGAGACGCGGGGATACGCTGGAAGGTGCGATGATGGACGAGGTTCTCTACCAGGTGATGGCAGCGGTCAAGGTTCCCGACCTGTTCACGATGATCGAGCAGGCTCACCCCCGCAAGCGCGCCGACGCCCTGGACACGCTCCGGCGCGCGGGGTTCGAGCTCGCGCCGCAGGCCGAGGCGCGGACATGAGACGCGCCGACTACCTCCGGCGACTCGAACGGGTGACGGACTCCGCCTGCCGACTCGCCGACAACGGGCTGATTGCCTACACGTTCACCGATACGCAGCGGGAGGGGCTGGAGTATGGCATGGCGCGCGTGTTCCTCTACCAGACTGAGGCGCACGCGGCCAGTTCCGGCCACTTCACAAAGGGATTCGGCCAACTCCTCATCAGCGCAGCCGATGAGGTTATGCGGATCGTCGAACAAGCCCGAGACGCCACCAGAGCGCGGGCTTGAGCAGCCCGCAGACCGGGCCGACGACGCTACCACGTCGAGGCCGTCTAGCGCGCCGCTGGGTAGTAGAGTGGGGCGGCCAACGGGGGGAGCCCCTTAGGGTCGCGTGTCCACCGGCGCGGGGGATGCGGAAGTCTTCAGGTTTCACCACTTCGGCGATCTCCCCACCGCAGAGCCCGCACGTCGCCGTCGATGCCGGTACTTCCACCCAGCAGCGCCGGGTTCGGAGCCTTCAAAGCAGGCTGGGGGGGGGCACGCAGGCAGGACGAGTTGAGGAGACACCTTGATAACTACGCGGTCGTCTGGCCTGACGATTCGCTGGTGACAGAGACGGCCCGATCGCGCGCATCGCAGGAGCGCAAGGGCCGGCTGCTCAGCCATCCCGACGCATGGGTAGCCGCGACTGCCCTGTCGCTCGGCTGCCCCCTCGCCGCGCACGACCGCGACTTCAGCGCCATAGACGGCCTCGCGCTCATCCAGGCACCGGCAGCATAACGCGCGACACGCGCCCCTATCCCGATGGGGCGGAGGCGCGCTACGATAGGCGGTAGAACGGACGGAGGCAGGCGACTTCATGGGAACGTTCAGCGTGGA